>JAFABA010000165.1 GCA_023426265.1 Bacillota bacterium
GATATGAACGTGCTCATCAACAACGCCGGCATTCAGCGGCGCATGGATTTAACCGACCCCGACGTTGCGTGGCATGATATAAAACAGGAACTTGCCATCAACCTGGAAGCGCCCATCCACTTTGCCCGGCTGTTTACGGCGCATCTGTTAAAGCAGCGCAATCCCGCCATTGTCAACGTATCCTCGGAGCTTTCATTCCTGCCGCCCATCTGGGTGCCGGTGTACGGCGCCACAAAAGCGGGCGTGCATTCCTTTACGTTCAGCCTCAGAAAGCAGTTGGAACACACCGGCATTGAAGTAATCGAAGTGATCCCGCCCGCAGTCAACACGGACCTTGGCGGCGTGGGCCTGCATACGTTCGGGGTGGACGTCAACCTCTTTGCGGATGCAGTGATCGATGGTTTTTCCAAAGGGCGGATCGAAATCGGCTACAACAACCTGGACAGCACCCGCCTGCCCCGCGAGGAAATCGAGCGCGCCGCCGTCGAGCTCTGGCAGCGCAGGAAAAAGTAGCGGCTGCGGGGCCGGGAAGAGCTTACCAACGCATCAGTCTACTGTCATCCTGAGCAAAGCGAAGGATCTTAAAAGCGCCTATATTAGGGGATATAATAAGAACCAGATTCTTCGCCTCCGGCTCAGAATGACAGACAGCGAGGTCTATCGACATGCAGAGGCCTGCGGCAGATTGCCGCAGGCCTCTTGTTATTGTGCAAAAACTTACGAAAGCTCGAACGCGCCGGTATAAAGCTGGTAGTACCTCCCGCGCTGCTCAATAAGGTCGTCATGATCCCCGCGCTCAATGATGCGGCCGTTCTCCAGCACCATAATGGCGTTGGCGTTGCGCACCGTGGACAGGCGGTGGGCAATAACGAATACCGTGCGCCCCTGCATCAGCTGATCCATGCCCTTTTCAATGAGCGCCTCGGTGCGCGTATCGATGGAGCTTGTGGCTTCGTCCAATATCAGCACCGGGGGATCTGCGAGCGCCGCACGGGCGATCGCCAGCAGCTGCCGCTGCCCCTGGCTCAGGTTCGCACCGTCGCCGGTGATCATGGTATCGTACCCTTCGGGCAGGTGGCGGATAAAGGAATCCGCGTTTGCGAGCTTCGCCGCGCGCTTGATTTCGCTTTCCGTGGCGTCAAGCCGCCCGTAGCGGATGTTCTCCATCACGGTACCCGTAAACAGGTGCGTATCCTGCAGCACGATCGCGAGCGAGCGCCGGAGGTCTGCCTTTTTGATGTCGTTAACGTTGACGCCGTCGTAAAGAATGCGCCCTTCGTTGACGTCGTAAAAGCGGTTGATAAGGTTGGTGATAGTTGTCTTGCCCGCGCCCGTAGAGCCCACGAACGCGATTTTCTGGCCGGGTTTGGCGTAAAGCGTCATATCCTCAAGAACCGGCTTCTCAGGTACATACCGGAAGTCCACATCCTCCAGCCGCACATCCCCGCGTACTTCCGTATACTGTGCCGTACCATCGGGAAGAAGCCGCTTCCACGCCCAAACGCCGGTGCGCGTGCTGCTCTCCTTCATGGAACCATCCGCGTTCTTTTCCACGTAGACGAGGCTCACCGTGCCCTCGTCGTTTTCGGGTTCCTGGTCGATCAGTTCAAATATCCGCTCTGCGCCCGCAAGCGCCTGAAGCACGATATTAAACTGCTGCGACGCCTGGATAATGGGCTGCGAGAAGGAACGGGTATACTGCAAAAACGCCGCAAGCGTGCCAATGTCCAGCCCGTAGCCTACCGCAAGCAGGCCGCCCGTCATGGCGGTGAGCGCATAATGCACATAGGAAAGGTTGTTCATCACCGGCATCAGGATGCTGGCAAACGTGTTCGCCCCCCGCGCGGATTTATAGAGTTCGTCGTTGAGCGTATCAAAGTGCTCCTTGGCCTCCCGTTCCCGAGAGAACACTTTAACGACCTTCTGGCCCTCGATCATTTCCTCAATGTAGCCGTTGGCGGCTCCGATGGCCTCCTGCTGCCTGCGGAAATACATGCCGCTCCGTTTTCCCAGGGCCTGAACCGCCCAAATCATGATGGCAAGCATAACGACCACCAGTACCGTGAGCACGGGGTTCAATACAAGCATCACAACAAATACGCTGACCACCGTAAGCGCGGAGGAAATAATCTGTACGAAGCTTTGCCCCAAAAACTGGCGGAGCGTATCCGTATCGTTGGTGTAACGGCTCATCAGCTCGCCATGCGTGTGCGCGTCAAAATACTTGAGCGGCAGCTTTTGCATGTGCGCGAACAAATCGTTCCGGATGCTGTTGAGCGTCCCCACCGATATGTTGATCATCAGCCGGTTATAGAGATACGCCGCGCCCACGCCTACAACGTACACCGCGCCGATGCGCACAAGCATCAGGGCAAGCGGCGTAAAATCCGGGTTTTGTTGCCCCACCAGCGGCAGGATATAATCGTTGATGAGCGGCTTTAAAAAGTACGAGCCCGCAACCGAAGCGCCCGTGCTGATGAGCACACTGACGAGCACGATAGTAAGCTGTATCTTATACGGCTTGAGGTACCCTACAATGCGCCTTAACGTGCCCATTGCATTTTTCGGGCCTCTGCCCCTTCCACCCATTTTGTTCTGTTCAGGCCTTGGCATATTCGTCCACTCCTTTGCGCTGGGAAGCGAAGACTTCGCGGTAAATTTCGCTTTCCTGCATCAGTTCCTCGTGCGTACCTACCGCGCTGACTTTCCCCTCATCGAGCACCACGATCTGGTCCGCGTCCATAATGGAAGCGATGCGCTGCGCGATGATGATGGTAGTCATGCCTGCAAGCTCCTGCTTGAGGCCGCTACGGATGCGGCGGTCGGTATCGGTATCGACGGCGCTTGTGCTGTCGTCCAGTATCATGATTTTGGGGCGCTTCAACAGTGCGCGGGCGATACACAGCCGCTGTTTCTGGCCACCGGAAAGGTTCACGCCGCCCTGCCCCAGGTCCGTATCATATCCGTTGGGAAAACCCATGATAAAATCGTGCGCCTGCGCGATGCGGCAGGCCTTTTCGATCTCTTCGTCCGTGGCGTCCGCGTTGCCCCATTTGAGGTTTTCGCGTATGGTGCCGGAAAACAGCACGTTATTCTGCAGCACGATTGCCACCGAATCCCTTAAAGCCCTCAGGTCATAGTCGCGCACGTCGTTTCCGCCCACCAGGACGCTGCCCGCTTCCACATCGTAGAGCCGGGGAATCAGTTGCACCAATGTGGTCTTGGCGGAGCCTGTCGCGCCCATTACGCCGACCGTTTGCCCCGCAGGTATTGCAAGGTCAATGTCGCACAGCGTCGGCTCCCCGGAGCCCGTGCTGTACCGAAAACGCACGTTCTTGTATGCAACGCTTCCATCCGGCACTTCCGATATCCCATCCTTGGGGCTTACGATATCGGTCTTTTCATCCAGCACCTCCGCGATGCGGGTAAAGGAAGCGCGGGTGATGACGATCATCATGAACACCATGCCCATCATCATCAAAGACATCAGGATCTGGGTGGTATAGCTGACAAAGCTCATCAGGTCGCCGGTGAGCATGGTGCCGTTAATGATGCGCACGCCGCCAAACCAGGAGATGGCGATCATACATGCGTAAATGACGAACATCATCATCGGCATGATCCAGATAACGATGCGTTCTGCCGCATACTGCAGTTTCATCACCTGGGTAGATACCTCGCGGAATTTTTCCGTCTCGTGGTCTTCACGCACAAACGCCTTGACCACGCGGATGCCGATGAGGTCTTCCTGGACGTTTCGGTTCATTTTATCGTACTCCGCAAGCATTTTCCGAAAGCGCGGATACGCGGAAGACATCACGAATATCAGCGTTGCGGCCAACACCGGTACGGCAATCAGGAACACCGTCGCCAGCTCCGTATTGATGGAGACCGCCATAATGACCGCAAACACCAGCATGACGGGCGCGCGCACCGCCAGGCGCAGCGACATCATAAATGTGTTCTGCACGCTTGTGACGTCGGTGGTGAGCCTCGTAACTAAGCTTGCGGTGCTGAAACGGTCGATATTGGAAAAGGAAAAGTCCTGTATTTTTGCAAACAGCGCCCGCCTGAGGTTCTGCGCAAAGCCTGCGCCCGCTGTAGAAGAAAGGCGGGACGTGAGCATGCCGAAGCACAGCGACAAAAACGCCATGCCGATCATCAAGAGCCCGATTTGCGTAATGTAGGCCATATCCCGGTTCGCAACGCCGATATTGATGATACGCGACATCAAAAACGGGATGGTCACTTCCATCGCCACCTCGAGCACCATGGTAATCGGCGACAGAATGGTTTGTTTCTTATATGCGCCCAGGTAGCGCAGCAACGTTTTTAGCATGTTTTCTCCCCCAGCATATGCTCGTGCATTTTTCGTTTCAACTGCATGAGCGATTCAAAATCCAAATGCTCGACATCGAGCTTGGCGCGATCCGCGGCGCTTTTCACTAGCTTTCCCAGCAATATGGAAAGCTCATCCATGTCCTCCTTGGAAAGGACGGAAAAGACGTCTCCATCCACTTCAATGTAGCGCTGCTTGCACGCCCTTGAAATCTGCTCGCCCTTTGACGTCAGGTACAGCCGGTTGCAGCGCTGGTCGTCTTCCGTCTGTTTTTTTAAGAGCCCGTCCCGCTGCATCCGCTTTGTGGACTGCGCGACCGAGGACGGGGAAATGAGCAGCGCTTCGGCAATCTGCACCTGCGTACATCCGGGGTTCCACCGGATATATTCGAGCACCGGAAGCTGGCCGCGGTGCAGCGGGGAAGTTTCCGCCGCCTTTCTTTGCAGGATCCGGCGCAGGCAAAAAAGCTGTTCGAGCTGCAGCGCCACATCCGAATAGCGTTCGGGCATTTTACTCCTCCTTCATTTAGTGAAGTGCTTCATTGTTACGCACTTCACTATTATGCTACCGCAGATTTTCATTGTAAAGAGGCGAATATGGCATGAATGTAAAAAAAACGTAAGCATGTTCTGGAAGGTCCCCCAAAAAATAAAAGGGCGCCGACGGCGCCCCAGCTTACTGCATGCCCCTCCTTAGGGGGTGTGGGGGCTCTCCCCAAGGGGAGCCCCTATTGGATCAAATCTGACGATTGGCTGTGCAGCTTTGGCTGCATATCATTCCTTGCAGAATACCCGAATGTGCCATTCGGTGCATGCGCGTCAGATTCAAAGTCCGCAGGACTTTGTCAGCGGCCTTCTGGAGACTCCACAAATTCCTCCGAAGAATTCGCGGGTTGTTCGGGCGGAACCTCCTGCGCGGGGATCACGCCGATCGCATCCGCGGGCAATTCCACCACGGGGAAGTTCTTCTTTGCACGCAACGCGTAGAAAAGGCACAGCACCGCAAACACCAGCATGACCCCTTCGAGCGCGAGCGGACCCATGTGCGTATAGGCCGGGACGATCACCGCAAACGCGTCCACAAACGTGTGCGCAAGTATCGCGAGCAGGAGATACTTCCCGGGCCGGTTTCGCACAAAGCCCGTAAATATCATGGCGGAGAAGCCGATGTGCAGCATCACCGCGAATATGCGTTCCGCGCCGCCGAGCACCGAGAGGATGGGTGTAAGCGCGCCCAGCTGCCCCGCAACGGTGGCGGCAACATCCTCGCCTACCATTGCAACCAATGTGCCGTTGCTCATGGCAAAATAGAGTATTAGGGAACTGATGAGCGGAACCCCGGCCAGGAGGATGGCCTCTATTCCGCCGTGGCCGAAGCCAAACGCTATGGCATCCGCATAGCGCCTGTGTTTTTTGAGCATCAGCTTGCAGAAAAGATACCTTGCGAACTCTTCAAACAGACCCGCGGTAAACCCCATAAACAGCCCGTAGAGGACGATGTTTTGCGAAAGCTGCTGCATAAAAGGGGTTTGCCCGAATATGCTCAAAAGCGGCATGCGGATGAGCACCTGAGAGACGGTAAACGCAAGAACGCCCGTAAAGAACGCAGGAGCAATTTTCAGCTTTTTCCCCTGCATGATAAGGAACGATACGATGGGCAGCCCGAAGCATACGGCAATGCTTGCAATGAGGCCGATAGTGACCAATGTGGTGTTTTGCATAAAGCCCTCCAATCTGTTGCAGCCCGAAAACATCAAAGCCCGCCTGTAAACAACTACACCATTTCCCTAATTATTGTATCCTGGAAATCCACCGCATTCAACCGGATGCCAAAAATAAAACCGGCGTGCGCGGATGCGCACGCCGGTAGGTTCCATATCTATTCTTCTTTCTTCTTCTGTTTGCTTCCGATGGAAACCATCAGTTTGGCGAAAAAGTAAAACAGAATCAGGGATATAAATACGCCCGCCAGGCCAAAGCCCATCACAGACCAACCAGCATCAACTATCGTCATTGTCTTACCCTCCTTTATTTAATCAGCGACGCAAGCCATGGCGTAATGGACAGAATGATGCCGCCTGCAATGACGGAACCGATCTGCCCGGAAACATTCGCGCCCATCGCCTGCATCAGGATGAAGTTCGTGGGGTCCTCCTCCTTTGCCATGCGCTGCACGATACGGGCCGCCATTGGGAAAGCGGAGATGCCCGCTGCGCCTATCATGGGGTTGACTTTGTTTTTCCCGGAGAACAGGTTAATCAGCTTCGCAAACAACACGCCGCCCGCGGTATCGAATATGAATGCGACCAAGCCCAATCCAAGTATGGCGAGCGTACCGGCCGTAAGGAAATCCTCATATCTCATGGAAGCGCCAATGGTAATGCCCAGCAGCAGCGTTACAATATTGGAAAGCTCTTTCTGGGCTGCCTGCGCGAGCCGCTCCACAACGCCCGCTTCCTTAAGCAGGTTGCCAAACATCAGGAGGCCAATCAAGGGAGCGCTGATGGGTGCGATGATACCGGCAAGAACCGTAACGCCGATGGGGAACAGGACCATTACCCATTTGGGCAGCGTGACGTCGCTGTACACCATCCGGATTTTGCGCTCTTCCCTGCTGGTCAGAAGCTTAATAATCGGCGGCTGGATAATGGGTACGAGGGACATATAAGAGTAAGCGGCAACCGTTATGGCGGGAAGCAGCCTTTGAGAAAATTGCGATGCAACAATAATTGAGGTCGGCCCATCCGCAGCGCCGATAATACCAATGGATACGGCGTCTTTCAACGTGAAATTAAGGATTGGGAACAACTGAGTGAGGAAAATTGCCGCCATCACCGTAAAGAAAATTCCAAACTGGGCCGCGGCGCCAAAGAACATCATTTTCGGCGTAGAAAGCAAGGGCCTGAAATCCGTCATTGCGCCAATGCCTATGAATATGAGCGCGGGAAACAGCTCTGTGAGGATACCGGAGTTGTAAACAAACTGCAGCAACCCTACTTCCGTCCCTTGGCCCCAAATGATGCTTAACGGCAGGTTGACAAGAATTGCGCCAAATCCGATGGGAAGCAGCAGCACCGGCTCATAATCCTTTGCAATGGCAAGGTATATGAGTAACCCGCCAATCGCATACATAATGAGATATTGCCAATGGAATGTGAGTATGCCCTCGAACAAACTTGAAATACCGCTCATTGTCTTTGTTCTTTTCCTTTCTTCAGTTCGGAGTGGGTAAAGATTGTCCCGCTGATATGATGATTGCCAAAACGATATCGGTTTTATTGTAGCATATTGCAAGATTTCTTGCATAGGTGATGTGAATTTGATGTGAATTTTTTTTGTTATGAAGCGGATATATGGTATAACCGTAGCTTTATGCCGGGCATATACGGGAAGAGCTGCATTTACCCTTGCAACACAAGAAAATTAGGGGTATACTGGTAAAAACAGCGTATGGTTGGGGGTTATAAGGTACATGCAGAAGACGCGGGTCACTGTTCATGTAGCCGGGCAAACGGTTCATTTGTGCGGTACCGAAGAAGAAACGTATATCAAAAGCGTAGCGGCCTATGTGGATGAAAAAGTAAACGAGGTGCAAAAGGCGCACCCTGCGCTGGGCACCAGCACCTGCGTGATGCTAAGCGCTCTCAATATGGCGGACGAGCTGTTTAAACTAAGGCAGCAGTACGCGGAGCTGGACCAGCGGATTATGGAATTGAGGAGTCTCTCCTCCCCCGCCATCCTGCCGCGGCCCGGGGCAAAGGCGCCGGTCAAGCATCCGTTTGAAGAAAAGCAGGCGGTTGCAAAGCAGGGCGAACAGAAATAAATTCCAAAATCACAAAAATCCCGAAAGGGATTTTTTTATATGCAACCTGCTTGAAGGTTTCAAGGTATCGGCGCTTTAAAAGCGCCGACGTTTGTTTTTTTTGCTTTGGGGGAACTGCGTTTCCCCAAACCCCTTCCTTAAGAACGCCTGTCTAGGTGACTCTCCTGCTACTACGCCATTCCGCAAGCGGAATGCCTTTCAATAAGCGTCCTGTCTGCTGCATGGCGGGGCGCTCCGCCGCCCCGCTCACATTAGTATTTTTAGAGAATACATAAAAATCCGTCAAAGTTGACGACACGTGCGTCAGCTTTGACACATTGCACGGCCGCCGCCCGGAAAACGCCACAGCGTTTTTAGGCGGCCGTAGAAAAATCCTCCCCGTAAATGCTCGCGCAAGTGGCGCATTTGCGCCGCTTGCGCGACCAAAAAAGCGGCAGCGCCCGGGGGGAGCCGGACGCTGCCTTTCTAAGGATGGTTGGGGGTATGTCATCGCCTTACATGGCGTTATGACCTTACTCGGGAACATATTCCCCGAATGTTACGGTAAGGGAAAGTTCTTCATTGCCCCGTTGTATCTCTATTGTTGCCGTATCCCCGGCTTTATATTCACTGATTGCCGAAGCAAGTTCGCTTCCGGTGGAAATTTCTTTGCCGTCTACCGTAACGATCAGGTCTCCCGCCTGGATGCCCGCGCTTTCCGCGGCGCTGCCTTTCACAATCTCAGCGACCTGCACGCGGGTCGCCACGTTCTGGCCGGACCCGAATTCGAATATCCCGAACAGGCCCCCGCCGTCACGCCCGTCCGCGGCTTCGGGCTGTATGGCCACATTCTGCGTGTATACGCCGAGATAGGCGCGCCCGCTGACATAGCCGAGGTCAATCAAGTCCGAAATCACAGCCTTGGCGTCGTTGACCGGGATTGCAAACCCCAGCCCTTCCGTGGCGGAGGAAGCGACCTTCGCGTTAATGATGCCGATCAGCTGCCCCCGGGCGTTGAACAGCCCGCCGCCGGAGTTGCCGGGGTTGATGGCTGCGTCCGTCTGCAGCAACGTCATCTCCTGGTTTTCGATCGTGATAGTACGGGACAGCGCGCTCACCATGCCGCTTGTCGCCGTGCCCCGCAGCTCGCCCAGCGGGTTGCCGATCGCCACAACGTCCTCGCCCACCACCAGCGCATCCGAATCGCCCATGGTCACGGGGGTCAGGTTTGCCGCTTCGATTTTGATAACGGCAAGGTCCGTTTTCTGGTCGGAGCCTACCAATGTGGCGTCGTACTCCGTATCGTCGGAGAGATATACCTTAATGCCATTCGCGCCTTGGATCACATGGTTGTTGGTGATGATATAGCCATCCGCGGAAATGATAATTCCGCTGCCGCTGCCCATCGTGGCCTCACTGCGGCCATACCAGTCCGTCTGCGTGCCTTCCACGTCGATTCCCACGATAGAGGGCGCCGCAAGCTGCACGATCTGCGCCTTTGTATAGGTGCCGTCCACCGCCGCCTGTGTCGACAGGCTGCTTACGGGCTTACTGTCTTCTTCCGGAATTCCTGCCGTTTGATTCACAGCGGCAGGCGCAGGGGTAGCCTGCGCGTAAAGTCCCGCATCTCCGGTTTTTACAATTTGGCCGCCCAATGCGCCGCCCAACAGCCCCGTGATCAGCATGCAGACGATCAACGTGGTGACGGAAACCCTTTTCCCGCGCTGCTTTTTATCCGCATCGCTGAAATGCTGCTGCTTTTGTTCCTCATACCAGTATTGGTTATCCATCATTCCAGCCTCCTTTTAAGTTTGTGAACTTGATACCATTGTTATACACAACAATTTTGAACGGGCATGCGAGCAAATACGGTGATTTTATGGAAAATCATGTACCAATTTTGACATGGCGCTGATGCTCCCGGCGGGCCCGGCGCATTGACATATACTGCCGCAGGGGGGTACAATCATAACGGTAGCAAGTAAAAAAGGAGCCAATACATGCGGTTTTTGCTCAAGCTGCTCAAAGGGGCGCTGATTGGCATCGCGGTAGTCATCCCCGGCGTAAGCGGCGGTTCCATGGCGATGTCCATGGGCATTTATACCCAGATCATCGATTTCTTTTCGGCAGGCAAAGGCGCCTCTAAACACGGCCGCGTGCTGCTGCCTTACGGCATCGGCGTGCTGATAGGCGTTGGCCTCTTTTCCTATTTTATTGAATTGATGTTTCAGCTGTTTCCGCTGCAAACGGCCTGCGCGTTCGTCGGCATGATCGTGGGCGCGCTGCCGATGCTTTTAAGAAAAGTAAAGGGAACGCCTTTTCGGCTGACCCATCTTCTGCTCATGCTGGGCACCGCCTCAATTATCGTGGCGATGACCGTCGTAAGCCAACAGTCCGGAAGCACATCCGTGTTATCTCCCACGGCGCCCCACGCCGTACTTGCGCTAGGGCTTGGCTTTGTTTCCGCCGCCACCATGACGGTGCCGGGCTTGAGCGGCTCCATGCTGCTGATTTTGCTTGGTTACTTTGAACCCATGCTCCAGTATGTGAACGGCTTTACCGGGGCCTTGTTCCGGCTGGATTTTCCGGCTCTGCTTGAAAGGGCGGTCATACTCATCCCCTTCACGCTGGGCGTCATCATCGGCATCGTATGCATGGCGCGGCTGGTACGCGTGCTGTTACGGCGTTATCCGCTTTCCACGTACTATGGTATCATCGGCCTTGTGCTCGCTTCCCCCTTTACGGTGTTTTACCAGCAGCGGTTCATGCAGGCAGATCTCATGACGCTGCTTTCGGGCATATTGTTTCTTGGAGCGGGCTTCCTATTAGCCATGCTGCTGGGAGGCGGGAAAGATGAACGCTAGCCACACGCTTTCCTGTACGCTGTTGACCAACGATGTGGACGCATTCGGCCTGTGGCGCCCCAACGCCATGTTCCGCCTGATGCAGGAAAGCGCCGGGGAGCATTCCGCGAAGCTCGGCTTTTCCCGGGAAACGCTGGTTGAAAAGCTCGGCTTTGTCTGGATGATCGCAAGAGCGCAGTCCGTGATCCACCGCATGCCCGGTTACCGGGATACCATACATGTCACCACCTGGTACGGGGAGCCGAATAAAATCACATTCCCCCGCTACTTCCGCGTATATGACGAAAACGACACGCTCATTGCCTCCGCCTCCACGGCGTGGACGTTGGTGGATCTTTCCTCGCGCCGAATCGTGCCGCCGGGAAAATGCGATCTTACATTCCCTCCCGTGGCTTCCCTTACATCCGAACTGCCCGAACCGGGAAAGCTACGCTTAAAAAAAGAAGGTGCGCCCGAAATCGTCTGCCGCGCTCCGCTGTATGGCGACATCGACGTCAACGGGCATATGAATAATGCAAGCTATGTCAGCTGGGTCATGGATCTGTTCCCGCTGGAGCACCACAGGCAATTTCGGCTTCGCGCGTTTTCCATCGGCTATTTATCCGAAGCCGTGCCCGGCGAGCAGGTGCAGATAAGCCTGTACCGGGATGGCAACGCGTTTGAGGTGCAGGGAGTAGATCTTGTTGACCGGCACCCGGTGTTTGAAGCACAGGGGGAATGGCTCCCTGTTCAAGTTGATTAGGAGGAATTTTTATGGTCATTATCACAATGGAAAACGGCGGCAGGATCGAACTCGAACTGGACCGCACGGCTGCCCCCAACACGGTAAAGAACTTTTTGTACCTTGCGCGCAAAGGCTTTTACAACGGGCTCATATTCCACCGCGTTATCCCCGGCTTTATGATTCAGGGCGGCTGCCCCGAAGGCACCGGCATGGGCGGGCCCGGCTACGGCATAAAGGGCGAATTCTCTTCTAACGGCCACAAGAACCCGCTCAGGCATGCGCGGGGCGTGATTTCCATGGCGCGCGCGGGAAACCCGAACTCCGCGGGCTCGCAGTTCTTTATCATGCACAAGGATTCCCCGCACTTAGACGGGCAGTACGCCGCGTTTGGCAAGGTGACAAGCGGCATCGAAGTGGTGGATGAAATCGCCGCCGCCCCCACGGATATGCGGGACCGCCCGAAGTCCGATATGCGCATCAAATCCATAGAAGTTGTGGACGAAGGCGAAATCGCCGAGCCGGAAAAGATGTAATGAGCTTTGGAGCCGCTTCTGTTTCATCAGCCGCGGCTCCGTTCTTATACAAAAGAAAAGTGGATAGGGGGAGTATACTTTGCAGCGCTGTGACTGGTGTACATCTGATGAACCGTATATCCGGTACCACGACGAGGAATGGGGCGTGCCCGTACATGACGACCGGAAGCATTTTGAGTTTCTTGTGCTTGAAAGCGCGCAAGCGGGGTTAAACTGGTACACCGTGCTCAAAAAGCGGGAAAACTACCGCAAAGCATACGACGGCTTCGACCCGGAAAAGGTTGCCCAATATGATGAGGTCAAGGTAGAAGCTTTGCTTCAGGATGCGGGGATTATCCGCAACCGAAAAAAGATTGAAGCTTCCATTACAAACGCCCGGGTGTTTCTGGACATCCGGCGCGAATTCGGCAGCTTTGACAATTACATCTGGAGCTTTGTAGGCGGAAAACCCGTGGTGGGCAACTACGACTCGCTTAAGGATGTGCCGGCGACCACTGAGCTTTCCGACGCGGTAAGCAAGGATCTGAAAAAGCGCGGCATGCGCTTCTTCGGCTCCACCATCGCATATGCGCACCTGCAGGCCACCGGCATCGTGAACGACCATACGAATTACTGCTTCCGCAAAGAGGAATGCATCGCAATGGGATAAATTTTTTCAAGCTTATATTGTTTTCCAAGGCGCAGCTCCGGCTGCGCCTTAAAATTTTTCAGCCTCAGAAGTGGCAGACTTTTTCCCGAAATGGAAGCGCACGCCATGTAAACATTTGCTGTCCGCGTCCTTCAATAAGCAAATTTGCTCTCAGCCATACTAAGGTAGCCTGATGAATCAGGTTTACTTGAAAACGGAGACAGCCGGAACGACCGCTTGAACGCGGATGATCCACGGAGCTGAATCTTTTTTTCTGTTTTTCGCATAGTATGGGGTATGCCGGTGTTATTTGCCCGGCTTGCCAAGGAGAGTGATCATGTGCTGACGCGCAGGATTGAAATAGGAGAATACGAAGTAGACGTAAAACGCCTGCTGGAACGGAGGCTGAACCAGACCGCCCACTCTTTCACGCTTACGCCCAATGGACAAAGCGTGATTGCGGAACTGGACGATCCCGGCGGGCTGGATGCGCTTTCCATCGCGCTTGCGTTGCTGTTGTGCCGCGACCTCTGCCAGTATGAGCTGGCCAAATTCACCAACCGCCTTCCGCTGACTCTGGTGGAAAAGCAGGCGGTGCTTTCGGACGCCATCCGCTGCGCGCGAAGGGTGGAGCGCCCGGGCGCCGTGCGGCGCGCCATCAAGAGCTATTTGGAAGAAGAAGAAAGCCTGCATCTTTCGGGCTATATGCGCTTCCGCATGCCGGACACCATGAATTCCTGGCGGCTGTGCGTGCAGAGTGCATCCGAAGAGCTGCTGCTGGAAAAGGAATATCTGGAGCTGATGGGCGTGCTGCGCGCGTTCGTGCAGGTGAAGCCGACCAGGGTACGGGAGGTTTCCCTTTTGCTGCACCCCGACGGCTCCTGCACGTTAACCGATGAAAGCGACGCCCGCATCGATTACGATGCGGCAGCCGACCCGGACCGGCTCATCAGCATGCTGGTGGATCTGGCGCCCGAACGCCTGACGGTATACGACCTTTCAAGCGAGCAGGGCTCGGAGCTGACGGAAATGCTCGCACGCGTATTTGCGGGGCGGGTCCGGTTTGTGAGATAACCATTTGAGTGAAGATTGGGCTGTTTAGCGCGCGCTGAATATCCATTCAAAAGCGCGCCAAGACAGCCCGTTTCTGCCTTGTGTTATATCAAAGGAGGCCAAGCTATGCCGATTCGTGCCGCCGCGTTCACCAATGCCTGACGCTTAAAACGTCGGTTTTTTCTGAAATCCTTTTTGCTTTTGGTTGACGGCGCAAAAGACCGGGTATATAATACGCAGTATATGAGATGACTTTGGAAGAGTACCGCCTATCTTTCGGGCATTCAGAGAGGAAGCGCCCCGGCTGCAAGCGCATCCTGCCCATCGGACGGGAAAACCACCCAGACGATCATAACGGGTTGCGCCGATATCCGCAAAATGAGTGGTTTTATACAACTAGGGTGGAACCGCGGGAAAGAATACCCGTCCCTTGGCAGAATTGTCAGGGGACTTTTTTTATGAACTGAAAAGAAAACCGTTATTTAGGAGGAGAATGAATATGAAAATCACGTTCCCGGATGGAAGCGCGCGCGAATACGCAAACGGTACGACGGCGCTGCAGATCGCGGCGGATATCAGCCCCCGTCTTGCAAAGGCGACCCTCGTATGCGAGCTGGACGGCAAACTGTATGACGCCTTCCGCCCCATTGAAGGCGACCATACCGTTAAGTTTTTGGATTGGAACGAGGAAGGCGGCCGCTGGGGCTACCGCCATACCGCCTCGCATATCCTGGCGCAGGCCGTCAAGCGCCTGTTTCCGGATGTGACGCTCGCCATCGGCCCCGCGATAGACAACGGCTTCTACTATGACTTTGACAAGCCGGAGCCCTTCTCCGCGGACGACCTCGCGAAGATTGAGGCGGAGATGGAGCGCATTTCCAAAGAGGATTTCAAGCTGGAGCGTTTTGAGCTGCCGCGTGCGGAGGCGATCGCCTACATGCAGCAAAAGAACGAGCCGTACAAGGTAGAATTGATCAACGACCTCCCCGAGGACAGCATTATCAGCTTCTACAAGCAGGGCGACTTTGTAGATCTGTGCGCCGGCCCGCATATGCAGTCTACCGGCAAGGTGAAAAACTTCAAGCTGATGAGCCTGGCCGGCGCCTACTGGCGCGGCAGTGAAAAAAACAAGATGCTCCAGCGCATTTACGGCACGGCGTTTGAAAAGAAAGCGGACCTTGACGAATACCTGTTCCGCATGGAGGAAGCGAAAAAACGCGACCACCGCAAGCTGGGGCGCGAACTCGACCTGTTTGACCTCCACGACGAAGGCCCGGGCTTCCCGTTCTTCTACCCCAACGGCATGATATTAAGGAACGGCCTGGAGAGCTTCTGGCGCGCCGAGCACCATAAGCGCGGGTACAAGGAGATCCGCACGCCCATTATTTTGAACCGCGACCTGTGGCTCAGGTCCGGTCACTGGGACCATTACCAGAACAACATGTACTTCACCAAAATAGACGATATGGATTATGCGGTGAAGCCTATGAACTGCCCGGGCGCGATATTGACCTACAAGCGCAAAATCTATTCCTACCGCGACCTGCCCGAGCGCCTGGCGGAGCTTGGCCTGGTGCACCGTCATGAGCTTTCCGGCGCGCTGCACGGGCTGATGCGCGTAAGATGCTTCACGCAGGACGACGCGCACATATTCATGACGCCGGAGCAGATCAAGCCCGAGTTGCTGGGCGTGATTGAAAAGTTCCAGTTTTTCTACGATACGTTCGGCTTCAAATACAGCGTGGAGCTTTCCACCAGGCCGGAAAACAGCATGGGCTCCGACGAGCAGTGGGAGACCGCCACAGAAGGCCTACGCGCGGCGCTCGATGCCAGCGGCCTGCCCTATAAAGTCAACGAGGGCGACGGCGCGTTCTACGGCCCGAAGATCGATTTCCATCTGGAGGACGCCATCGGCCGTACCTGGCAGTGCGGTACCATACAGCTTGATTTCCAGATGCCCGAGCGCTTTGACCTAACGTATGTGGGGGCGGACAATGAGAAGCACCGCCCGGTCATGATCCATACGGTTGTATATGGCTCCATCGAGCGGTTTATCGCTGTGTTGACGGAGCATTGTGCGGGCGCGTTCCCCGCATGGCTCTCCCCGGTGCAGGTCAAGGTTCTCACCATCACCGATCGCGTGAGCGCGCGCGCGGAAGAACTGCGCGACACGCTGCGCGAAAAAGGTATCCGCGCGGAGGCGGATTTAAGGAACGAGAAGATCGGCTTCAAGATCCGCGAGGCACAGATGCAGAAGGTGCCCTACATGCTGGTGATCGGCGATAAGGAAGCCGAGCAGAATGTGGTGGCCGTCCGCTCCCGCAGCGAAGGCGACCTTGGCACGATGTCTCTCGAAGATTTCCTTGCCCGTTTGGAGAACGAAATCTCAGGCAAAAAGAACTAAGATAAGCACATAGCATGAGATAAGGCCGCGCCGGGCTATAAAGCCTGGCGCGGTCTTTTAGCTTGTCGAAAAAGTGCCAAGGCACTTTTTCGAGGATTACAGGAACAACCTGTGCCCATGGCACGGGCGGTTGTTCCTGCAAGGAAAGCCTTGCGACGCAAGGCTTTCCGCCGCCACCGCACATGTCGCTGGCGGCGGTTGGAAGCTCCGGAGGCTCCCCGAATCTCCAGGGTCTTTTTGACAGACTGTAAGGCCAGGGCTATAGAGCCCGGCGCGGCCTTTTATTCCAATGCAGCTCGGCAGAGTTTTATATGCGGATTTCTTAAAATATCATTAGTTGTAATTGTTTTCAACCCTATCATAGCAACTTATAATGAATATAAGTTCACATTCGGTTCACAAAACTTTTATATCAGACGCACAGGATACCCCGCTGAGGGTTCCAAACAATAACGACCATGAAAGGGTGAAATGCATGCACAAAGGGCCGCGCTACCTCATTTTCTTACTATTGCTTCCCGTTTTCCTCTTAGCGGGCTGTGTGAGCAACACGTACGCAAAGTTCGACGGCGACCTCGCGCTGATAAAGGAAAACGTCACAAAAACAGAGCAAATTTCCGACAAACTTGCGGAAATCTGCAACGACCAGATTGAGGACGCCGAATTATACTGGAAAGCGCATGATTCGGCGCTCCAAAACGGTGAAATGTTCGACCCCGAAGACAACTATGACGAAGTAAAAGCGACATACGACGAACTCACGCAGCAGATTGGGCTGCTTGAAACCGTAAGCGGTTCTTACGCGCCTCCTTCCACGGGGGAGGATTCTTTTGACAAAACCGCTGCGGTCTACTTGCTTTACCTTGGCGATATCCGTCAATCCGCCGAGGATATGAGGCTGGTGTTCGACTACTATTTTGCCATGCGCGACGCGCTGGAGCCCTTTGAAAATTTCTCCTATGCGGAAAACACCACCGGCTATAACGATTATGCCCTCATGGCCGGGCAGCTTTCCCAGGTGATTTCACAGACCCAGCAAGCGCTCAAGGAAGTCGATTGCCCGCCCTTTATGCAGAGCAGCCATGATGCGCTTTTGGTCCGGATCGACGAAATGCAGGGCTTCAGCCAGGACTTTTCCGTAGCGGTTCAGATGGGCGACGTTCTGCGTCTGACCTCCAGCGTCTATAGATCCGACCGCATCAACAAGCTCATCAATCAATGCGACCGCAACCTGGACGAGGATTTCACCCTGCAGTTCCAGCACGCCGTCGACCGACTCAATGGCCGCGTGGTGGCCATGCGCAAGGAGCTTCTTTCCAACATCGACATCCTGCAAAAGGCGACTGCCTAAGGAGGGAAAATAGATGCATTGCACGAATTGCGGCAGCCGGTTGCCTGAAACCGGAAAATTCTGCCCCGCCTGCGGCGCGCCGATGCCCGCGCAACCGGTTCCGGAGCAAGAACCCGTAAAACAGGTTTCTCCGCCTGAACCGGCAGTTCCAGAGGTTGAACCGACCACCCCGCCTCCCGCGCCCCCAGATGCAAGCGCGTGGCGGCAGCCCGAACCTCCCCAACCGATAAGACCCATGGAGCAGGATCTTGTACGTATGCCGCCGCAGCCCATACAGTCCATGCCTGGGCCGCAGCATCCGGTACAGGCTCCGGGCGCAAGCATACCCATTATGATTACGCCGCCGCCACAGAAAAAGCGTTCCGCGCTTCCGGCCATACTGATCGCCGCGGTATTGCTCATCGGAGGAGCGGCGGCAGCGTTCCTGCTGCTCAAAGGCGGGGCCGGCGGCAAGCTGCCCGAGGTCACCTATACCGATTTTTCCGCTGTGACCAATCCCGAAATCGAATATACGGTACAGGAGGCCATATTCCCCTCCCTGTACCGGACGCTTGACTCTGTGGTGACGCTTACCGGCTCCAACGAAGTCGGCGAGCGCGACGTGCTGATACATGTGGAAATACCCGGCTTTACGCAGCCGTATGAGCAGACTGTGACTTTTTCCCGCCAGATCACCAAGATCGACATCCACCCCCCGCTGCTTACGGGCGAGATGAATCTCAACACCGAAAAGGACGCACAGGTCGTCATCTCCGTCAAGGACATGGAGACGGATAAGGTCCTGCTGCAGGACAGCAGGAATATCCGTATCATGAGCAAGTACGACGCCGTCTGGTGGACCGAGGAGATGGGCGACAGCAACATGGACAACATACTCGCCTGGATGACGCCGGACTCCGCAAGCGTGCTGGAGTTAAAGCGGCAGGCGATTGATTACCTCGACTATGTTTCCGGCGGTACCGCAAACTCCTTCATCGGGTATCAGGATTATGGCATCTGGGAAAATCCCATGTGGAATACCTGGCTGCAGGCGGTGGCCATACAGGGCGCCATGAGCGATATCGCGCTGATCCGGTACAACAACGCCGCTTTCTCCATCAGCACCGACGCCCAGCAGCGCGTCATGCTGCCGGAAGACGTCATGAAGAGCAAAAGCGGCATCTGCATTGAAACATCGCTGCTCATGGCGTCGGCCCTGCAATCCGCAGGTATGCACGTGATGCTGATCTTCCCGCCGGGGCACGCGCAGGTGGCGGTGGAAGCCTGGCCCGGCACGGGCGAATATTTCCTGATTGAAACCACCACGCTTCCCATGCCCATGAATGAGGAAGCCTGGGATCAAACCGTTATGTACCTTACCAACGACCAGTGGCAGGGATATATCGACGGCACCGCCGATTATTCGTATGGCGAATGCTATGTGCTCGACTGCGACCTTGCCCAGAAGCTCAACATCCTGCCCATGAGCAACTAGGTATGCCCGGCTTTTTCAGACTAATCTTATACGTAAAACAGGCCGCGCGGCAATCCCGCGTGGCCTGTTTTTCCTATCTTTACCCTCCATGCATGCCTCAAAAAAAGGCTTGCAAAGCGTGAGCGGTTTGAGCTATAATATCATCGTTGCCCTGAAAACAGACATGCTGATGTAGCTCAGTCGGTAGAGCACCTCATTGGTAATGAGGAGGTAGGCAGTTCGAATCTGCTCATCAGCTCCAGATGAACGAGGGTCGGAATCTGAACACTTATGTCCAGATTCCGATTTTCTTTTATTTAGAATTGTCGAGAACAACTAGCTTTTTGCGTGGTATGCGTGTGAAATCAAACTGGACACGAAATAGGAAAACCTCGAAAAGGCGCATGTAAAAACGGAAATCGGGAACTGATCCGAACCCTATTGTCCATTGTCCCAGTACAGCTTTTCAGCTTTATCAGGCGACTTATATTGTAACGCGGAATGCGGCCGTTCGGCATTGTAGAATTTCATATAGTCATCGAGGCAACGCAACATATCCGCCGCCGAACGGTATTTATGTCGATAGAGTTCCTCCTTTTTGAGAATTGAAAAAAAGGCTTCGCATACAGCATTGTCATGAGGCTTGCCAGGACGCGATAGAGATTGTACCACGCTGCTTTGTTTAAGTAACCCTCTGAAGGCAAATGAAAGATACTGCTTGCCGCGGTCGCTATGAAATATCAAACCGGGTAAAGGCTTCCTTTGTGTGTACGCTTGCTTGAAGGTACCGCAAACAAGCTGTGTGCTGTTGGTTTTAGAAACTTTATAAGCGACAATTTTTCGTGAGTAAAGGTCAACGATCGCGCAAGTGTAATAATAGCAGTCATGAAATTTGAACGCCGTAACATCGCTTGCCCATATCTTATTGGGAGCATCTGTTTGAAAGCGTTGCTGCAATATGTTTTTGTTTTCGCCCTTTTCCCATTTCTCATATTCATGCTTAGCTTGCGGGCTTACGCTATGCAAATCCATTTCCTGCATCAACAATCGCATAAGTTTTGGGCTAACCCGGTAGCCCTGCTCTCGTAACACGGCGGCAATCTTTCGTGCACCATAAATTTGGCAACTGCCGTCGAAAATCTCCTTGACCATTGGCCGTAGCATTTCCCGCCATTGTGAATTGAGCGATTGATCCCGCCTGTTTCGCAAAATATGATTATAGAATGTTCCTCGAGGCACCTCTAATGCTTGGCATAATTCATATACGCTGTATTTCTGCCCATGTAGGGCTTCTAGCGCCATGAGCCTTTCTTGAAGAGGTGAATCTACATTGCAATCAACAGTTTTTAGGATTTCTAATATGTTTTCGAGTTTTTGTGCATGCCGTTTTACACCGTTATAATCTTGAATAGTGATGGCTTTACCATTGTTAGTAACAATTTTATTGTGTTGGCTGATCCATGAATATAAGGTGCTTCGTGCAATTCCCGCCTCTCTGCAAATGTGTGCCACGGACTCTCCGCTGTGATAGCGGGTCATTAGCTGCTGCTTGCATTCGGGGGTGTACTTCATGTTACCTCCTATTAGTGAATTATAATATTTGCCGATATAGAAAGAACCGGCATTATGTTATAATACCAAATGAAGCATAAATAGGCTGTTTGGAAGATGTAGAAAAGCCGCTGCTAGTGATATGAATCTTTGGCTTAAAATTTATAACCCTAAAAGAAATTAGCGGTCGAAGAATCACTGTGGCCGCTAATCCTACTGTAAATACGCATTGACGGAATATTGGACACTTTTTAATAGAAATGTCCACTAGTCCGTTAGTCACTTCTATCTGACTGGTCGTCTGTATAACGCTCCACAAGAAAATGGCGAGAGACTAAAGAATTGGCTTGCAGCTTTTATCCTTCTTATGTGAGAAACTAGGGCACTAAGGCTCTCATTATTGGGAAGCCTTATAGTTCCCATTTTCCAAACTGCGTCAAATTATTACAGTAAATGATTGTCTTGCTATATACCTTTGGCTTATAATGAGTTAGATGAGATTTCATTTCGATAAAATTACGATTGGATAATACGACGTCTCCTACCCCGCATTAAGCGCATAACAGGAAGTCCAATTAAGGCAATATAGCAAAAATGCGAAGGTAAGATTCAGGCGCGCAATGAGTAGTGGATTATCGGAAGCTAGACACAAAGAATATCCGGGCCTTACCTGTGGCGCTTAACAACACAGTACTCAATAATTGTCTTACCCGCATATTTACGCTGCGAGTCAAATCTAGCATGTGATTGCTGAGCACATTATGATGTGGTTTACACGGAGCGAAACCTACCGAGACTGTGTACTGATAAAAGGTTTGCTTGAAGAAATGGTCGAAACCTAAGAAGGGATTCCTATGGGCTATTATACAGAAAGACATGGCATGAGAGCGCCGATTGAGCGTACTTCAACAATCACAATTGGAATGTATGCGTTGTTATTTGACTGCTGCACAAAATACTATGATAATATCGCATGGAAATATCCTGCAGAATGCCCTGATGGCAATGGATGTTGTGGGTTAGATTACGAGAAATTTAATGCTGCGATGACATTTGAAATACCAACGCTATGCAGGGATCAGCGTGGTATGATTGAAAAGCCACGTAAAGATTATTACGAAAGCGCAGATGGATATGACCAGTATGCGTTATTGGATTTAATCGAGTTCATTGCGTCAAATTGCATAGATATCTCATCCCGTTTTTGGCATGGATTTTTTAGGCATGACGATTTAAGCTTTGGGAAAACCCATAAAATTTTTAATGAATTCAGATCCGAAATCAATAGCATATTTGAAAAAACCGGGCTGTTGTATACACTTACTCCCAACAAAGTTGTAGAACGCGTAGCGGAAAACGATCCTCTCTCCGCAGAGGTCGAAACGCAGGTTCAACAAATTTCCGAACCTGGCACACGAGAATTAATGAAAGAAGCAATTCTATTATACAAAACTCCGCACCCCTTAGCTCGAAAAGATTCCGTCGAAAAAATTTGGGATGCTTTGGAACGCCTGAAAACCTACTATGCAAACCTCGATAAAAAGGCTTCTGCCCAAAAAGTCGTTGAAGACATGAGTAATGGACACGCCGAATTTGTGGAACTGCTTGACACGGAGTTTCGCACTCTGACCAAAATCGGAAACAGTTTTAGAATTCGCCACCACGAAACAGATAAAACTGAAATTAAAGATGATCGCCATTATGATTACTTTTTTAATCGCTGTCTATCGTTGATTGCGTTGGCGGTCCAGTATTTGCAATAATGGGAGCTGCTTTCTTATATGGGACAAATTTCCGAAGTAACAAGGCACGATTTATTTAATGTCATCCAGGAAGGATTTGCAGGGACAGGGACCATACAGCGTAATACCGCTGACTATGGTTATATTGACGTTGAAGAGGACATTCACATCTATATGCCGTTTTACGGACGGTTAACTGCGATTGAATTCCTTGAAAGGCTATATCATTTGGAAGATATGCCTTCGACTGATCATCGCTATAAAAATGCCAAGGGTGATATCTATTGTCATACTGTCAGTTTTGATGATTGGCCGGAATTTTGGTTCTTGGATGACGAACGGTTTGAGCTGAAAGACGGGGCTGAGGATGAATCTATACTTAAATTCATCTGTGAGATGCTCCACCCTGCTGTAAGAGAAGAAGACGGTCCTTGGAAGAAGTACTTAATAAAATTTAATGAGTTACTAAAACCGGACTGTTACGAAATATATGCTTCCTATCGCATTTCGGGTCGTGATATTTATAAAGCCAGAAAATATGTAGAGCAAAATATAGCTTTTGATGAGAGCCACTTGTTTACAGCAAGATATAAGGAGCTAATTCAAACTGGAAATGGTTATCCAGTAGATAACATCTGCGGTGAAATTGACTTTCATATTAAAAAACGTCTTGCATCTATCATGATCGAGTTTGCAGAGCCCGCCAAGATCAAGCCTAACAGATATGATAACTATGAAATAACAACGGACGCGTTACGGCTGGCAATGGAAAGGGTTTTTACTGTCGTCGCATATCCGGCTATAGATTGGCATACGAACAACGCATTTGGTATTTCATACGAAGATCAACTTGCAAACCTGTTTAACCCATACTTGTTTGATATTATTGAATTACAATTTAATGAGCTTTCGCGTTCAGAAAAGGCGGACTTTCAGAAAGCGATAAATGCAGCATTTGATAAAGGCGCAGTGGATTTTATCCTTTCTGATAATGGCATGGTTGTTCAGCAGCTTCAACACGAAGTGTTGGATAATGCCATTGGAGAAGACATTGGCAAGATTAAAGAGCCTGGATTGAGGGAACTTTTAGATGAGGCAATTGTCTTGCATCGTCAGCCCCGTGTGTCTGCACATAAAGATGCTGTAGAAAAAATATGGGATGCATTGGAGCGTCTTAAAACATATTATAGATCTCTGGATAAGAGAGACTCTGCTTCAAAAGTCATTAATAACATAAGTAGTGGTAAGACTGAATTTGCTACGCTTTTTAACACAGAATTCAAAGCACTAACTGACATAGGCAATAATTTTAGAATTCGCCATCATGAAACAAATAAAATCGATATTACAAATGCACGGTATTACGACTATTTTTTTAATCGCTGTCTATCACTGATTGCCTTGGTCGTTCAATATCTGGACTAAAAGGGGCATGAGCTTTCCTGTTTGCTTATATTAGACAAGCAATATAGTACAATAATGCGCAGTTTTTTTGTTGTGGTATAAAATATAATTTGTCCGAATGAACATTAGATTAATAAGATTGTTTTTTGGGGTGATAACATGGAGGATATAAAAACTAATGCAGGAGCGTTGCCTTCTAATGCAGGTGATGATTTTCATCTTTTATGGGCAGCTCAAAAAATATTGGAAATGCTAAAACCAAGTACAACACTCACAGCTGTGACTGTAGAAGGGCCCGTATGGAAAGACTCAGTTACTACTGATATAGATAATAGTAAGCTATATGCAATTGACTTAGCTGAATATTATGGAGGCACAGATTTTCAAAATGCGTCAAAAATAGTATTCTCTCAATTAAAATATAGTACATATATGGGTGACACGGTATGGACTGCTTCAAGTCTATGTCATTCCGACAATAAGAAGAAAGATAATTCGATTATTCGTAGACTTGCTGATACTTATAAAGAGTATACAGAGAAGAATGTGAATTCCAAGGATAAGCTTGTTGTGAAATTTGTCAGCAATCGTTCCATTTCTGACAATTTAAAACAAGGTATAGGAACAGCGAGAGAGCTTTTAGAAACCAAAAGCTATAAGCAAGCCAATAGCCTTATAAAAAATCTTCCTCCTGAATTCACAACTGACATTGAAAGGATATATAAAGAATCCAGTCTTAGTTCAACAGCATTTTTGAGCTTTATTAATATGCTTGATTTTGAGGATTGTGGTACAACTACTAGAAGCATTAAAAAGGCAGAAATCATTAAACAACTGGGTAATTGGGGTATAGATAGTTTACAAAATAAATATAACGAAATAATAATGACTATTCGGGATCGAATGATGCCCGGTCGAAATGCCAATGTAGCAATGACTAAAGATTTTGTATGTTCTCTGTTTGGCGGTAATTATGCTCGCTTTTTACCTGCTCCCACCAATATTCCTGCGTTAAAAACACGTTATATTGAAAGGGAATGCATCCGGGACTTAGTAGATATAGTTTTACAACAAGAAAATGCGCCTATATGTGTCCACGCCACAGCTGGTATAGGGAAGACTACAATTGTAAGTAATATTGAAAAATACCTTCCTGATGGCTCTGCTTTGGTTTTCTATGATTGCTATGGAGGTGGAACATATCTGCAGCCTTCTGACTCGAGATATGAATGTGATACTGCTATAACCCAGATTTGCAATAGCCTTGCGCTTGAATGTAAAACCGATTTTTTGTTGGAACGCAGATTGAAGGATTCCGAGTTCTTTCAAGAGTTATGTTTACGGCTGGAGCGTGCTATAAAACATGTAAAATTATTCTCTGAAAGCGCTATTATATTACTAATTATTGATGCTGCTGACAACGGGATATTTGCGGCAAGGCAGAACGAAAGGAATTGTTTTATTGACAAATTACTCAAACAGCCCTTACCATATGGTGTACGGCTTCTTTTTACATATCGAACAGAACACGCCGATTATTTTAATTTTCCGGAAGGCTCTAAAACTTATGAAGTTCCTGCATTTAATCTTGCGGAAAGCACAGCACATATCCAGTCTTTTTATCCTGCCGCGACAGAAAATGAATGTTTAGAATTTCATCGTTTAAGCAAAGGAATACCACGAGTTCAGGCATATTCATTGAAATCACAACGAGAAACATTTCTCGAAGTGGTAGAAATGTTGCGTCCATACGGGAAAACTACCGATGATTTACTCCATGATATACTTAAAGAAATATCTCAAAGATATGGGGGAGCAAATGAGAAAATTTCATTTGCTTTCGGAGTCCTTATAAATTTGCCTCGCCCGATACCGCTAATAATTGCTGTCAAAATACTTCAGTGTACCCCGGAAATGTTGCAGAGTTTAAGTGTAGACTGTTCCTTTGGCCTTTATATTGAAAATGATTTCATTTACTTTAATGATGAAGATTTTGAAACATTTTTACGGGATAAATATTGCGATAATTTAAAAGCTGTCAGTGCTATAACGGACTATATGTATCAGCACCGGCACCAAGATGCTTACTGCGCAAAACATGTACATAGTTTTCTTGCTAAACAGCCTGACATATCTAAGCTTCTAAATATATCGTTAAATGAATCAATAGATGAATCACTTGTGGATATTACAGAAGCTAGTAGGATTATGGTCTCGCGAATTAAAGCCACTTTAAGTATTCCGGTTATAAAAACCCAAGAATACTGGAAAGAATCTTTTCAGTTGATATATAAAATCATTGATTTTTCGAAAAGTGATGAAGCGATCAATAAACTAATACAAAGCAACCCAGAACAGGCGTATTTGTATTGTGATCAGAATACTCTTTTTGAAGTATTTACCACTGATAGAAATGATTTTGACAGCTTAGGGAAAGCAGCATTTATCTTTTCAATGAAATCTGAGACAAAGACGAAGGCCCTTTCCTATTTGGATAGCTATCGGGGTGCTATTAATTATTATTACAGTAAACCTGAAGAAAAACAAAATCCAGTACAAGGGCCTAAATTTGTAGATATTGTCAATATAGCAGAATCACTGCTCAGGCTCAAAGACGAGGCGTCAATGAAACGCTGGATAACCTCATGGGTTAGTAGAAAGCTTCAGGCAAACTTATTATTTGAAATTTTGTTCCATCTAATTAACCGAAATGATATAAAAACAGCAAACCAAATAGAAAGCCTGCGTTGGTCCGTTTATTGTAAGCTTGCTATAGTAGCTGCCTATTTAAAATGCAAAAAAACACCACCAATTAATTTGGTCGAATATCTTAGTAATGTGTTTAATAAAATGCAAACATTAAATTTTACTAATCTTAATAAAGATCATTTTATTCTGTTCCTTGAATATCTTTGCAAAGATAATACAAATAGAGGTTTGCTCCTTAAAATTATATCAAAGTACCATATTAACTATCGTGTTTCATACCTACCTTACATTCAAGGAGATGATGAACAAGAACTAGATTGCAATTTAAGATTCTACGTTTTGGAAAAGATATTAAGGGATGAAAAAACTTATTCTGAAGATTTTTGTGATAAGGATAGTCTGCTGAAGGATAAACGATTTACACAGAAAGAAATTGATGAACGAGTAAAAGATATAAGAAAAGTCTATGACTTTCTACTCCCTGCATATATTTATCGAATTCAAATAATATTAAGAGTTAATAGCGAAGCTACAGAGAAGCTTTATAATAATTGCTTGGTAAAATTAGATCGATTGTATTGGAGCGATCTCGATAATCAAAAATCTGGAAGCATTCGTCTTTATTTATTAGCCCTATCTGATGCTGTTTTGAATACGGTTACAACGGATTCCCAAGCAATAAATCAGAATCTTACGAAAATAGCGAAAGCTACAAAAATATATCGTGATACAAAATTTGCCTTAGCGGACTTATGCTCATATGATCATCGTTCGCAACAATTTGCTTTAGAAATGCTAAAAGCGATATCTGATGAACTAATTCAACATCCTATATCTGCTATGGAATTATCAGAGGCATATATTAAATGTACTCAGATTGGTCAAAAAGTTGAGTTAAATGTTGGCCAAATATACTTTAAAAAAGCACTCCAAGCTGCAAAAGGATTGGATTACGAATCATATCGCAAGCTTGAACTTTTTAACGTCTTGTCTAACGTTGCTGCTGATGGAAAACATCTTTCAAACGTAGAATTTTCCCATGAATTTGTACGTTTAGCTGAAGATTATTATCGAAAAATGGGCGATTCGAAGAACTTCCCATATAAAGAGGTTTTTGAAACTGCGACAATATTATGTCCAGAGAATATTTTTTCTATAATGTGCCGGATAGATGATCGTAATGATTGGGATCATTTTTCCTTACCTGAAAGTGCTTTTTATGTGTTATCTGTTTTGCTGGAAAGAGATATTTATTGCCCTGATATTATATCATCATTGTCGACCATTTTACTTCCAGAACAGCCGTCTGATTATAATAATCTAGCTAAAAAGATACTACAACATCTTATGAAAGCACCTATTTTTGTTCGCCAAAAGAGTTTAGACAATCTAATTTCTGATACCTTATACAATGTACCTTTAATTTATAAAGATACATTGGCAAAAGATATTACATCTTACATTACTGAGTATGGAATATCTGGTTATAGAAACAGCCAAGAGATAAAAGCTTTGTATGATTTTCTTCGCTCTATTGATGTGGAAACGAAGAAAAATCAAATAGAAAGTAAAACAACAGAATTACCCGTTACAGATATAGATATTAAGACTTGCATTATATCCGATTATTTACAATTAATAGGCTATTTAAAAGTGCTAGATATGGATAATCAAGTGATATTTGTCGATTCATGGCTCGCTGATACTTTGCCGGAAGATTATGTTTCAAGGGCAACCATAATAATAGAAGCATGCTTAAATGGGGCATATTCTATTGAGGCATCAAAAATAATGAATGTTTTTATAAAATATATAAGCAAATGGTGCGTATGGCCAACAATAGAAACTTGGAGAAATGGTATTCAGAGAAAAATATTTATAGATCATATGGAAAAGATACTAAGTTCCTATCATGATTATTATAATAAGTTAATCAATATTTTTAACGTTCAAGAATTTGATATTCGCGCATTTTTTATAGAATACTTGATATCAAAAGATAATATTTCAAGTGATTATATCATTGAAATATTAAAAAAATTATCTTCAACTCTTTCTGCCAGTTATGCTGAAGAAGCTTTAAAGTGGTGTATCTCAACAGAAATTCCTTCAATACATCCACTATCGGGCGATCAACCATATTCCAATAGCTTTTCTCAAATTGATGCGGATTTACTGCCGATTTGCAAGTTGCTATGGAGGATGTTGGGGCATCCAGATAAAAAATATCGATGGATTGCTGCACATATAATACGGAACCTATATTCATGTGGGCACTCAAAAATTATAGAGTATTTCACTACTTTGTATGATGCTCCATTTGATTTGCGATATATGGATAGGAATAATTTCTTTTTTATTGAGTCCGCTAAAGTATATTTCTTAGCTGTATGTCTTCGCATTTTTAGTAAGGAACCAAAAGGCGGAGTGCCCTTTTATTGCTTCTTTAAAGAAATTGCGTGCGCTGGCCAAACCACTCACGCATTACAAAGAAGGTTAGCGAAAAATATTAGCCTAAAAATTGCTGAAGTAAATTATTCTGGTGATATTGAACAGATATTGATATCTGACGAATTAAAGCAAAGAAAAATAAAAGAATCTCCGAGATACGCAAGAGCAAGTTTCTCATCAACTCAAAAACTTCGTTTTCATTTTGATTACATGGATACCCTTCCTTATTGGTATAATGATGTTGCAGACATCTTTTGTCTTATGCAGGAAGATGTTGCGAGAGACTGTGACGACTATATTCAACAATTTGGTATTGATAATACTAAGACACAAACATGGCAAAATAAGTACTTGCATTATAATAGATATCGCAATCGAAATATTAACAATAGTCATGGCTGCTTACCAGAAGTTGAAACATTGGAGAAATATGCTGAGTGGCATGCAATGTTTTATGTTGCTGACCAATATCGTCGCACCTTGCCCTATTCGGATGATTCTTATAAAAACTACCATGATTGGCTTGATTCATATCTTCCTGGTTATCGGGGATATTGGAGTTGTGAGTATCGTGACCATGTCCCATTCGTTCCATTTTTATGGGAGTTTAAAAAATACAAGAATCCCCAAAATGACCATGAATATATAATTCAACATAATCTAGCTACTTCACTAATCATGAATGGTGATTATATAGTTACATATTTGTATTATCACTCTGCCTTCGACCAAAGCAATCAAAGTGTCAAAATAAAAAGTGCATTAATCAATGAGGAAGATATTTCTAGGTTAATTAGGGAACTTGAGAATCTACATAACATATTTGAGGACTATTATTTTGAACCGAACCGTGAAGTACGTAAATATCTTAAAAAGGCTGCCGTGATAATTTGGCCATTACATATAAATTTAGATTCTTTAAGTGATAACAGGCTTGACCAGCATGACCCATTTGCAAAAGATGTATATACGGATATCTATTCTTTTTCGCAGGATGTATTGGTTAATTGCGGATATGAATTGAATGTAGAGTTACTTTCGCTTCCTACAGAAAATAAGAATTTTCCTCTGCATATAGCTAAATGGAGTGAGCCGAGTGAAGAAGGCGGATATACAAAACAAGGAACTTATGGCAGTATCGCAGAAATAAAGGTCGACCTACTCCTGAAATTTCTTAATAGTACAAATAAAGCTCTTATCTTTGAATATGGCATAGCTTTTGAGGATGCGACTTATCACTTTTATGGAACACCAAGCAAAGCAGCTAAAGAAAAAGGTGTATTTATTATTCATTCAAATGGCAGAACAGAATCGCATGTATTAAAACGAGGTTCAGATGTTGGTTATGAGTAATATCTTTGATATCTAACTTCGCATTGTGATCAGCACCGCTTAATTAGTGCTATTATCCTAACGCCATATCATACGAGACTTTAAACTGAGCCTATTCTCCGATGTAAGCCTTATGATAGTCGATACCATCCATATCACCTGTATTGTGGCTCTCGAAATTGCCTTTTAAGAGGGTTATTATCCAAGATCCACTGGCATACGGTTATGGATGAACTCGATATTCGCCCCAGCCGCTTTTGCTAGCATTACAAACACACAAACACTTCTAGCCCGGCTACAGCATGCCGACAATTGCCAGACATGATATAATTAGTAAAAACAAGTTGGGAAAAAATTATGGATTATTCAATATACATCATCATTGCTATCATCATAGGTGTTGCTTATTTTATATATTACAGAATAAACAAAAATAGTACTATGCATTTTAGACAAGCTGAAGAGTTTATCATTGGTTTATGTAATGCGTATCAAAATGAAGCTGAAGCAGGATTAACTAAATATATAGATAGTCACAAGGCGTCAAATAATTGTTGGACTTTTGCCGTTATATTTGCGGGGTATAAGATTGCGCAATTGAATTTTTGCTATCATCTTAAAGAATATGAGGATATTCTTCATTTAACATACAAATATATCTACAAGAATGCTGATGAGCATATGAGACGGTATATTCTGATTGTTGATATTCTTGATATAGCTCTTCCAAAATACGTAGGTAATCAAACAATGGACATACCAAGAACAGAAAAGAGAGTAGGCAGAGAAACAATTCAAGATTGCATAGTTGATAAACGATATTATGCTTTATTAAGAGAGTTGTCACATCTTTCGTTAGATATAGAAGGCAACGAGCTCTAACTCAAACGGCATTATTTATAATCTTCTAAGGAAGCAAGAGTAAATTAAAGCGGTTATACTAGTGGAGGCAAGTGAGTGTTACGACAGATTCTAAAATATTGGTATCAACTAGAGTACTTTAACCCGTGCTGGCCGATCAACACTTATGAGGACACTAACCTCACTAAGCAAGACTTGCCTTGGCAAAATCAGCAACAAGATTCCAGGATTCGGATAAGCTATGATGTATACTTGGGCAAGGCCCGATCGAACGATCTGATTGTTTTGATGCTGAAAGCGCTAAATCTTGATACTGAAGGATCTTCCATCGAAAACGATAATTCATTGGTTTGCCTTTGTGCAATCAAAATTGATGAGCAAGGGAAATATGTTTCCGATTCCTTTGCAATTTCTAGTTTTGTTTGGGCAATCTTTAAACTTATTAGCGCTGGTTCAATTAGTGAGAAGCTAGATGTATCTGAATTAGAAATGTTGCAGCGGGAAATAAATAGCCAGCTTTTGCAGGATAATGAAGGCCCTGAGACTTCACCAGTATCCAAGGATTATTTAAGAAAAGTCTATGAGCTGGTTTGCCATGAAGCTAAGGTAAATCATGAATTATTTGAGGCTTCCTTGTGGTCCCGCCGGAAAGTTCAGTATGCTAACAAGAGTGGCGATTTCCCCCCGATGGATCCCGCCACTGAATTATTACAAAGCTTTTACCTTAGGGATATGGATAAAATTCAAAAGTCACCTACACAAAGAATTAGCCATTACGTCAAGGCCATGATTGAAACCAGTACTGAAGCGCAGCGCATACAGATTGATATCGATGTTAGGCATATGCAGCGATGGCTGAAAGCAGACTGCTTTCCGCTTGGCGTATGGCCCTCGCCATACAGTCCAAGTCTGATGCAACAACTAGGAATCAATATCGCGATTGCGGGTGAGCAGGATATATTTTCGGTTAACGGCCCGCCAGGAACGGGAAAAACAACACTACTAAAGGAGGTCGTGGTTTCAAACATTATTCATAGGGCCGTTGTGATGGTTGGTTATGATTCGCCTGAGCAAGCATTCACCAAAGCTGAAATGGAAAATCCGCCCGACCAGTTTAATAAATATTTTTATAAGATTAATAAAAAGCTATCGGGTTATGGCATGGTTGTGGCTTCCAACAATAACGCCGCAGTCGAAAACATATCGGTAGAACTTCCAAAGGCGATAGGGGGAGATAGAACCGGACGATTTTCCGGTATGGGCGTGGGAACAGCTGATACATATTTTGCGGATATTGCAACCAAGCTGCTGGGCGAGCCTGCGTGGGGGCTTATCTCGGCTAAACTGGGAAAGAAAAGTAATATAAAGGCTCTCAAGGAACGTCTTTGGTGGGCGGATGATGAGGTGACGCTCAAGCACTATTATGATGAAGCAACCGCACCGGATTGGAATACAGCACGCCAAGATTTTCGGGCAGCGCTGCAAGCTGTGGAAGTTGCCCGAAAAGATATTAAATATGCACAATCTTTGCTAGCTGAGCAAAAACAAGCGATGGCAGACCAAATGGCTGCCGAAGTCAAGAATGATGAGACGCAGGCCGAGCTTTTCCGTCAACAGGCAGGCCTACTAGAGCAGCAGCAAAATCTGAGCAAGTTGGAAGGCAAGCTAGTATTACAGCAGCAAAATATTGCCATGTTACGATCAAGCCTCTCGTTTCTGAAGCTCGTGTTTTGGCGGGTATTCAAGAACAATCCTGTTATAAAAGAATGGAAACAGACTGAACAAGATACACAAGAAACGATTATCCTAATTACCCGGCAAAGAACTATCTGTCATACACAGGAAGAAATTGTGCAGGCGGTACAAATACGTCATCAGATATCCGAGAATGATCTCCATCAAGCCGAGCAAAAACTACATGCTGTCAATGCGGCGATCGTACCATATAAAGAGCGCTTTGGAGACAATTGGGCAGATGCTGCCTTTTGGGAAAATATCTGTGAAAATGAGCGTTCACAGGCACTCTGTCCATGGACCTACGCTGAGTATGACAAAGTGCGGGAAGAGCTGTTCTATCAGGCGCTCATGCTACACAAGGCGTTTGTATTATCCAGCAACCGTGTTAAGCAAAACTTGATGCGTCTCTTCGCCATGTGGGACGGAAAGTTTATGACAGGCGATTGTGAATCCGCCTATGGGCACCTATTTAACACTCTGCTCCTTGTAATACCAGTAGTTTCGACTACCTTTGCTTCGGTACAATCCTTTTTGGAGGGTATACAGGCCGAGGAACTAGGGATTCTAGTGGTGGACGAAGCAGGGCAGGCAACTCCGCAGAGTGCTTTAGGAGCATTATGGCGAACAAAAAAAGCAATTATTGTTGGTGATCCGTTGCAGGTTGAGCCGATTGTTACCATTCCAAATGAACTGCGAAAACGCTTTGCTGATGAAAACAATATTCCTTCGATATATCGAGTACCAGAATTGTCAGTACAAGTGTTGGCCGACCAGCTTAATTCGTATGGTGGAATTCGGAACCTGGAGGACGAAAAACTTTGGTTAGGCTGTCCACTAGTTGTGCATCGCAGATGCCTTAACCCAATGTTTCAAATTTCTAACGAAGTGGCTTATAACGGTAGGATGTTTACCAAAACCGCTTTGCCGGATCGAGCAAAGGAATTTCTGCTAGAGCAATCGGTATGGTTCGATGTTAAGGGCGTTGAAAAAGGTAATAAGAATCATGCGGTGCAACAACAGCTTGACGTTGTAATTACTCAGGTTGAGAAGGCGATTGATGTTTACGCCGGTTTGCCCGATTTGTATATAATTACGCCCTTTACCTCAGTGGATCGGGCATTGAAAAATGCAATTCGTCCCGTAATTAAAAGAAGACTGTCGTCGCAGGTGGATGTTAAAGATATCGATGGATGGCTCAACGAAAACTGTGGTACCATTCACACCTTTCAAGGCAAGGAAGCAAACGAGGTGCTGCTGGTACTTGGCTGTGATGCTCAAAGGGGGAAAGGTGCTGCACAATGGGTAGGACAGAAACCCAACATAATTAATGTGGCTGTTTCTCGATCAAAATATCGTTTGGGCGTTATTGGCGATTATGACCTATGGAAAAACATACCGTACGTGCGTACGGTATGCAAATATTTAAAAAAACAGCAAGTCAAGAATAAGCAAGTCACCCGACTAGAGTGACTGTTAATCATGAGCGTCCGATTATCCATAACCCAAGCAGTTATCCAAACTTCGCATTATGTCCATCAGAAAAATGTTGAGGTGGAATCGCAAGTTAAAACTAGAGATATCCTTTATAGCGGCAAGCTGGAGGTATTAAGGAATGGTTAGAGACCGTGTAGAGTATTTTGAAGCAAATGACATGTTATATGGACATAATCTTAACAAAATTGAAACCATGGTAATTCCTTGCATATCTGAAATAGATATTAATGATGCGATAGAATTCTATGAAATCAAAAGGTATATTGACGAGGGAACTCGTTCAAATACATGGTCTGACGAAGAAGTGCAAGCATACAAAGAAAAAAGTCAGAAACTATACGGTCTTACCCTCCGTTTCTTTAATGCGATGGATAACACCACAATTATTCAACATTATACCGCTATAGAACAATCCTACCATAAGGAATTTTGGGCGCTGTTTAGCACGTGCAAATTGTTTAACAAGATTTCAGATGATACCTTTGAAAAATTGATTCATACAGACGGAATTGCACCATTTGATCTGTTTCGATACAAAAATATAGTGAACCGCTATGGCATAGTCTTGCGTAGCTATATTATGGAATATAATTCAATTCAAATCCTCATGCACGTATACGAGCAGGACTACAATCAGGAGGAAAAACTGTTCTTGCCTACCAAACTGACAGGTGCCGATATATGCTCTTGTTTAGAAAAATATATTGATGGCGATTTCCCAAATCCCAATATACTTAATAGTATAGAGCAAATGCGTTGCTCGTCAGTGTTCCCAATCAGCGATGAACTCCGGTTGAAGGCTAAACGTCGATACGCGAAAGAGATAGAGAAACTATCAATCACTGGTGCTTCCTTTGGGTACGGAATCCAACTTACCTTTTTACCGGATCAACCTGAAGAAAAAACTGCAGAACATATTGGTAAAGAGTTCAAATTTTCTTATAGCACACGTTGGCTTCTTGACACATTGGATTATCCAAGCATATTGAATAATTTCATTTATATTTTTGAGTTTGTTGATGTTCCGCAAATGCGTTCTCTTCACATAAGTAAAGAATCCGATTTCGGAGTATTTGAGCGTATTTCGCGTTCGAAGTCAACACGTATCTATCCGTGCAGTTACAACTTTAAATTCATAAACGTATTAGCTACGATACAAATGAACGCATACTATAACTTCCTAAAAGCACAAAATCTGCGTCTTGAAGATGTTTTGAAATGGTTTTTTACTGGATACCTGCAGTCAGAATATAACTGCCCAGAGATTAGGGTATCTTTTCCGAGTGAGGGTTCCACTTATGCAGAAAAGTGTTCCACAATCATTACGGCTTTTGAGTCAATCCTAAAGCAATATTCTTTATACGTAAAGAGCGGGGAGATTGACTTTGGCCTTGTTGGAATGTCCACGACGCCAATTACATTTGAAAGTGTGCCCAGCTTAGTTTGCAAAAAGTACATTTACGGTGTCGATAAAGATTATGAAAATTTGACCTTTATGCTCTTTTCAGACCAGTGTATATATTCCTTTGTGTCCCGCATTCACGAGCAAAAGAAAGAGTACGCAAGTTTTCTTGATTTGATTCTTAATGAAGAAGTCAATTTATCAGATTACAAAGAGCGGGAGCATTCGGCATTTAGGTATTTGGCTGACTATGATTTGATAGAGATTGCGCCTGACGGGCTGATCAGAGTAAAAAACAAAGTAAAGGTGGCGGTGCTTAGAGATCTATATAAAAACGAAGTTGTTAGTAGATGGCATTATCCTGATGCTGCACTTTCGGAAATCCAAGAGCTGATAGACAAGGGGGTTATTATAGAAAAAAGTAGTTTACTATCTACTCCAGAGACGAATTACTTAAATTATCTGTTAAATCGCTCGGAATATGACAATGGCTTGGAGATTCGGAATAAGTATGTTCACGGTATACAACAGGTCAACACGAACGAAAATGAGCACATGCAGAACTACTTGATTCTTTTAAAAATATTTGTTCTTTTGGCGATAAAAATTAATGATGATTTCGAACTGAGAAAATGATAGAGCCTTAGTTTGGAGATATTTCATGCCGAAAATCTTTACTGGATGGACAGATGTTTAGCCCCGGAGATGAAGTTAAGTGGCATAGTATTTAGCTTACTATACAATTCGGAGCAAAATGATACTCCATAATTCATCTGCACTTCTTTTTTTATCGTAGACGTCGTGGGGAGCCGTTTGCTCTGTGAAGTAAATGCCAAATAAGAAACAGATTTGAATTTCGCAGTTTGTTTAAATTACGACGATCCGGTAAAGGCGATTGAGCCTTTGGTGATCCTCTCTGCAAGCATCGCCCTTCGGCTTTTTTCTCAAGTCCAAAATATCTAAATTGACAACGAAATCCACGGTAGACAAACCTGTTTCTATTGTCGCATAGAAGCAGGTTTGTCTTTTTGTCTGCCCTAAAACCCCTCAAATAGGGCTTTTTGTTGCTCAGCTCATTGAAAGCGTCTCATCTAACATGCAAATAGTCATGTTTGAAAACCCTCATATATTCATGTTTAAAAAGGAGAAAGCGTAATGAAAGGATTGGAGATCGAATCATTCGGGCGTATTTGCTATGGCTTCACCAAAGGCGAGGCCGAACAAGTGTGCATCAACAAACAGCAAGCGGAAGTCGTATCCATGCTTTTTGAAAAGTATCTCGAAGGCTTCAGCCTGGGTCGGTTAAGCGAATTGCTGCAAAGCAATCATATTCCCTCCCCTTCCGGCAGGGAGACCTGGACGCGGACAACAATAGATAAGCTTCTATCCAACCAAAGCTATGTTCCTCACATTATCCCTTGGGATCAATTCTACAGGGTGCAAGATGAGAAGATGCGGCGATGCAATCTGGAATATGGCGAAACAGACGTACAGAGGAAATCTACGCGATACAATTCAACGCATATATTGAGTGGGCTTTTGGTTTGTGCTGAATGCGGTGCAAATTACCGCAGGATCACCCGCCCTACTGGTGAAATCGTGTGGCGTTGTGCCAATCGGGTAGAGCATGGCAGCAAGATCTGCAAGCATTCCCCTTCTATCACTGAAACGGATGCTTTATCGTTCCTCCAGAATAACCTGCATATTACGCAGATCAATGCGGAGATGATCCGGAATAAAGTATCTGCAATTTATGTAACTGACGATGAAGTATGCGCATCAAGATTAATAATGCTTTGAGAGCATCACTATAGGGTATAATATTCATGCATTCAACTTTTTCGGAAGGACTTACGGCATGAATATTACAGAAGATGAGCTTCAATTATATTGGATGTTTCTCCGAAAGGAAAGGAGCGCCAGACGCACGTTAAATAAAGGCTTTATTTCAAAAGAAATCTATACGGAGGCAATGAAGCGTGCGATTCAAGATTTAGAGCTAAAGGAGCCTATTGAGCAACTCCTGGATGAAGATTATTTGACATATCTGGCGCACAACTGCGATTTTAATGAGGAAAGTGCATCTATCATCTCTCCGCGTGCAAAAGCGCGGGCAGAGAAGATGGGAGATGTTAATCCTAGATATGCATGCTTGACCGATATAGCAAAAAGACGAAACAGTAGTGTTTTGCCCAGCTATAGTATACAGAGTTGGTTTCGAAGCCACGGTACAATAGAATTTCTGACGCTTTGGGAGCAAGGGAATAACCCAAACTATAACCCGAAAGAATTCGAGATATCAGAAATAGAGGCGTCCAAATCAACCCTGACGTTGAAAAATTGGATTGCACGGACTGGTGCCATTGGTATTACTTCCATGCAAGGCAGGTATGGAGGTACTTATGCCCACCCTGCTATTGCGTTGGATTTCGAAGCTTGGCTTTCACCAAAGTTCCGACTGACGCTTTTCCAGGGACTGCATATTGTTGAACAGGTAGGTTAATTGTCTAATTTCTATTAGACCAATACAAAATCTATTTTTTTGCATAGCCGCTACTAAAAGCGCTATTAAAGATCAGTGGTCTCGTGCCAGAGCAAGAGAGGCTGAGATCATTATCATGTCGCCTCCTCAATTCGTACGTCAGATTATTACAGTAAATCATTGTCTTGCTAAACACGTTGACTTATAATAATTCATATAAGATTTTGTTTCGACAAAATTAACGATTAGGCTAATATACGATGTTCTTTTACGCCCACATTAGGCAATAATGCGAAGCCCGACCTATCCTGCATTAGACGTATAATGTAAAGTTGTAAATAAAGCTAAGAGATATCTACGAAGGAAACGAATTATGAATCTACGTGGTAATTGATGACGAAGACGATAGGTATAGGACTACGTAAAAACTGCAAAGGGCAAAGAAGCAATCCCTAGAGATCCCTGCAGGTTGCCATGTCCAGTATAGAATATGAGGTGAAATTGGTATGCCAACAATGCGTAATATAAAGGCAGATGTTGAGCGCCTTTTATGGGGTGTCTCTGCTGGACGTTGCGAATTCGACGGATGCAACAAACCACTTTATCGCCATGAAGCTACTGGAACCATTGACAACTATGCCGAGAAGGCTCACATCCACGCTGTTAGTCCAGGTGGGGCACGATATGATCCCGAAGCTGAAGACTTTAAGAACAACTTTGAAAATCTGATGCTGGTCTGTCCGCAGTGCCATATCACAATCGACCGGAATGAAGAGCAATATAAACCTGCCGTTCTGTTTGAAATGAAGCGTAAACATGAACAACGAATTACCACCCTCACCAATATCGGGGCTAATTTGCACAGCCATATGGTATACTACACCGCAAACCTCGCCGGTACTCACCATTCGGTTAATGACGGGGATGCAAGGAATGCGTTAGCTTTGTTCGGAAGGTATCCGACTGAAGACTCGCCAATTGATTTAAGCCAAAAGGGTAGTTACGTTGAGGACAGTGAAGTTGGTTTTTATCAAAACAATATTCAGAATCTTGATCGAGCAATCAGATCAAGAATTCTCGATGTTATAGAACAAGGTTCAAGTATTGCACTGTTTGCGCTTGCCTCCCAACCACTCTTAATGTATCTCGGTCGCATACTTAACGACAAATACAACGTAGCAGTGTTTCAGTGCCATCGAAGAGAAAATGATAAATGGAGTTGGGGGCAGCAATACCAACCTGTGAAGTTTCTAGTCACGGAGGCGCAGGGAGCAAGCGAATTGAGTCCAGTTGCACTGGTGTTTTCTCTCAGCAGTGATATTGCAGATAATCGTATCAGGACAGTCCTTGGCGAGAGTGCATCCATCTACATGGTTACTATCGAATCACCTAATCGTCAGTTCGTCGATCATCCATCTGTTATGGATGACTTTGTTGCGGCAACACGTGAAGTGCTGGAGAGGATTAAGCGTAGGCATGGGAAGAATGTCGATCTGCACATCTTTCCAGCAATGCCCGTTTCGCTGGCGATTCGGTTTGGAATGGACTATATGCCCAAGGCGGACAATAAATTGATCATCTATGACGAGCGATCGGATAGAGGATTTGTTTTTGCCCTCAGCATAGGAGGATCAAATGACGAATGATCAACTCAATGACCTATATAGGCGAATAGCTGACGAACTGGACATATCCGATGCTCACTTCAAACGAGCCGAAACAAGCTATAACGCGCTTGGTGAGTATATCGGAAATCACAGCAATTATCCCATTGAGGTTTACACGCAAGGCTCGTTCAGACTTGGTACTGTCATTCGTCCGCTCAGTGATGAAGATGAGTATGACTTGGACCTAATCTGCGAGATTGCCAACGGTCAATCACTTACGGCCGCCGCCATAAAAACTGGAATTGGTAAAATTTTTAGGGAATCTGATCGATATTCTGCAAAACTTGAGGAAAAGAAACGTTGTTGGCGTATTGAGTATGCGGATGAGGCTCAGTTCCACATGGATATTACGCCGGCTAAACCTAATGTCGAGATGGAACCGTCCATTCTCGTAACAAATAAGAGCGATAATGGTAGCTATTCATTTAGTCCAAGTAATCCTAGAGGGTATGCCGACTGGTTTGATCAAAGAAAACTTATTGCGAGTGTTGCAAAAAGTGCAGTGTTTGAATCGGCCGCTGCATCAGTTGAGCCGGTTAAACCTAATCGTGTAAAGTTACCTTTGCAGCGGGCGATACAGATACTCAAACGGCATCGGGATAAAATGTTTGAGACCGATCCTGACGTCAAACCGATTTCGATCATAATAACGACGCTTGCCGCACAAGCATACTGCGGTGAGCTTGGCGTATACGATGCTGTGAAAGGCATTCTCGAGACTTTGCCCCAATACATCCAAAGAAATTCAAACGGATATAGAGTTCCGAACCCATCGAACCCTGCCGAGAACTTTGCAGACAAATGGAATAGTGAACCAAGAAAAGCAAAGGCCTTTTTTGACTGGATAGCACAGGCAAGAAATGACCTTGTAGTTACCGTGTTATCGATTGGTGATGACTACACTGTTATTGAAGATACATTGGGAGCGGGCGTGGTCGGCCGTGCACTGGTTGGAATAAATCAAGTTCGCCATGATTCACAACTGGCACTAACTGCATACAGTAATCCAAGCATACGGACTGCATTAAGTGTGCCGCACCGACAACGGCCTCTATTCAGAGTACCTAAAGCCATTATGCTAGGTATTCAGGCCACCGTCTCCCAGAACGGCCAGCAGTACACTTATAAAAACAATAGCCAGCCTATTCCTAAGCATTGTTCTATAGACTTTAGCTTAATTGTTTCACCAGCTATACTTAAAGGAGGCTATACGGTATGGTGGCAGGTAGTCAATACTGGCGATGAAGCGAGAGCACAAAACGGACTAAGGGGTGGATTTGAGAAAAAAGTTAATACCACCCAGCATCATGAAACTTCGCTATATGCAGGGACACATTATGTACAAGCGTTCCTTACAAAGCGGGGTAGTTGTATCGCGAAATCCAGTGAGTTCATTGTAAATATTTTGTAAGACAGCGTTGTTATATGCGCTTTCCAAGGTATACGTAAGGCGGACACTTTGTAAAGGGGCCGAAGCGCAAAAAAGAGGTGGATAAGATGTCAGATGCAAAAAATGCATACAATCAAATCGCTAGTTTTTTAAGCAACGAAACAGAAAAAACTTTGCTGCTATGTGGTATTGCTGATAAAGAAAAACATCTATCTCTCCTTAGAGCTTTAAATACTAAGGGAAATCTGAAGGGATTGGTTTTCTTAATTCATACAACAAAAGATGGTATGACAAATTTCTTCCGATGGGCAGGACTTTATAAAGTTAAAGTACCATCAAAATATGGACAGGGAATGAAATTATCCAATCTTACTATCTATTTTGATAATTTAACCACCAAGAGCAGCAGTAATAAATATGATAATTACGCTTTTGATTTTATGATCGTATGGCCAATGCAAAGCGTTACTGTAAATAAAGAAGAGATTCAAATGCTAAAAGAAATGGTAAAGCGTCAAAAAACAAAAAAGATTGTTTTCCTTACCATAAAAGAACCTTGGTGTAATCCTTCCTTATTAACGCCCATTGTCGATCGGATAATTAAACTGGATTGTGAGAATGATGATCCGCAGGAATATCAGCGCATTCTTTCTGTCTATGAAGAGGATATTGGAATACTATAGAACAATTTGAAGTAATTTGGAACATAAGTGGATTGAATATGATTAATAATTTGAAAATCGCAAGTTCTGAAATACCTATGTCCATAAAACTTGTAGACGTAAATTCGAGACTTTTTCATGATGTTTGTGAATTAGGCGATGCAAATCGTTCAACACTGGGTTTTTTGCCTAGCCAGGCGTTTTATGAATATGCTGAGCGTAAAGGTATTTTTGCTGCAACCGATAAAGGTAAATTGCTCGGATACGTGATGTTTCGTAAAAGGAATAACAATATTGTAATAGTACATTTATGTATAGCATCGCAATATCGAGGTAAAAACATTTCTAGTGTTTTGATTCAACATATTGACGATCTGTTTTCAGAGGTTACGTGTATCAGTCTGTATTGCCGTAGAGATTATCGGCTGGATAATTTTTGGCGGAAGTTAGGATTTACCCCAATCAGTGAGAAAAAAGGACGCGCCTCTAATGAATCAATTTTAACAAGGTGGCAGCGAACCAAAAAAACCTTCGATTTACTCCATATGTTTGATGAGCATGACCGACAGGATAAGGTTGTTGCTGCGGTTGATACGAATATAGTCATAGATCTCTATGAGGGCAAAAATGAGGAATCTATGGCCTTATTTGCTATGCATATGAGCGAGGCATCATATCGTATTACAAACGATGTGTTTAATGAAATTAACCGGAATAAGAATAAAGTTCAGCGAACGGATTTACAAAGGTTCGTTCAACACCGATTTATGATAATTGAAGAAAACAATTCTCCTGGATATTGGAATTTAATTAATGGAATATCCGGAGATATTGATATGGGAAGGCATCATTTTGATGATATATCACACATAACACAATGTATTTTAAGTAATACTATGGTTTTTATTACTCGGGACGAATGGCTTAGATCAAAAAGAGATTATTTTTATACTCATTATGGACTATCTATACGTTATCCAGCCGAATTTATTTGCGATATCGAAGAATTAGCTCAAGGGAATCTATATAGTCCAGCAAGTCTAGCGGGATCAGAATTAGTCTATACTACATTAGCAACAGAAGATATTAATAGTATTATTGGCATGTTGTGCAGTACTATAATGTTTGCTGGGGAAAATAGTACACGTAAAAAGTTGCGCAACTATATTGCTTGTAGGGACAAATATGATTCTATTGTGGTTAAGCATAATGAGAAAAGCATTGCTGCATATATAGTAACCAAAAAATCTGATTTGCGAACAATTGAATGTTTTGTTATTGATGAGAAGTATAAGGCCCCACAATGGCGAAATACTTTAGCCCGCCATTTAGTAATGAGATTAATAAAGCAGGCGTATGTTGAAGGCCATAATATTATTGTTTTCAATAAGAACCTGATGACTAAGCCGATGCTATCCGCATTTGGAGACTATGGGTTTATTGAGAGCGGCGATATTTGTGTTAAATTATCTATAAAAGGATGCTTACCCCGACACGAAGTTGAGAAAAAGGTTGTTGAAATAATAGATGAGCTAAGCAATACGTTTGTTAACGATGCGGCAAAGAAGAAGTTGATCGAAACAATCGGGCAAACTAGTCATATGGAACTCGAAAGAATCCTATGGCCTGTTAAGATCGCTGAAACCAATATAAACTGTTATATAGTACCTATTCGACCTGATTATGCAATGCAATTGTTTGATGAACAATTGGTTCAGACATATCCTATGCTTTTCCCGCTCGAAAGGACTGAAGCGGCATTAAGCGTTGAAAATGTTTATTTTCGGTCGCCTAAACCAAGCATATGCAAAGCTCCTGCTCGAATATTATGGTATGTCAGCAATGATAGATTTAACCGTGTTAGCGGCGTGTCAAGTATTCGTGCTGTATCATATTTAATTGATTCAAACGTAGGCGCCGCAAAAGCATTGTATCGAAAATATCAGCGTTATGGTGTGCTGGCATGGGATAGCATCATGAAAATAACTAACAATGATCCAAACGGTAATGTTTCTGCAATGACATTTGGATTAACAGAACAATTTGCATCACCTTTGCCATATGCTTTGATAGTTGATATAATTGAATGCACAATGGGTAGAAGACCAACCTTTCAATCACCATATCAGGTTGATTCAGAGGTCTTTAATAAAATTTATAATTTCTTGACAGGGGTTCATACAGATGGCAAACAGGAAAGTGATATTGTCGATAAAGCCTAAATATGCAGAAGCAATTCTTACTGGAGAAAAAACTGTTGAATTAAGAAGGAGACCCCTCAATCTGCATCAAGGCGATCAGGTAGCCTTGTATGCATCGTATCCAGTGAAGGCTATAATTGGGGCATTTACTGTCAAGAAGGTTGTAACAAAGAAAATAGTTGATCTATATGATATGATAGAAGCAATGGCCTGTATTTCTTCTGACGAGTTTAGCTTGTATTTTGCTGGAACCGATACAGGTTGTGCGATATTTATTCAAGGATTTACAAGTATAAGCGAGAGAATTCCTCTGGAAGCATTAGGTTTAAAAGCACCTCAAAGTTATAGATATGTAGATGACGCAATTTGGTCAGAAATTGAGTCAAAGCTTATCCGCAACCGAGAAGGCATAGCTAATTGAAGAATAGTCTGCGCCATGCAAGAGTTTATAGATTTGGCGTTTATAGAACTTGGAAGTTGTTGCTTACTATAGGTCTTGAACTTCCGATTATGTTTAATAATTACGACGATCTGATAAAACGATCCCAAGGTAAATTGATCGCCATTCCTATTTCTCCAATTCATCGAACAGGCTGTCGATGCTATCGAAAACAGGCTGGTTCCCAGCCTTCACCTTGGCCTTCACGTCGTTGATTTCCGTTTTCAGCTCGTCTACGAATTTCTTGGGATAGACCGCCACAGGGATAAGCTGAATCACGCCGTCCTTTTCCGTGATCTCCAGCTTGTCACCCTCCTTGATACCGAGCCGAGTTACCACCTCTTTCGGGATCGTAGTTCTTTGTTCCGGCGGAAACACCAGCTCCCTTGGGTGGACAATTTTCAGGATGCTAAAGTCGGACTTGCCTTCAGCTTTTTTCTTCTCAAGTCTAAAATATCTAAATTGTCAACGAAATCCAAATAGAGCAGGCACCCAAATGGGTGCCTGCTCTATTTGGAATTGCTTAGCAGGCTTAAGCTGCTTATCACTGAATCACCAATCGGTAATGGGTTGAGGCCGATGCCAGCAGCAGCAAACGATCCAGTGGATCGTTTGCAGGCCGAAACGGGCATCCGCTTGCGGATGCCCCGGGCACGAGAAGCCCAGTGAGATAGGAATTTATCACCTTAACGTAACAACCTCATCAAGCAATATTGCCATGCTCAGACAGACAAACTCTATTACAGCGAGGCCTTCACCCCACTAGTTATGTTTGCACTGACCCCCAATAGCCAATAACAACCTGATAACGGAATCCGCCAGTATGGCAAGGTCCTCATGACAGGTCTTTTTGATGGTATCAAAATCCGACGCGCCACGCACGGCGGAGAATATCGCCGTGATCCCCTGCCCGTATACGGCTTCCGCCCCGTCCCCGATCGCGCCGCACAAAGCGATGCAAGGCACGTTTGCCTTTTTTGCGCGCCTGGCTATTCCGACCGGCACCTTACCGCGCGCGCTTTGCCAGTCTATTTTCCCTTCTCCGGTCAATACAATATCGCAGCCCCGCAGCATTTCATCAAAGCCGCAGGTATCCAGCAGCAAATCAATTCCGGGCTTGAGCTCCGCGCCAAGGAACGCGAGCAGCCCTGCGCCCAGCCCGCCTGCCGCCCCGGCGCCCGGCACATTCGCCACATCCGCTTTTAAATCGCGCAAAATGACTTCCGCCATAGTTTGAATTCCTGCTTCCAGCAAAGCCAGCGTATCGCCTTCCGCTCCCTTTTGTCTCCCAAAAGTGTATGTCGCGCCAGAAGGGCCATACAGCGGATTATCGACGTCGCACGCGGCCATGACAGGGATTGCAGGCAGCTGGTCGGGCTTTTCAATATGCCTGATATCAAGCATATTGCATGCCAGCGGTTCGACCGGGTTTTTATTTTCATCCAGGAAGCGATACCCGAGCGCCGCCGCCATGCCGATGCCGCAGTCGTTTGTCGCGCTGCCCCCTATCCCCATTACAATGCGCGCCGCGCCTTCCTGTTCCGCAATACGGATCAGCTCGCCGACGCCTTTTGTCGTTGCATGCAGCGGGTCCCGCCGTCCCTCCACAAGCGGCAATCCCGCGCAGGCCGCCATTTCTATTACGGCGGTGTTGTCCGCAAGCAGGCCATAGAAGGCCTCCATCGGCCCGCCAAACGGCCCCGATACCCACGCGGTTTTGCGTTCGCCGCCTAAAATGCGCAGATACGCCTCCACCATCCCCTCTCCCCCATCCGCCATGGGCAGGCATTTTACTTGGGCGTCCGGAATGTGCGTGAGAATGGCGCTCTGTATCACGGAAGCAGCCTCGTCCGCGGGCATCGTTCCCTTGAAGGAGTCAGGCGCAATCATAAATCTTTTCATGACAGGTTCCTTTCTGTATGGGGACAGCCTTGTTCCAAGAAATTGTTTCTCCGTGTAATAGAAAGAGCCCAAAAGAAAATATAGCGCGGCGCAACGCGCCGCGCCATATCCCGAACACGAAAAAGAATTTACCGATTTACGACATTGACGGGCTTGCCGTCCGCGTAAGCCTTCAGGTTGTTTACGGCAATGTCCATCAGGCGCGCGCGGCTTGCCTGGGGCGCCCAGGCGATATGCGGCGTGATAAAGCAGTTCTTTGCGCCAAGCAGGGGATTGTCCGCCCGGATAGGCTCGGTGGAAACAACGTCCGCCCCGGCGGCATAAACCTTGCCGCTGTTCAGGGCTTCGGCCAAATCGCTCTCGACCACCAGCGGCCCACGGGACGTGTTGATGAGGATAACGCCGTCCTTCATCTTCGCAATGGTTTCGCGGTTGATGAGCCCCTGCGTAGAAGGCGTCAGGGGACAATGCAGCGAGATCACGTCGCTTTCCTTTAAAAGCTCATCCAGCGTCACATACTGCCCGTATTGTTTTGCCGCTTCACTTTGGTATTCGTCATAGGCAAGCGCCTTCATGCCAAGGGCTGCGGCAATGCGCGCCGTATTCTGGCCGATGCGCCCAAACCCGATAATGCCCATGGTTTTCCCGGCCAGCTCAATGAGCGGGTAGTTCCAGAAGCACCAATCCTGGTTATTGGTCCAGTCCCCGTCATATACCGCCTGGCTGTGGGCGCCAACATGATGGCAGATTTCAAGAAGCAGCGCGAACACGAACTGCGCCACCGCCGTTGTGCCGTAAGTGGGGATGTTCGTAACGACAACGCCCTTTTCCTTCGCCGCCGCGGTATCCACTACATTGTATCCGGTGGCCAGCACGCCGATATACTTGACACTGGGGCATGCATCGAGCGTTTCCCTGCTGATGGGCGTTTTATTGATGATGACGGCGCCGGCGTCCCCAATTCGGGTTACGATATCGCCCGGAGCCGTCCGGTCATAAACGCGCAGTTCCCCCAAGGCTTCAAACCCGCCCCAGCTCAGATCGCCGGGGTTTTCGGTATAACCGTCCAGAATGACAATTTTCATTTACGATCTCCTTTTCATACTATGAGAGTTCCGCCGTACGGGCCGGACCGTCAGTCTTCCAGCAGCGCCCACGCGCGGTTCACCACCCGCTTTGTGTTGGCCAGTATGATATCCCCGTCCTGGTCGGGCCGGAGCGTAACCTCCATGGAAAGCACCATCGGATCGTTTGCGTTAAAGAACCCTTCGCTTTTCAATACGCGGAAATAGTCCAGAAGCTCTTCGGTATCGTTGGCACTGTTGGGATAACCAAAGCAGGGGTGCAGGTCGCCGTAAGCATCGCAGCCCGGCTTTACCACGGCATTTCCAAAATGCAGGTGCGTAATGTAGGGCCGAAGCACCTGGATGACGAACTTGCTGGTTTCGTAGGTGGTGGGAAAATGCGAAAGATCCACCAGCAAACCAAAATTGTCGCATGTCGTGCGCATATCGGCCGCAAAGCGCGCGGCGAGCGGGGCGGGGCCTATGAGCGAAGCTTTGTCCATATCATAATCGAACACTTCGAGCTCCACCATCATGCCTTTGGTCTTGGCGTATGCGCATACCGTGCGCGTGGTTTTTAAAAGCTGCGCATAATTTTGTTCCTTGGTTTCTTCGCTCCATTTGCCGGATAAAAAGGCGATGCCCTTTGCCCCCAGGTATTCCGCTTCGTCCACCGCTTCCAACAAAGTGGCCTCGGCGGCCTTGCGGCCCGCTTCGTCGAGATCGTTGGGATTGAGCTTGGGGCCTAAGAGCCGGGGCTGCGCGCCGTAGCATACCTTCATGTGGCTCTGCTCAAGAATTTTTTTCGCAGCCGCCCGTACGCCGTCATCCTGAATGCGCCCCACCTCTATGGCGTCGAAAAAGTCGTCCGACGCTAGGGTCTTCAGCGATTCCAGAATGTCGTACTTGGCGGGAGGATGGCTCATCCATTGAATGGTGCCAACTTTGAAATACTTGTGGATAGACTCTTTCATTGCATATCCCTCCTGTATCATATTTTAGTGATCGTCCCTCTGCCGTTATGAGAGATCCATAACCACTTTCATTTCAAGAGATGCGTTGTCCACACTCTTTGCGAAGCCGTCCACGATGTCCTGTAAGGGGAAACGGCTTGTAATGATCTCTTTTGCCTGCACGCTGCCGTTTTGCAAAAAGGCGATGGCATCCCTATAATCCTCGCGCACGTACATCATATGGCCGATCAGGTTAACTTCCCTGCGCTGCAGCAAGGGTACCTCCAACTGCATGGGGTCCTTGTAGTTGCCGGTTATAATGATATCGGAGCTGGGGCGCGCCGCCGCAAGGCAGCTTGAAAAGCTCGACGCGGTGGCGGCGGCATCGATGATGATATCCGCCTTCTTAGGCCCGAATGCCTGCAATATGGCGTCCTTCAGCGACAGTTCTTTGGTGTTTACCGCTTTTTCAATGCCGCAGCGCCGCGCAAGGTCCAGCCGCGCATCCGTAATATCCGTAATGAGCACATCGCCCGCGCCAAGCGCCAGTGCGGATTGGGCAATCAGATTGCCTATTGTCCCGGCGCCGATTACCGCGATGTTGGCGTTTTTGTAGTTGCCGCGTTTCACGGCCCCCACGCCCACAGCCAAAGGCTCCACCAGCGCGATCAGGTCCAGATCCATATCGGGCGAGCAAAGATGCAGGTATTGCGGGTCCACCGCCACAAATTCGGCCGCAAACCCGTCCATATGGACGCCCATTACCTTCAGGCTCTCGCATACGTTGAAGCGCCCTATGGAGCAGGGATGGCATGCGCCGCAAACCACCTGGGGTTCCACCGTAACCTTGTCGCCTTCTGCATAGCCTTGTACCTTTGCGCCAACCCGGTGGACAACGGCACTGACTTCATGTCCCGGCACGACCGGATAGGTCATATATTTGTGGCGGCCATGGTACATCTGAATATCCGAGCCGCATACCCCTACGCGCGCCACACGCAGCAATACCTGCTCCGGCGTGATCTGCGGCACGGGGACGTCGCGCAGCTCGAAGGTATAGGGGGCGGTCAAAACAGCTTGCTTCATACGTGCTTCACTTCCCATTCAACGCCGACTCTACCGTCTTGGCTATGGCCGCGGCATCGAGGCAATATCGCTGCAGCAGGCCGCCATAAGGGCCGCACTCGGTGTGGCAGTCGTTTGTGCCAATAAATCTCTGGGGCACGCTGCTTCCGGCAGCGCTGAGCACTTCGGCTACCGCGCCGCCAAGGCCGCCAATGACATTGTGCTCTTCAGCGGTAACAACCAGCCCGGCTTTTGCGGCGCAATCCAGGATCAGCTCCCGGTCTATGGGCTTGATGGAGAACATGTCAACCACCCGGACCTCTATACCTTTTCTTGAAAGCTCTTCGGCGGCCTGGAGCGCCTGCCCCACCATCACGCCGCAGGCTATGATGGCGGCGTCGGCCCCTTCGCGCACCACCATGCCCCTGCCGGGAGCAAACGCGGTGCCGGGGGCGTAAACATCGGCGGTCGCGTCCCTGGAAAGGCGGATGTACATGGGCCCTTTTGTTTCGATGGCATGCTTCACCAGCCAGTCCGTCTGCACCTCATCCGACGGTACAAACACCTCAAACCCCGGCAGCGTGCGCATGATGGCGATGTCCTCCAGGGAATGGTGGCTGGGCCCGTCGTAGGAATCGGATATGCCGCCATAGGCGCCCATGAATTTCATATTGAGGCCGGAATAGGAGCCGAAAGCCCGCGCACCAATGAGACCGATGGAGGTCAGGAACACCGCGAAGGTATTGATAAAGGGAATCTTGCCGCTTGCGGCAAGGCCCGCGGCCACCCCCACCATATTGGCCTCCGCAATGCCCATATTGAAAAACCGGTCCGGGCATTCCTTGCCGAATATGGACGACTTTGTGGAGGACGCCACGTCGGCGTCCAGCGCCACCACATCGGGATTGTCCTTTCCGTATTTGAGCAGGCTCTCGCCGTATGCGTCCCGAATTGTCTTAGCCATGCTGCACTCCTCCCAGCTCCGCAATCGCCGCGGCGTATTCCTTGTCGTTAATGGGCTTGCCATGCCATGCGTTTTTCCCTTCCATAAAGGAAACGCCCTTACCCTTTACGGTCTTGGCAAGTATGACTGTCGGTCTTCCACGCACCTGTCTTGCTTTATCAATGCTCTCCGCAATGCCGGATACGTCGTGGCCATCGCATTGGAGGACTTCGAAGCCGAATGCCGCGAATTTTGCCGCCAAGTCGCCCATGGGCATAATGTCGTCGCATGTGCCGTCGAGCTGCACGCCGTTGTGATCTACGATCACAACGAGGTTATCAAGGGAGAATTTGGCCGCGCTCATGGCCGCCTCCCAAACGGTGCCTTCGTTGAGTTCGCCGTCGCCCATCACGGCATATACGGTGGAAGGAATGCCCGAAAGCCTCATCCCCAGCGCCATGCCCACCGACGCAGACAGCCCGATGCCAAGGGGCCCTGTGGAAAGCTCCACCCCCGGCGTCTCCACGGAGCAGGGATGGCCCTGCAGACGGGAATCAAGCTGGCGCAGCGTGCGCATTTCCTCCACCGGGAAGAAGCCTTTTTCCGCCAGCACGCGGTATAGCATAGGCGCCGCGTGGCCCTTGGTCAATACGATGCGGTCCCTCTCTTCCCAGCAGGGATTCGAAGGATCCACCGAAGCCTTTTCAAAATACAGAACCGTCAGAATTTCGCATACCGACAGCGAGCCGCCCGGATGCCCGGTCTGGATACGGTACAAAAGCTCTATTAAATCGGTACGGAATGTTTTGCACAAAGCATTCAGTTGTTCAATTCTTTCAAGTGACAGGCTCATTTTGCCGCCCTCCTTCTTCTCTTCATACCATTGCCCCGGCGCCTTCCGGTATCAGGAAAAACTTGCAGCCGTCTTTGCTTTCAAACCGGCGGAAGGCTTCCTCCCATTGGGTAATGGGCAAGCACACATCGGCCAGGGGTTCGAGCGTTACCTTCTTTTCTTCCAGCAGCTTGAGCGCGCGCCTCCAGCTATGGTTGCGGGAGCCAAGGGAGCCGGAAAAATGCAATTCCTTGTAGCATACTTTTTCAATATCAAACGGAATGGTTTTTCCCGGCAGGCCGATCTGGGTAAACCACCCCCTCTTTTTAATGAGCCGCAGTCCCGTGTCGATGCCGGGCGCGGAGCCGGAGCACTCGAGCACCACATCCGCTCCATAACCGCCGGATAAGGACATGACGGCTTCCTCAAGGTTTTGCCGCTCCAGGTTAACCACATGGTCCGCCCCAAGCTGTTTGGCGAGTTCAAGGCGGGCCGAATCCCGCTCCATGCCGCTTATCACTACGTTTGCGCCATGCGCTTTGGCCACCTGCATGGCCATGAGCCCGATCGCCCCTGGGCCGGAAATTAACACGAGGTCCCCCGGCACGATGCGGCAAAGATCATAGACGGCGTGGCACACGCAGGCCAAGGGTTCGGTCATGGCCGCGGCGGTGTCGGATACCGTGGCCGGTATTTTATGTACGCGGCCGGCCGGTACGACAGTATAATCGGTAAATATGCCGTTATACCAATAGCCGAGCGTCCTGCGGCTCACGCAGAGGTTGTAGAAACCCTCTCGGCAGTAATCGCATGTGCCGCAATAGTCATAGGCCGTTTCGGAAACGACGCGTTCGCCCGGAACAAAGCCCGTAACGCCCTCTCCCACTTCGGCCACCACGCCCGAAAACTCATGCCCCGTCGTTACGGGAGGCCGCACCGGAATGGCGATATCGCTGTGGTAGATATGCAGATCCGAGCCGCATATGCCCGCCATGCGCACCTGAATTTTTATCTGACCGGGGCCAACCGCGGGTTCGGGGACGTCCCGGATCTCCATATTCCCGGGACCCGCGTCATACTTCACCAATGCTTTCATTTCTTTTCCTCCGTGTTATTGTCAATGCCGGTTAGCGGCCATCTTCCCCAAATATGCCTGCACCACGCGGGGATCGTTTTTGAGTTCGGACGATGGCCCCTGCAAAAACACCCTGCCGCTGTCGATGATATAGGCATAGTCGGAGATTTCAAACGCCAGACGCGCGTTCTGCTCCACCAGCAGCACCGGAATGCCCAGTTTATTGATCGCGACGATTTTCTCAAAAAGCTCGGCCACCACGCGGGGCGCAAGGCCCATGGAGGGTTCGTCCAGCATCAGAATCCTGGGATGGGCCATAATGCCACGGCCAATGGCGAGCATCTGCTGCTCCCCGCCCGAAAGGCTCCACCCCAGCTGGCTCCTGCGCTGTTTCAAATGCGGAAACAGCGTGTAAACCTCCTCAAGTTCCTTGTCGTAGGGCTTGCGGCCGAAAAATCCATGCCAGTTGATGGTCCCTGTTTCCAGATTGTCATGCACCGTCAGGCCTGGGAAAATATGGCGTCCCTCCGGCACATGAATGATCCCCTGCTTAGCGATGTAGTTGGCGTTTTTGTCAATAAGCTCCCCGCAATGCTCCGCCTGAATAGAGCCGGTGCGCCGGATAACGCCTGAGATTGCTTTTAACAGCGTTGTTTTGCCCGCTCCGTTGGAACCTATGAGGCAAGTGATGCTCCCCGATTTCACGCGCATGTCGATCCCTTTCAGGGCTTCGATCGGGCCGTAATAGGCGTGCAGGTTTTTGATCTCAAGCATGCTCCAAATTCCTCCCCAGGTACGCTTCTATTACCGCTTCGTCGCTGGACACGCATTCGGGATTGCCGTTGCAGATGACTTTGCCAAAGTTGATGACCACAATGTTTTCGCAGATATTCATGATCATATCCATGGAATGCTCGATGAGCAGCACGCCTATGCCCTTATCCCTTGCCGCATGATTCAGAAGCGCCATCACGTCGTCGATCTCTTTGTTGTTCAGGCCTGCCGCGGGTTCGTCTACCAGCATGATTTTCGGGTGGGACAGCATGCTGCGCACGATCTCAAGCTGCTTGCGCTGGCCGTAGGCCAGGGCGTTGATATCGTCCTCCAAGTCAAAGGTGAAGTCCAGATAGCGCATCGCGTCCTTGAGCTCTTCCTCAAAATTGGCGCCCTTTTTCCCGAAATAGCTGTTCAGATACCCCATCTGGTTATTCAAGTCGGTTCCCAGCAGAAGATTGTCCCGGATGTTGGAACGCTGCAAAAATCTGGGTGTCTGGAACGTGCGCCCAATACCCATGCGCGCGCGCCTATGGGAAGGATAGGAAGTGATATTCTCCTCATCGAAAAATATGTTCCCGGAGTCCGGCGTGTAGATTCCGCTGATGAGGTTCATAAGCGTGCTTTTGCCCGCCCCGTTTGGGCCTATCAAACCGTGGATCTGAGCCGGCATGACCTGGAAGGTGATCTCGTCGGCAGCTATGACGCCGCCAAAGCGCTTGCATACTTTATCCAGCCTCAATATCGGGTTCATACGCTTCCCTCCTCTTTATCGGCGGGCAAGACGGAAGCCGCCTGCTTCTTTGCCATTTTGCGTCTGAGCGCTTTGAGCAATTTTTTGGCAAGCCCCGCGAGGCCGTCGGGCATGAATACCATGAGCAGTATCACGCCCACGCCGTAAATGAGCTGCAGGTAGCTTTGCATAAAGCGCAGCCATTCCGGCAGCATGGTGACAAGCAGCGAGCCGACAAATATGCCCACCGTGTTGTTCACGCCGCCCAGCATTGCCATAATAATATAGGAAGTAGCCCGTTCGAAGTTGAACATATCGGAAGACACAAACTGGCTGTGCATCGCGTACAGGGACCCGGCCAAGGCCGCCAGCACACCCGCAATGGTAAAGGCGATCACCTTGGTCATATACACGTTGATGCCAAGGGTTTGCGCCGCGATTTCGTTGTCGCGTATGGCGGAAAGCGAGCGGCCCAATTGGGTGCGGCGGATACGTTCCACCAGGAGCGCTACCGCAAGTACAAAGCCCACGAGTATAAAAAACCATTGATTGTAATTTTGTGGCGACCAGCCGAACAGCCGCAGCGTGGATATGCCGGATATGCCGTCCGGACCGCCGAACAGGGGTTTATAGCTCAGGTAAAACGACCACGCCACCTGCACCAAGCCGATGGTCGCAAACGTGAAATAGGTTCCGCGCAATCTCAGGAGGATCAGCCCTGCCACAAAGGCCACGGCGCCGCCTACCAAAAGCGAGATAAACAACGCCGCCACAGGCTCCATCCAGAACCCCATGCGGCCGGAGCAGAGGTTTGCAGTCGTATAAGCGCCAAGCCCCATAAAAGCCACCGCCGCAAACGTAAGCTGGCCGCCCAGGCCAAGCATTACGGAAAGCCCGTAAGCGGCAATCGCATAGATCAGCGCGAGGTTCAGAACCATCATGGAATACCCCTCGTTGCTCAGCGGCGCAACGATGCAAAAAGCAATGCCGACAAGGAGCAGGATCAGGGCGCTTGGTTTTAGCTTGAACGTTCTTTTCATATGAGCGCACCTCACGCCTTATCCGCAATCTTCTCGCCGAACAACCCCTGGGGCCGCACGAGCAAAAAGGCAATGAGCACCAGGAACACCACGGCATCCTTGTACTGGGAGAACTGGATGGTGCTGTAGGACTCCACCAGGCCGATGATGATGGAACCCAAAATAGCCCCCTTGATGTTTCCGAACCCGCCGATGACCACGCCCGCGAAGGCGCGTAATTGCAGCGAACCTAAGGTGTTGCTTACCATAAAGATGGGCGATATCATATAACCGCCGACCGAAGCGAGGATCACCACGATGATATAGGTCGCCAAAGTGGTGACTACTGTGGGAATCCCCAAAAGTTCCGCCGCATATTTATCCTGGGCGGCAGCCTGCATCATGCGGCCGGCATATAGTTTTTCAAACAATATAAATACCAGGACGATGAGCACGATACCCACGATGATCGTAAGCACGAATTGCCATTGAAGCGATATGGAGCCGATGCGGAACACCGCCGCCTTGCCGGTTTCGGGGTTTCTCATAAGCGGCGGCATTGAGCGCGGAAGGCTGCCCCAGATGAGAGTGGCAATTTCTTTGAGCACCATGGCTGCACCCATGGTAGAAATGACTGTCGCCGCCGGATAAGTCGCATTCCGAAGCGGCCAGTATACCGTGAACATAAATATTGTGCCGATGAGCGCAAAGGAAACCAACGCAAAAGGGATCATCAGGTACAACGGCAGCTTTACATCCACGATCAGCCAGCAGGTTACAAACGCGCCAAACATCAGCAGATCGCCCTGGGCAAAATTCATAACGCCGATCGCGCGTATGAGCAAAATCAGACCCATTGCCATCAGGGCATATATCATTCCCATGGCGACGCCGTTAACGCCAAGAGAAATTATGGTGTTTACATTCATATTTTTACCTCGTTGCGCTTTCCCGGAATATTTCCATACAAGGGGCACATTTCGATGCAGCCTGCCCGCAGCCGCCCGGTGCTTGCCTGTTTGCCTTTCAAGCAGGCAAGCATCGGGCGGCACTCTGGACAGGTCCGGCAGTCCCCGCAATTTGGGTCTCCCCTCATATAGGGAAGCCCGCAGTAAAACCGCCGGAAGCACCTTCGTGTGATCTCCCGCTTTACCGGGTGGTCACGGTATCCAACATGGTGGCTTTCCCGTCCACATTCAGCGTAAGGAACTGGCTCGAACTGAAGCAGCGGTTCGGGGAATAATAATAGGTGGACATAGCGCCTTTATAGCCCTCGATTTTTTCCAGCGCGCTGTTGATCGCCTCTTTATCCTCGGTGGTGCCCGCAAGTTCGCAGGCCTGCTTGAAGAGCATAATGGAGTCGTAAGCCGTTACGGCAGGCATATCCGAGTCCGCGCCGTAAGAGAGACGATAAGCTTGTGCAAAGGTTTTCCCTTCGGGGGTGGCCACTTCGACCGTCCAGTCCGCCACGGCATACCAGCCGTTGGCGGTAGCGCCCGCGTTTTCACGGCAGACAGCAGAAGCCCAGGAGGAGGATCCCAATAAGGGGATATCAAGACCGGCTGCGTCTACTTGCTGGCAGATGATGGCGGCAGGCATCTGGTGGCCAATCGCGATCAGCCCGTCCGCGTCGGAGTTCTGGATCTGGGTGATGATAGGCGCAAAGTTTTTCTCATCCACCACAAAGCCAAACTGCTTTTCGGCGGGAACAACGATACCGAGTTGCTCAAGCGAAGCGACGGTCTGGGCGCGCAGGCCTTCGCCAAAGCTTTCCGTAGAGTATAGGATGGCGGGGTTTTTCATCTCCAGGTTTTCAACGGCAGCTTTCGCGAGCAGCAGGCCTGATTTGTCGTCCGTCATGCGGGCCTGCCACATGTACGGGTTGTTTTCCTTGGGAATGTTGGCCGAGGAACCGCCCGCAAACATGGTGATTTTTTTCTCCAGCACGTTTGGCGAAGCCGCAATGCAGTTGGAGGAATATGTCGATCCGAAAAACGCCACCACTTCGGGATAGTTCATGATTTTCACCATGGCGTTTACCGAGGACTGGAGGTTATCCACTTCGTCTTCGAACACCAATACCAGTTCCTTGCCCAGGATGCCGCCATTGGCATTGATGTGCTGCACCGCAAGATTGGCGCCGTTTACCACATATTCGCCAACCATCTTATTCGTTCCGGTAATAGGTGCGACTACGCCGAATGTGACGGAGCCCTCCAGGGCCTTGCCCGGCTCACCCTCCGATGCAGCGGGTTCGGGGGTGGTTACGGGCGCGGGTGTGGACTCCTGGGGGGGAGTGGTCGTGCTGGACGCCGGCGGGGTTGTGGAGCATGCCGTTGCAAACAGCAGCACCATAGCAAGGAAACATATGCCCAATTTTAGCCTCTTCATTTTCTTTCTCCCTCTTTCCTGATTTTTGGAAGCGTTCCTTTTATTCGTTTTCACTCCACACGTATTTGCCACACGTGAAGCGTAAACTTCGCTGGTAGATGCGTACGGAAGCATTCGGGATTTTAATACATACTACGTAGGATGTCTTTTAAGAAAAATAGAGGTAAGCTTTGACTTATTTCAGTAATGATGCCGGTATTCAGGTTAAAAATCTAAGGTCAAAAAGTCTATTCAATAAATTAGGGCTAATAATTGGGAGTAATCGATACGACATCACACGTCGGATTAATTTGATGGGCTCATTATAGCATGCCCCTCCAAAGCTTGTCAAACCTCATTTTTAAATCAAATTTATTAGATTTCGGAGCCCTATGCAAATGCCGCTTGCTGACCAGACAAAAACCTGCTATGATAAATAAAAAGCAAATTATGTCATCATACGTCGGATGTGATTATTCACATGCGAATGGAGGCAGGATATATGTTATTTAAAACGGTGAACGAGGGACAAAAACTGTTGCCTGAAAAGGTTGCCGAGCAAATTATCCGTTTGATTGCCAACAACAACTTGGTAGCGGGCCAAAAATTGCCGAACGAATTTCAGCTGGCCGACGAGCTTCAGGTCGGCCGCAATACCGTGCGGGAGGCCGTAAAGCTGCTCGTCTCACGCAATATTTTGGAGATTGAGCACGGCCGGGGAACCTTTGTATGCGAGAACCCCGGTTTGGTAGACGATCCGTTGGGACTGGCCTTTTTTCAGGATAAATACAAACTTGCGCAGGATCTGATGCAGATCCGGTGGATTTTGGAGCCCCAGATCGCCGCCCTCGCGGCGGATAACGCCAAAGAGGAAGATATCGCCGCCATGAAGCGCATCAATGAGGCAATTATGGAAAAAGCCGTTGCTGAAGAGGATTATATTCCCTTGGACAGGGAGTTGCACATCCGTATTGCACAGAGCACCCAAAACCAGGTGATACCCAACCTCATCCCGATTATCGACAGCGGTATTCAGCTTTTTAACATACTGCCCTATAAAGTGGAGCGTCTTAAGGCGTTAGAAGTGCACAACGAAATTATTGAAGCGATCGAGCGTCATGATCCAGGCGCTGCTGATCAGGCGATGCGAAAGCACCTTGAATTCAATGTGCGCAATTTTAATAAGCTGAACGAGCAGCAGTACGGCAAATTCTCCGCAATAAAAAGGTAACGGCACTGCAATAGAGGTTTGAAAAGAGGGCCGCAACGTTCGAGCCATTTTTCACAGCGCTTTCTTTCAACAAGCGCCTTCATCTTTTAAGCAAACCATGGCTCAGCACCCAACTCTGTAATAATTTCGTTTTACTACAGTGTTACAGTTGGAATCCTTGCGTCCGCCATGCTTGTGAATCATATGGTGGGAAGAAAGTTCAGAAGCATTGATATGGTGGCGTCGCTGAAAAGCGTGGGATAATTGTACTGCTTACTTTGCAGTCGCTTCGGGCTGAGCACTTACGAAGATGCAAAAGCTATGGCCTGGACATTTCGTTCTTCTGCTTGCGAACCAATAGAAATATTGTGAGCATCTCCCTACACCAGTAACTGTAGATCAATATTTTTTAGTATCTAAAAAATATTGATCTTTTTGTTTAGCAGCTATATAATATTTCCGAGGTGATGCGCAATGTGTAAAAAAGAGGAGCTTATCAAAAAGCTGTACCAGTCCCTGAACATCATGATCTGCGAATCGAAAATCGCCAGGAGCTACGGGACGGGCCACAAGCTGACCTATTCGGATATCAGCCTCTTAAAGTGCGTGCAGCGCAACGGGAACGCAAAAGCAGGCGAGTTGTCCCAATTCCTGGGCATCACCAACGGCGCAGTGGCGCAGCTTGCAAAAAAGCTGGAGGAAAAGGGATATTTGGAGCCATACCGCATCACCGGCAACAAGAAGGAAGTGTATTACAGGCTGACGCCCGACGGAGAGGAAGCCTGCCTGGGGTATGACGAGCACTACGGGAAAATGCGCTCCAGCGCCGAGGCATATATTTCCACGCTGGACGATGACACCATCGAAAAGATCACCAAATTATTCGATCTGGTCGCCGGCAGCACCGCGGTTTCCGACCGATGTTCGATCCGCCATGCGGCGGACAAAACCGGTCCCTCTCACGAGGGGGCGATAAAGAGGTGCGAAAAATGCCAGAGACTCTATTAAGCATCAGCAGGTTATGCGCGTCCGCCGGCGGGCAGCGCATATTGAACGGCGTAGATCTTGAAATAAACAAAGGCGAGGTGCATGTGCTCATGGGCCCCAACGGAGCGGGAAAATCCACGCTCGCCAACGTCGTGATGGGCGACCCGCGCTACCTGGTGGACGAAGGAAGCATCGTTTTTAATGGCGAGGACATCACGGATGAAAAACCGGACGCTCGCGCCAGAAGGGGCATGTTCCTTTCCTTCCAGGCGCCGGAGGAGATCGCCGGAATCACTGTGGAAAATTTCCTGCGCGCCGCAAAGGCGGCGTATACCGGAGAGGATGTGAAACTCCTCCCCTTCCGTAAGGAACTCCAGTCCAAAATGAAGGAACTGGAGATGGACCCTTCCTACGCGGCGCGGTATCTCAACGTCGGTTTTTCGGGCGGGGAAAAAAAGAAGAACGAGATTTTGCAGCTCTCCGTGCTCAACCCGAAGCTCGCGATACTGGATGAAACGGATTCGGGCCTCGATATCGACGCCGTAAAGACGATATCCGAAAGCGTGGACCGCTACAGGAATGAAGAAAACGCGGTGCTCATCATCACGCACATCACGCGGATTTTACAACGGCTCCCCTTAAACTACGTGCATATCATGGCGGATGGGCGCATCGTCAAAACCGGCGGCGCGTCCCTGATCGAAACAATCAACCGGGACGGCTTCGCCTCGGTCCTTGGATAACGGGGTGAAACGGGGATGGAAAAGCAGAAAACGAGAATAGACGATATCGACAGGGAACGCTTCGATTTCCGGGATGCGGACAGGAGCGGCTATAAGACAAACAAGGGCCTTACCGCCGAAATCGTGACGGAAATATCCAAATTGAAGAACGAGCCCTCCTGGATGCTCAACCATCGGCTCCGTTCGCTGGAAGTGTATGATCGGCTGCCCCTGCCAACATGGGGCCCGCCGCTCGATGAACTCGATATGGACCAGATCGTCACCTATGTGAAGCCGGATACGAATTTGAAAAGCGACTGGAACGAGGTGCCCGATTATATCAAAAACACGTTCGAACGCCTCGGCATTCCCAAGGCGGAACGGGATTCCCTCGCGGGCGTGGGAGCGCAGTACGATTCGGAAGTGGTCTACCACAACATCCGGCGCGAACTTTTGAACCAGGGCGTGATCTATACCGACATGGAAACGGCCGTGCGGGAGCACGAGGACATCGTGCGGCAGCTTTTCATGAAGCTTGTGCCGCCGGAGGACCACAAGTTTGTGGCGCTGCACGGGGCCGTCTGGTCGGGCGGCTCGTATGTGTATGTGCCGGAAGGGGTGCGCCTTAAAATCCCCCTGCAATCCTACTTCCGCCTCAACGCGCCGGGCGCCGGGCAATTCGAGCATACGCTCATCGTCGTGGAAAAGGGCGCAAGCGTCCACTTCATAGAGGGCTGCTCGGCGCCCAAATATAACGTAGTGAACCTGCACGCTGGGTGCGTAGAGTTGTATGTACGCGAGGGCGCGACGCTGCGGTATTCCACCATTGAAAACTGGTCCAAGAACATGATGAACCTGAACACCAAGCGGGCGCTTGTGGAAAAGGACGCGGCCATAGAATGGGTCTCCGGAACATTCGGCTCGCACACCACCATGCTCTATCCCTCCAGCATCCTAAAGGGCGAGGGCGCGCGCTCCACGTTCAATGGCATCACGTTCGCCGGGAACGGACAGCATCTGGACACCGGAACCAGGGTGGTGCACGCCGCTCCCAACACCTCGTCCACCATCAGCTCCCGCTCCATCTCCAAGGACGGGGGCATCGCCATCTACCGCAGTTCCATCAACATCCTGCCCGAGGCCGCCGGATCAAAATCCTCCATCGTCTGCGAATCGCTGATGATGGACAGCGCGTCGAGGACGGATACGATTCCCGTCATGGATATCCGCAGCGACCGGGTGGATATCGGGCACGAGGCCAGGATCGGCCGCATCAGCGACGCCGCCATATTCTACCTCATGACCAGGGGGCTCTCGGAACAGGAGGCCAAGGCGATGATCGTCCGGGGGTTTGTTGAGCCCATCGCAAAGGAGCTCCCGCTGGAGTACGCGGTTGAAATGAACCGGCTCATCAGCCTTGAGCTGGAAGGGACCATCGGTTAGGAGGCGTGATATGCGGCAATTGGCAACAACCATCAACCGGATGCCCGTGCGCACGTGGCGCTGGCTCCGTGTAAACGACGCCGCGCTCGATCTTGTTGGGCCGGACAACGCATCCTTTATGGAAGACGTTTCCATCCGCGTGTCCCGACAGATCATAGTCAAACGGGATTTTGACGGATTAACGTTGGGCAAGGACCTGACAGGACCCTTCGTCCCCCCGGAAATGGGGACGTTTATAGAGGAAAGCGCGAACCTTAAGTATCTGATCCGGATTCCCAAGGGCCACGCGGAACAGGAGCCGATCGTCCTCATGCTGCGCCTGGACGCGGAAAACCCGATCCTTGTGGACGATATCGTGATAGAGGCGGAGGAAGGTTCCAGCGCCGAAGTGATCCTATATTATATGTCCGAACAGAACACGCCTGTACGCCACTGTGGGCGGACGCGCGTCATTGCCCGCCGGAACGCCATGGTGAAGCTCGTAAAGGTGCAGATGCTGAATAGCACGGCCGCCCATACGGATGTGGTAGGAGGCGTCGCAGAGGAAGGGGCACGGCTGGACGTGATCCTGACGGAATTGGGCGCGGCCCGCCCGCTTTCGAGCTGCAACCTGACCCTTGTGGGCGAGGGCGGCGGCGCAGATCTCGATGTGCTCTACCTTGGCGACGGCGAACGGACGCTGGATCTATCCTGCCGCGTGGAGCACCGGGGCAAAAAGACGTCTTCCCGCATCCGCGCAAAAGGAATCCTGCTGGAGCGGAGCAAAAAGGTCCTCCGCGACACGCTGGATTTTATAAGCGGCGCATCCGGCTCCAAAGGGCGCGAGGAGGAAAGCGTGCTGATGCTCAGCCCCGAAGTGCAGAACGTCTCGGTCCCCCTGCTGCTGTGCGGGGAGGACGACGTCGAGGGAGAGCACGCGGCGACCTCGGGAAGGCCGGACGATAAAATCCTCTTTTACCTGATGAGCCGCGGGATCGACGAACTGGAGGCAAAAAAGCTGCTGGCGCAGGCCGCGTTTTCCTCTACTGTGGAAAAGATACCGGACGCGTCCGTGCGGGAAAGCATCCTTACCGCCGTGCGGGAGTCCATTGAACGGGGAGGAAAGACGGTATGAGCGAATATCTCAATGATTTTCCGCTGCTGCTTCAAACGGATGAAAAAGGCCGCAGGCTCGCTTACCTTGACAACGCCGCCACGACCCAGAAGCCGCAGGCGGTGTTGGACGCGGTAACGGCATATTATCAAACCTCCAACGCCAACCCGCACCGGGGAGCTTATGACCTGAGCGTTGCGGCCACGCAGGCGCTGGAGGACGCCCGGGAGAATGTCCGCGCGTTTCTCGGGGCAAAAAAGGCGGCGGAGATCGTCTTTACCAAAAGCGCGACCGAATCGCTGAACCTTGCCGCCTACAGCTACGGGATGGCTAGCCTTGAACCCGGGGACGAAATTGTTTTGGCCATTTCCGAGCACCACAGCAACCTGGTGCCGTGGCAGGCGGTGGCGCGGGCCAAGCGGGCGATCCTCTCCTATCTGTACACGGACGGGTCCGGGCGTATCCCCTCCACCGAGATCAGGAATAAAATCACCGATCAAACGAAGCTCGTCGCAATCGCGCACGCTTCCAACGTGACCGGCGTGATCAACCCCGTTGGAGAGATCATCGAACGGGCGCATGCGGTCGGCGCGATCACGGTTGTGGACGGCACGCAGGCCGTGCCCCATATGGCGGTGGACGTACCCACGCTGGATGCCGACTTCTACGCGTTTTCCGCCCATAAAATGCTGGGGCCGATGGGCGTCGGCGTGCTCTACGGCAAGGAGGCGCTGCTTGAAGCTATGCCTCCGTTTTTGTACGGCGGCGATATGATCGAATATGTGGAGGAGCAGAGCTCCACCTTCGCGCCCCTGCCGCAGAAATTTGAGGGCGGCACGCAGAACGTGGGCGGCGCCGTCGGGCTTTCCGCCGCCATCGATTATCTTAAGGCGGCGGGCATGGCACATATCCAATTCATTGAGAAGGAGCTTACTTCGCATCTGCTTGATCGGCTAAGCAGTGTGCCGCATCTTAGGATCGTGGGGCCGGATATGCTTGAAAGCCGGACCGGCGTCGTCTCGTTTGTGCTCGACGGCGTCCATCCGCACGATATCGCGACGATACTCAACGCAGACAAAATCGCCGTACGCTCCGGCCACCATTGCGCGCATCCGTTCCTCCGGCATCTCGGCGTGCAGGCCACCTGCCGCGCAAGCATTTATTTGTACAACACGAAAGAGGATATCGACCGTTTGGCGGAGAGCTTAAAGGGCGTCAGGAGGTGGCTTGGCCATGGAATTGGGTGAGCTTTACACGGAGATCGTCACGCAGTACAGCCGCTCGCAAAAGCACCGGCATCCCTTGGAACGCCCCGACGTCACGATGCGGGGCGTCAACCCGAGCTGCGGGGACGACATCAGTCTGGAGTTGGAGATAAAGGACGGGACCATTCAAAAAGCCGCGATTTCCGGAAGCGGCTGCGCGATTTCGGAAGCGTCCGCCGCCATCATGGCCGACCTGGTCGAAGGAAAATCAGCTGAAGAAGCAAACCGCCTGGCGGAGCTGTTCCTGGGTATGATCAAAAAAACCGTGATCGATGAGACCGAACTGGAAGAACTGCAGGACGCGCTGGCGCTCCAAAACATCTCCAACATGCCCGCGCGGGTCAAATGCGCGACGCTTGCCTGGCATACGCTGGAGGAGGCGCTCAAAAAGCTGGAGGAACCGCCCCACGCCTAAGCGGCCCCACAACTTCTGAGAGGGGTGCCTGATATAGCTGGTCTGTGCGAAACACATTTGTTCTAGTATAATTGCCGGGCGGCAAACGAGATCTACTATCATAGATACGAGTCTGATGCTGTCCAGCACCATGCCGCGTGCAGCGGCTTACCATTGAAGAAGATACCCGCCTGCAATCGAATATGGCAGCAACGGGCCTCTCACGCGAAAGCTACCCGCGTAGTCTGATTAACGGCTACATTCCTAAACAACTTCCTCCGCTCGATTACCATACCCTAATCCGAGAACTCCACGCCATCGGTAACAACCTGAACCAGCTTGCGGCCAAGCATCTATAGTTTTTTCGCTCATGCCTTTACGCGATGACGACTGCCTACAGGGCGAACACAGCAGGTAAATTCACTATTACATTGATAGCATATGTTCGCGTACAAGCTCAAAAAAGTGTTTCGTATAGGAGGGCAGATACCGCCCTTTCTCATAAAGCGCATACAATGTAATCTCGATATTTGGCGTCCCGACAGAAAAGCACTTAAGCTGGTTGTCGGAATTAAGTTTTTTTACATATGTTTCGGGTGCAAAGGCGATTGCCGTACCGGCAGCCGCAAGATGTATGGGGATCTCAGTATTGAAGGTATACAAGAGAACATTTGGCGTAAAGCCCGCAGATTCCAAAAGCCGGGCCGATATACGGCCCGTAGTCTGGTCCGGAGGGTTTAACGCAAAGGATTCATTTTTTAGCAGCTTCAGGTCGAACCAAGGATACCGGCACCCGGGCCGGGATTCGCCGCGGCCCGCAAGCGGATGCGTCTGCGACATAATCAATATGACCTCTTCCGTGCCAAGATTTTCATGCATCAATGTGCTTTGGGGGCCCGTATCGCTGTAGATGACAATATCTATTTCATCCCTTAATGACATCCAATGTTTCTTTACCAGATGTGATTCTTCCATAACAATGACCTGCACATTGGGATATTTTTCATAGAACCTCGGAAGGACATGCGGCATGATGCAAGCGCTGCGCATGGGCGGCATTGCCAGAGAAAGCACGCCTTTCTTTTCCCCCAATAGTTCCCTGTGTTCTGTGTTCCAGTCGCTTTGCAGGTGGGCGATCTGGGCCGCATAGGCGAGATAACGGCTGCCGATATACGTAGGAACAAGCTCTTTGCCGATACGGCTGAAGAGCTGCGCGCCAACCTGGGTTTCAACGCTTTTTAAATATTTACTCAGCGCCGGCTGGGAGATAAAAAGCTCTTCGGCCGCTTTTGTGATGCTGCCGCATTTTTGTATTGTGAGTAAATAATTGATTTCCTTGATATCCATCTGCCGCACCCCGCACAAAAAACTTGCCGCTAAGCCTCTATCTATTGGCATCAATTTATCATAACTTTAGGTTATTGTAAACATAATATATATAATATTGTGATTATGGGATACCGCTTGTATAATGAAGTATAAAAAATCAAGACTTGCATCATATCCGATCAAAGGCTTTTTTATAGACATTCAGGACAGAATATTGTTGTTTCGGTAGTGGGGGAGATTACAGGAGGGCTAGGGTATGAAAAAACAAAAGATATGGATCTTGTTGCTTGTACCTGGCCTGGCGCTGATCGTGCTGTTTTTAATCGTGCCAATCCTTCGCGTGATATTCCCATCCTTTGTAGCAGATGGGCAGCTATCGCTTTCCCTATATACGGACTTTCTGACAGACAGCTTCTATCTTGGCATTTTGGCGCGCACCATACGCGTGGCGCTCATAACCTGCCTGATCTGCGTTGTGCTCGCGCTGCCGGTTTCCTACTATATATCCCGCATGAAAAGCGGCCGTAAGGGGCTTATGATCGCTTTAGCGACCTTCCCGCTGCTGACAAACACCGTTGTGCGCGCCTTTGCATGGATTGTCATACTCGGCCAGCAGGGAATCATCAACCAGCTGCTCACGGCTATCGGAATTTTGGACGAGCCCCTGCGCATGCTTTTCACAGAAGGCGCGATCGTAGTAGGCTCCGTCTACCTGTTTTTACCCATTATGTTAACGTCGCTCGTAAGCGTTATGGAGAATATCGGCGAAGAGGTACAGGAAGCCGCATTAAGCCTTGGGGCCAACCGCTTTGTTTCTTTTCTGCGCGTGGTTATACCTTTGAGCATGCCCGGCATCATTGTGGGGAGCGTTCTTGTGTTTGCCGGCACGGCATCCGCCTATAGCACGCCGCTGATGCTTGGCGGCAACCGCAACATGATGATGTCAACGCTTGTTTACCAGCAGGCGATGCTGCTCAATAACTGGGATGCCGCTTCAGTAATCTCGGCGCTGATGATTGTCATCTCCTATGTTGTGGTCGGCGTCTTGAACGGGATCTCCTCCAAGATCAACAGGACGGAGGCGGCGAAATGAGAAAGAATAAATTTCTACTTGGCGTAACGGTACTTGTTTACTTTTTTATATTCGCGCCACTGGTAATGATCGCGCTTACCTCCTTCACGACCGAGAGTTACATCAGCTTCCCGCCGGTTGGTTTCAGCCTGAAATGGTATTGGAAGGTCTTTGAAACCAAGAGTTTTATGGATTCCTTTCAGCTTAGCATTGTTGTTTCAACAGCGGCAACCGTACTTGCCCTGCTTGTTGGCATTCCCGGTGCGTATGCGCTAAGCCGCTATCACTTCCGCGGCAAGCAGTTTATCAAAGATTTGTTTTTCTCTCCCAATATGGTACCCCAGGTGGTCGTCGGCTTCTCCCTGTTTGTATTTATCATTGTGGCTTTACGGCTTAACATGCGCATCGCGCTGCTGGTTGGCCTTGCGGTCTCAGTGGTTACCTATGCTTTTCGCATTGTGGGCGCAAGCATAGACAGCCTTGATTTCGCCATAGAAGAGGCCGGGATGAGCCTTGGGGCAACGAGGGCGACGGTATTTTTCAGAGTCGTATTGCCGAATATCAGTTCAGGAATCGTTTCAGCTTTTTTGCTGGCATTCATCAACGCGTTCAACAATGTCCCGCTAACCATTTTTCTGTCCGGGCCGGGTGTGGTCACGCTGCCCGTCGCCATGATGAATTACATCGAGTACAACTATGACCCCACGGTTTCGGCGCTTTCGGTCCTTATGATGCTGATGTCGGTGCTGATTATGGTGGTCAGTGAGAAGCTTGTGCGCGCGGGAAGCCGGATAGGGTAGAAAGGAAGATCAG
>JAFABA010000202.1 GCA_023426265.1 Bacillota bacterium
TCCGGATCGTTTTCCTGCGCGTCCTTCTGTGCGACGAACAGCGCGATGCCGTCACCGGAAGCGGCAGCCTGGATCGCGGACAGCGTTTTTTTCCGGCCCGCGTCGCAGTGTACTACCTCGCCGGGCAGGACGACCATGCCGCGCAGCGGGATCACAGGCAGTGTTTGTAACATATGCATTCACCTCGTGTACACATTATAACGGGTACCCATGGGAATGACAACCTAAAGGGATAAGCTATAAGCCTTCCTGCACGGAGGCCGTGGCATGTTCGGCGTTTGAAGGGCACCCCGCCGCGGCAAGCTGTTCCTTGTTTACGGTACGCACGCTTTCTCGGGAGATCTGCGGCTTGTTGGCAGGGTCCGGGAACGCGTAGGATACGGCCTCGCGTACGGTCTGTACCGTTATAACTTCCAGTTGAAACTCTGCAAAGCTGTCCTCCCAGTTGGAAAAGGGAATCAGCACCCGCTCTGCGCCCGCCGCTTCCGCAGCCATGATCTTCTCCCTGACGCCGCCCACCGGGCGGACTTCGCCGGAGATTGTGACCTCCCCCGTGGAAGCGAGCGTATGGCACGCCGCCTTGCCCGTATAGGCGCTCATGAGCGCGATAAACAGCGCAACGCCCGCGCTGGGGCCATCCACCGGGATGCCTCCGGGAATATTGAATTGGATATCGAGCTTCGTTTGATCCATATTCGCGAAGCGGGAAAGCGCGCTCACCACGTTTTCGACCGAGCCGCGCGCCGTGCTTTTTCGTTTTAGCCGTCTGTCCCGGAAGTTGAGTTCCTCTTCCTCCACAATGCCGTTCATCGTCAGCGACCCACATCCACTGTTGGCCGGAGCCACGGCGCACTCGATTTCAAGCACCATCCCCTGCCCCGCCCCGGCCACCGCCAAAGCGTTTGCCGAGCCCACGCGGGGTTGTTTGGGCATGTGGCACTCCATGCGCGGGGTATAGTTACAGATGCGCGCCACCCACTCCACATCCTCACGCAATACGGACGTGCGGCTTTCATCATGCGCAAGCCCGCAGGAAAGCTGCACGATATTCACAACGTCCCGCCCGCTTTGGGCGTAAAGCGCAGCTTGGTAGACCGCCTCCTTCTCCATGGCATAGCCTGCGCGTTCCGCAGCGCCCTTTGCCACCTGCTCGAGTTCCTTTTGCCCCAGGGGCTTAAAGAACAGCTCCAGGCAGCGGGAGCGCAACGCGGGCGGCAGTTCTTCCGGCCTTCTTGTGGTAGCGCCCACGAGTCTAAAATCCGCCGGAAGCCCGTGCTGGAAAATATCGTGGATATGTTGGGGGATGCTCGCGTTGTCCGGCGAGTAATAGGCGCTGTCAAAGCGCACATAGCGATCCTCAAGCACCTTTAAAAGTTTATTCATCTGCATCGGGTGAAGTTCCCCGATTTCGTCCAAAAAGAGTATGCCGCAATGCGCGCGGGTCACGGCACCCGGCTTGGGCTGCGGCACCCCCTGCGCTCCTAAGGCGCCCGCCCCCTGATAGATGGGGTCGTGCACGGAACCGATCAGCGGGTCCGCGATGGCGCGCTCATCGAACCGCACGCAGGTCGCGTCCAGCTCCACGAATGCGGATTCCGCATTGAACGGGGAATCCGGCCGCTTTTTCGCTTCCTCCAGCACCAGCCGTGCGGCGCATGTCTTTCCTATGCCCGGCGGGCCGTAAAGCAGCACATGCTGCGGGTTGGGCCCGCACAGCGCCGCTTTGAGGGCGCGGATTCCTTCCTCCTGCCCGATGATATCCTCAAACCGCATAGGACGCGTCATCTCCGAAAGCGGCACGTTCAGCCTCCTTGCGCGCATGCGTGCAAGGCGCTGAAGCTCCTGTACGTTTTGCTTGGGCTTTATCATAGTCGCCTGCGGCTGCTGGCGCCGCTTGTTGCGCAAATATACGAAGAAGGCGATCCCGCCGATTATCACGAGTTGTATAAAAATGTAAGTGACCCAGTCCATATACATACCTCCGCTTACGTAGTATGCGCGAAGAAATGCTGACTCATGAAATGTGAAAACTGGAAAACCTGCAAAAAACAAACGCAGGCGAATACGCCTGCGTCATGCATAAAACGGCTCTTTTCTAAACTCTGTTTGTCTGAAGTTTCACTTAACTTTTTACAGTTTCCCCACCAGGTCGATGCCGGGCTTGAGGGTTTTTGCGCCTGGACGCCACTTTGCGGGACAGACCTGATCGCCATACTGCGCGACGAACTGCGCGGCCTGCACCTTTCTTAAAAGTTCCGCGGCTTCGCGGCCGATGTTGTTGGCGTTGACTTCATAGGCGACGATTTTGCCCTTGGGGTCCACCACGAAGCTGCCGCGCAGCGCCAAACCCTCTTCCTCGATATACACTTCAAAATCCTCCGCAAGAGCGGCGGTGGGGTCCGCGAGCATGGGGAAGTTGATCTTTTTGATGGTATCCGACGCGTCATGCCACGCCTTGTGCACGAAATGCGTATCCGTCGAAACGGAATATACCTCGCAGCCGATCTTTTTGAATTCCTCGTAATTGTCCGCAAGATCGCCAAGCTCGGTGGGACAGATGAATGTGAAATCCGCCGGATAGAACACGAATACGGACCATTTGCCCAACAGGTCCTCCTTGGACACGTCCTTAAATTCCCCGTTGACGAACGCCTTTACCGTAAAATCCCGAACTTCTTTTCCAATGAGCGACATCGTTTCTTCCTCCCGTATATTTATTGTCGTTATCCGGCCGCAGAGACCCTGCACGCCTGACATGTGCCATGAAAGAGCAGGTCGTGCGCGCTTACCTCAAACCCCGCCACATGCAGCAGCGTTTCATCCATCTCCTTTATGAGGGAGTGCGGAATGCAATCCACCGCGTCGAACAGCTGGCCGCAATCCGAGCAGACCATATGAAAATGCTCGTTGGGGTTGTGATCGAACCGGTCCGGCTTGCCGGAAAAGGAAAGCCGCATGATCCGCCCCGCCAGTGCCATGTCGTTAAGATTACGGTATACCGTACCCATGCTGATTTTGGGGAAACCCTGCCGAATCCATTCATAGACTTCGGGTGCGGTGGGATGGTCTAACTTTTCCAACGCTTCCTCTACAAGTTTTTTCTGTGTGCTAAAGCGCTTGCTCATGTCGTCTCCTCACTATTGATAATCATTACTAGTATTGTATCGGATGTTTTTAAAAAAGTAAAGTTCGTTTTTAAAAATTTGTTGCATTAGGGCAACATATAAAAAAGGGTGCCATCACGGTACCCCTTTTCATATGCAATATCACTTTTGCAGCACATTCGCCACCGCCGCGCAGAACGCTTCCGGATCATCCAGAAACGGGCTGTGTCCGGCGTTCGGCAGAATGATCATTCCCTTCTTTGGCGCTTGCACCGTCTGATAGTATTCCTCTACCAGCGCTACCGGCGTGATCCAGTCGTTTTCGCCTGAAATATAATAGACCGGAACAGTGTATTCGCTGCCCAGTTCGTCCAGCCGGAATGTCATGCAATCCTCCAGAAGCGGCTCTTCCAAAGCGAGGAAATGTTCAAGCGAGCCGTTCAGGGCCAAAAACCACCGCATATCGTTTATGTCCATATCCGGCGAACTCAGCCCCAGCCATATGGTTTGGGGCGTGGAAATTTCACCTTCATAGCGGAAATAAGGCGCGCTTGCTCCGCGCAGTTCCATCGCCATCAGGAACGCTTCCTTCGAACCCTCTTTGAAACCGGAATATTGCCCTGAAAGCGCCGAAAGTTTTTGCGCGGCCGTATCGTCCCCATTTGCCTGCGCGCGCCGGATGGCCTCGTTTGCCCGGAAGGTTTCGCCTCCCACGCTGTTGACAGACTGGCCCACGCCGATGTACGCGGCAACTTTTTCCGGATGCTCTTTTACATAGATGCTTCCCAGCATCGTCCCCCAGGAGTGCCCAAGCAGGATGATCTTCTCCTGCCCAAAGCGTTCCCTCAGATAGTCCACCAGCGCGTCGATATCGGAGAGGATATCCCGCATGGACAAGGGAATGTTCTGCCCCAGGTTTGCGTAATACGTCCTGCCCGAACCGCGCTGGTCAAGATTCACCAGCGTATAGTCCTGTTCCAGCGCCCGCTGGTAATAGGAAGAAAGGAACGCAATGGGGCTGCCCGGCCCGCCGTGGAGCATCAGTATGACGGGATTCTCCTTGTCCTCCCCCCTGATCTGTACGAACTGGCGGATGCCGTTCAGCTCGACATAGGCGCTTTCCTGTATGCCGTTTTCCGTATTTATTTTGGTTTGCGCCGCTTTGACTGCGCGCGTTATGAGCACGGTCCCCAGCGCAAGTACAAGGATTGCGGCAAGGCATATGCCAATCCATTTCAACGCTTTCATCAGTCTTTTACGCCAAGGGGAACGAGGTCGTTTCATTTTAATACCAGCCTTACTCCGTATTCGGCAGCTCAAATATAGGCCCAGATACATAGTATAACATGGGCGGGGATCTGTTTTTGTCAAAATGCAGTAAAAAAGGCCGTCCGCTTAAGGGACAGCCTGCCTGTATCGTTTTTATTCAGATTTCGTATGTCATCATTTCCTGCACGACCTCGGCAGCCGGGAACGCCTCCTGCGCCTCCCGCAGCACAAGGTCTTCGATGATGCCGCCCCCGCCCCACAGGTGGGTGCACAGCAGCCTGCCTACGCCCGCTTTCTTGGCGATCTCCCCGGCTTCGCGCGCGGTGAGGTGCGGAACGAATTCCGTCGTCTTTTCTTTTGCAAGGAGGCCCGTATCCGCCAGCAGCACGGATGCGTTCCGGCACAACGGTATGAGCTTTTCGTTGTAGCAGGTATCTCCCGTATAAACCAGGCGCTTTAACGGCACATCCTCGCCGTAGGCTGGCGGCCTTGGCGGCTCCTCCTCCAAGATATCCATGGCGTAGGAGGGCACCGGGTGGAGCATATGGTGGAGCGTCACAGAGAGCGAGCCAAACCTAAGCTTCATGCCGTCCTCCATTTTGACCATATCGAACGTGCCCGCGGAGGAAAGCAGCCGGAATTCAGTTTCCGGCGTACCCGGGGCGATGACATGCAGCGGCATGGGCACGTTGACGCCCTTTTTGGGCAGCAACTGCAGGGCATAGCGCAGCACCAGCATGTCCGACATGTGGTCGCTGTGCAGATGGGAAAGCAATATCGCGTCGATTTCACTCAAGGGGCAAATCGAAACCAGCCTACTAAGCCCTCCGCTCCCAAGATCGATCACCAGCCGGACCTTTTTGTCATGTTTGCCGTTTTTGCCGGGGACGGCAGGCGCTTCCAATAAATACGAGGAGCAGGCGCCACCCGGCGCAGGAAATGGCCCGTACCGGCCAAGCACCGTCAATTTCATATTATTTCAACTGCCTTTTTGATTGCGTATAAAAATCATCCCGGGAACCAAAACCGCCCCCTTGACGGTAGTTTTTCCCGCCCATCAAAAATAATACGGGCACGGCGATCAACCCGGAACCGATCAGTTGCAGGATGTTGAACGGCAATGCGATGGCCGCCAGCACATAATCCCCACGGATAATGAGGTCGTAGAAGAAATACCCGCCGATCATGATACCGCCCGCTACCGCCACGGATTTGATGATGTCCAGCAACGTATGCCCGCGCTTGAGGCGGGCAGCAAGCGCAAGCGCCATGCCGGCCTTAATGATCAGGCTTGCGGGCGCATAAATGGCCTGCCCCACAAAAATATCCGCAAGGGCGGAGCCTACGCCGGCCGCCAGCGCCCCCCAGGGGCCGCCCAAAAGCGCCGCGGCGATGTAGACGCCCACGTCACCCAGCGTCCAATACCCTGAAAGCTTTCCCTGATGGTGGATATCGAACCGCAGCAGGCAGGTTAAAAGAACCACCACCAGCAGCAGGATTCCAGTCAGGATCAACGTTTTATTATCCGGCTTTCTCATTGGCTTACCCCCTTACCGATCTATTTCAATAGGCTCTCGCAAAATACGTCAATGCATGCGCTTTTTTTCCGCAGTGAACGCATACGTCGGAAAGCTCTTTTTGCTCAAACGGCATGCAGCGCGTGGTGGCGCCGCCCGTTTTTTCCTTGATTTCAAGCTCGCAAGCGGTATCGCCGCACCACATGGCGCGCACAAAGCCGGTTTTGACGCCTTCGCGCAGCGCTTCAAACGTGATCGCATCCACGGTCCTGCTTTGACGCATTTCCAGTGCTTTTCTATATAACCCGTTGTGTACATCATCAAGCATTCCCGCAACGGACTTCGCCAAACCGTCGATGGACACAAATTGCTTCTCCAACGCATCGCGGCGTACGATGACGACCTGGTTGTTCTCAATATCCTTGGGGCCGATCTCAATGCGCAGCGGCACGCCCTTCATTTCCCACTGGTTGAACTTCCAGCCTGCGGACTGTTCGCTGTCGTCGAGCTTCACGCGGATTCCCGCCGCCTTGAGGGTTTTGTAAAGCTCCTCCGCCTTTGTAAGCACGCCCGGCTTGTGCTGCGCAATGGGCAGTATCACCGCCTGTATGGGCGCCACGCGCGGGGGCAGCACAAGGCCCCTGTCGTCCCCGTGCACCATGATGAGCCCGCCGATCATGCGGGTGGAGGTGCCCCAGGAGGTGGTGAAGCAGTATTCGAGCTTGCCTTCCTTGCTGAGGTAGGTAATGTCGTAGCCCTTTGCAAAATGGTCCGCCAGGTTGTGAGAGGTACCCATCTGCAGGGCTTTGCCGTCCTGCATCATGGCTTCCATGGTGTAGGTGGCGTAGGCGCCCGCAAATTTTTCCTTTTCGCTTTTACGGCCGGTCACCACGGGAATGGCAAGCACGTTTTCCGCGAATTCGCGGTAAACCTCCAGCATCCGCATGGTCTCCTCCTGCGCTTCCTCAAACGTGGCGTGGGCGGTGTGCCCCTCCTGCCAGAGGAACTCGCTGGTGCGAAGGAACGGGCGCGTGCTTTTTTCCCAGCGGACGACGTTGCACCACTGGTTCATCAGCACCGGCAGGTCGCGGTAGGACTGAATCCACCTGGAATACATGGAGCCGATGATGGTCTCGCTGGTGGGGCGCACGAACAGGCGCTCCGCGAGCTTTTCGCCGCCGGCATGGGTGACCCACGCAACCTCGGGCGCAAAGCCTTCCACATGCTCCTTTTCTTTGTTCAACAGGCTTTCCGGAATAAGCAGCGGGAAATAGGCGTTGACATGCCCGGTTTCCTTGAACCGCGCGTCCATCTGCTGCTGGATGAGTTCCCATACGCCGTAGCCGTAGGGCTTTATGACCATGCAGCCCTTGACGTCGGAATAATCCACCATATCGGTCTTCAGGACCACATCGGTATACCACTGGGGGAAGTCCTCGTCCCGCCGTGCAATGTGTTTGACAAATTCCTGCTCGCTGTTCTTCGCCATAACCGGTCTAAATGCTCCTTCAACTCTCTTTGCGGCTTCCCTGCCGCTTTTCGCCACAACTAACCTTCTTAAACTTATGCCGGAACCCGCTGGTACCGTTCCGCGTCATTCGCGGATGATCTCGTCCAGCAGGCTGTCGAGGTCAACATCCTCGGCCTCCTCATTCTTTCCCTTGGAAGAAAACACGCCGCTTTTCGCCATGACTTCCTCCACCGTCCAGATACGCTCTTCCGGCTCGTCCGCAGCTTTTTCGGGCTGCTCCTCCTGTACGGGGGCAGGCGCGGGTTCTTCGGGGAACGCGGGCTCCACGGGTTCGGCGTCGCGCTCGGCTTCCGCCGCAACCGGAATATCCCTTCCCTGCAGCTGATATATGCCGTGCATCAGTTCCTGCGGGGTTTCATACGAATCGGGAAGCTTCCCCGCCTGAGCCTGTATCAGGGCGGAGAGGCCGCGGCCTTCACTCAGGATTTCGGGCGTATCGCCGGTCAGAGCTTCGATGGAACGGGCGAACTCTTCCGTCTGTTCTTTCGCCTGGCGGGCGGTATTCAAAAGCGAAGCGTTGAGCGCGTTCAGCCGTGCTTCAAAATCCTGTACCGAAGCTTCCGTCTGCGCAAGCCTGCGGGAGGATTCGGCCTGCGCCGCTTCCACGATTTCGGCGGCCTTTTTCGCCGCGTCCTGTATCAGCGCGTCCGCGTCCGCTTCCGCCTGCGCCTTGTAGGCGTTCGCATCGTCCATAAGCTTTTTCGCCTGGGTCTCGCCTTCTAAAACGCGTTTTCCGGCGCTGGTCTGCGCGTCGGTGAGCGCCCGTACAATGGCGCGTTCCTGCGCGCGGTATCCATCGAGCTGCTTTGTAAGATCCTGCACCTGTGCCTGCAGATCGGTTACCTGCTGCTCCAGCTCACGCTTTCTGTTCATCCGTACACCCTCCGTTTTTCAAATATGCAACCGCAAGATGATTTCTTTTTTTCAACCGCGTTATATCTCCATGCGCGCCTGTGCGGCCGCATTCGAATCGGATGGGGGCAGCTTGTACCCCATATGCGCGTAGGCGGAGGGCAGCACCACCCTGCCGCGCGGCGTACGCGCAAGGAACCCAAGCTGCATAAGGTAAGGCTCGTAGACGTCCTCTATCGTACCGGCGTCCTCGCCGGTAGCTGCGGCGATGGTGTCGAGGCCCACGGGTCTTCCGCCGAATTTATCGATCATGGTGTCCAGCATGCGCCTGTCCACCGGGTCCAGGCCCAATTCGTCGATGCCAAGCATATGCAAGCCCTGCTGCGCCATGGGGAGCGTGACGACGCCGTCCCCCCGCACCTGCGCAAAATCCCGCACCCGCTTTAAGAGGCGGTTCGCGATACGCGGCGTACCCCGTGCCCGGGAGGCGATCTCACTTGCACCCTCATCGTCCACTTCGATATTGAGGATGCGGGCGCTGCGCGTAATGATATCGCACAGGTCCTCCGTGCGGTACAGAAGAAGCTGTTCCTTGATGCCAAAGCGGTCCCGGAGCGGCGATGTCAGCATGCCCATGCGGGTGGTAGCGCCCACCAAAGTAAACCGGGGCAGGTCCAACCGTATGCTTCTTGCGCTGGGGCCTTTTCCAATGATGATATCTAGCGCGAAATCCTCCATGGCCGGGTAGAGCACTTCCTCCACCGTGGCGTTGAGGCGATGGATTTCATCAATAAAAAGCACATCCCCGGCAGAAAGGTTCGTCAAAAGCGCCGCCAGATCCCCCGCGTGGGAGATTGCAGGGCCGGAGGTCACCCGAAGATTTCCGCCCATCTCGTTTGCGATGATGGCCGCAAGCGTCGTCTTGCCCAGGCCCGGAGGCCCGTACAGGAGGGCGTGGTCCAGAGGCTCACCCCTGTCCCGCGCGGCCTGGATATAGATGCGCATGTGCTCCTTAACTTCCCGCTGCCCGATGTATTCGTTCAGAAATCTCGGGCGCAGGCTGTATTCGGTTTGCATATCCTCTTCGCGAAGCGAAGAGGAAAGCAGGCGGTCTTCCACTGTTCCCTCCGGCGGCTATGCCGCACATTCTCTATTTCGGTATTTTTTAACTTTTCGCAAGCCTTCTTAATGCCTGCGTAATCATTTCTTCTATACTTTCCGTTTCAGGTACCGCCGCCACCGCGCGGGAAGCGGAAGCTCCGTCGTACCCCAGGCCCATCAAAGCGGCCACGGCCTCGGCCCGGATATCGGAAGCCTGTACTGCGCCCTCAGGCAAGCCAGCACCCGTCATTTCCTCCACGCCGACTTTTTCCTTTAACTCCAGCAGCACGCGCTGGGCCGTCTTTTTGCCCATGCCCGGTACGCGGGAAAACGCCGCCGCGTTGTCCGTCACGATAGCCGCCGCAACATCCGCAGGCGTAAGCACGGACAATATGGAAAGCGCAAGCTTGGGCCCCACCCGCGTTACGCCTAAAAGCCGACGGAACATGGCGCGTTCCGGTTCATCCTGAAAGCCATAAAGCGCCATGATGTCCTCCGCCAGATGCAGGTGCGTCATGAGCTTGGCCTTTTCGCCTTGTTTCAGGTTACTTAATGTTTTAGCGCTGCAAAACAGCTCATACCCCACGCCCGCGGCTTCTATGACAGCGCGGTCCGCCGCAAGTTCTACGACCTCGCCCCGGATATGTGCGTACATGCTTCCTCCTGCTGCGCGTTTATTTGATGCGGAATTCCGCTGCCGCGGGCCCCATGGTGTTCGCGTGGCATATGGCCACCGCAAGCGCGTCCGCCGCGTCGTCCGGCTTGGGTATCGCTTTGAGCGAAAGCAGCGCGCGTACCATGTGCTGCACCTGCTTTTTGTCCGCGTGGCCGTTGCCCGTCACCGCAAGCTTGATCTGCATGGGTGTGTACTCGTAAAGCGGCAGCCCGCTTTGCTGGGCCGAGAGCATCGCCACGCCGCGCCCCGCGCCCACCTGTATGGCGGTGGTCACGTTGCGGCAGAAAAACAGTTCCTCAAACGCGACCTCATCCGGCCCGAATTTTGAAACAAGCTGGCGCGTTCCGAGATACAGTCGCTCCAGCCGCTCGGGAAAGGGCATGTCCGCGGGCGTTTCGATTACCCCGCAGTCAATGGCGCGAAGCGCCGTCCCCCGTGTTTCCACCACGCCGTACCCCAATATGGCGTACCCCGGGTCGATGCCCAACACCACCAATGCCTTCGCCTCATTCGTATATTCGTTCTAGTGTATTGTAACATGAAGCGACAAAAGCGTAAATGACGCATGTGTTAAAATTGGCCGGCCGGGGCCGTGGGCAAAATAATTGCGGGTTTGATTGTGCCTTTTGTTGAAAGCTGCTATAATAGCACAAAAGTATCCCAGGAAGGGGCAAAGAGGCAATGCAAAAACTTTCTACCAAAAGGCTGGTTATGTACGCGCTGTTTATCGGCCTGATATTCTTTTTGGGTCTTACTCCCTGGGGGCTCATTCCTTTGGGGTTTATCAATGTGACGGTACTCTGTATCCCCACCATCGTGGGCACGCTGGTGCTGGGGCTTAGATCCGGCCTGCTGTTCGGGTTTTTCTTTGGCGCAGCCAGCCTCATGAGCGTGCTGGGGCTTTCCATGGTACCGCCGAGCCTCTTAGCCGGCGCGCTTTTAGCAAAAAATCCTGTGTTTGCAGTGCTGATGTGCTTTGTGCCGCGCCTTTTAGTGCCGGTGACGACCCATTTCATGTACCGCCTGGTGAACCGCAACAAGCGGAATACGCTCAGCGTGGTTCCCGCAGCGGTTGCGGGGTCGCTTACCAATACGGTGTTTTACCTGGGCCTGATGCTGCTGTTTTATGCGCTTTCCGGGCTTGACTCCACGCCGGTGCTCACCATCATCGGCGGGGCGGGTATTATAGCGGGCACCACCGAGGCAATCGCCGCCGCCATCATCGCGACGCCCACCGTGCTCGCGCTCAACAAACTTGCAAAGTGAGACGTAACATGCTTCTTGCTCTTGATATTGGCAATACCAACATCAAAATCGCCCTGTTCGAAGGCTTAAAGCTGCTGCATTCCTGGCGCGTCGCCATGGACCGCAGGCGCACCGCGGACGAATACGGCGTGCAGATGAGTTCTTTTTTTGTGCACCTGGGATTAAGCACAAAGGCTGTGGACGGCATCATTGTTTCCTCCGTCGTCCCTTCCTTGAACTATACCATAGACCATATGTTCAGCATCTACTTCCCCGATATCGTGCCGCTGCAGGTACATGCAGGGCTCCGGACAGACCTGTATTATGAATACGATTCGCCGCAGAAGCTCGGGTCGGACCGTATCTGCAACTCGGTTGCCGCCAACAGGCTCTATGGCGGAAACTGCATCACGGTGGATTTCGGCACGGCGACGACGTTCAACGTCATGCAGAGCCAGCGGTTTTTGGGCGGCATGATTTGCCCGGGCTTCAAGGTAAGCACCACGGCATTGATCGAAAGCGCGGCCATGCTCCCCAAGGTAGAATTCATAAAGCCCAAGCAGGTGATCGGCACCAACACGGAGCACTGCCTGCAATCCGGAATTCTGTACGGATATGTGGGCCTTGTGGAGTACCTGGTGAGAAAAGCGCGGCAGGAGGTTGGGCAGGACGCGAAGGTGATCGGCACCGGCGGCATGGGGGATCTCATTACTGCTGAGACGGACTGCATCGATGTGTTAAACCCCACGCTGACTTTACAGGGCCTGGCCATGATTTACGAAATGAACCGCTGACCGGCGGATTTATAAAGTTTGATAGATAACGGAGAGGATAGTATGAAACAGGTCAACGTTGCGATACTGGGTTTTGGCGTCGTAGGTTCGGGCGTATACAAGCTTTTAAAGGAAAACCATGCGGATATCGTCCACCGCGAGGAGATCGATTTTCAGGTGAAGCGCGTGCTCATCAAGGATTTTGCGCATGAGCCCAACCTGAGCCTTGCCCCGCGCGAAACGTTCACCACCTCGCTTGACGATATCGTAAGCGACCCGTCCATTTCCATCGTGGTGGAATGCATGGGCGGTGTCGAACCCGCGCGCACATTCATATTGAGCGCGCTCAACGCGGGGAAGACAGTGGTCACCTCCAACAAGGAGGTCATCAGCAAGCATTGGTATGCGTTTGAGGAAGCCGCGCGCAAAACCGGCGCGGGCCTCTATATAGAAGCGACCGTGGGCGGCGGCATCCCGCTGCTGCGTACCATCACGGATTCGCTGCAGGGCAACAACATCACGAGCGTCATGGGCATTATCAACGGTACGACGAACTTCATCCTCACCCGCATGAGCGAGCAGGGGCGCGAGTTCGACGAAGTATTAAAGGAAGCGCAATCTAGGGGCTACGCCGAAGCAAACCCCGTTGCGGACGTGGAAGGCTACGACGCGACCTATAAGCTTTCCATACTCTCCTCGCTGTGCTTCCATACGCATATGCCCATAGACGCGATCCACCGCGAGGGCATTACCAAACTGACCAAGGCGGACTTTGACACGGCGCGCCAATTGGGCTATGAAATAAAGCTTCTGGCCATCGGCAAAAAAGCGGTGGGCAACAACGTGGAGGTGCGCGTGCATCCCACCATGCTCCCTAAGACCCACCCGCTCGCCTCCATCCGCGGCTCCTTCAACGCTGTGTTCATTACCGGCAACGCCGTGGGCGACGTCATGCTGTACGGGCGCGGCGCGGGCCAGATGCCCACCGCATCCGCCGTCGTGGGGGATATGATATACGCCTCCCACCACGAAAACAGGCACCGCTATAATTCCTTCCGCAATATTCCGGATATGGACGCGGATACGCACCTTGTAAAAGACTGGGAAAGCACATATTGCATCCGCACCCGGGTGCTCGATAAACCCGGCGTGCTCAGCGCCATCGCGGGCGCGTTTGCCAACCATAGTGTTTCCCTCAAATCCGTTCTGCAGCTTGCCGAACCGCAAAAGGATGGCGATGAGGATGTCGCCTGGATCACATTCGTGACCCACAGGGCGCATGAGCTTGGCGTGCAGGACGCGCTCAAAGAAATAGAAGGCATGGACACGACGCAATGCGTGGAGAGTATCATCCGCGTAGAGGAATAGCCGCTTCTTCATTAAATTTATGAATGAAGGCTGTCCGGGGCGACGTACATGCAGTCGCAAGGGGCAGCTTTTTTCTGCCGAGCGGCGAACCGAAAATTAAATTTTTTAAAGATGGAGCGTATCAACGCTTGAATATCAAACAACACCTTACGGTCTATAAAGGCCTGCCCAGGGATGTGTACGCCCTGTTCCTTTCCTGCGTCATCAACCGCATGGGAAGCTTTATCGTACCGCTGATGACCCTTATATTGGTGGAAAAGATCGGCCTTTCAAAAGCCGAGGCCGGGATGTTTTCTACCATATCCATGCTGACACAGGCGCCCTTTATTATGCTGGGCGGCAGGCTGGCGGATAAAATCGGCGGCAAAAAGATGATCGTACTATTCAACAGCCTTGGCGCGCTGGTTTACCTGGCATGCGGGTTTTTAAAGACGACCATGCTGGTGGCTGTGCTGCTTGTGGTGGCCTCCAACCTGTATGCGATCGCCTTCCCCGCGTTCAACTGCATCGTGACCGACGTAACGCCCAAGGAAAAGCTCAAAAGCGCGTTTTCGCTCACGTATCTCGGTATCAATCTCGGGTTTGCCGTGGGGCCGATCGTGAGCGGGCTGCTGTTTTACAAAAACCTGAACCTGCTGTTCTTCCTGGACGGCCTGACCACGCTGCTCTCCGTGGCGCTCATATTGCTGTGGGTATGCCCCTCCACGCGGCCTGCATACATGCCGCAATGCGGGGAAGCGGAATTGGAGCCCGCCGGGGGAGGAAAATCCGTATTGTCCTTCCTGTACCGCAACCCGGTGCTGATCCTGTTTTCGCTCGGGTTCCTGGTGTACAATTTCTGCTACGTGCAGTGGAATTATCTGCTGCCGCTGCAGATGGTGGACATTTATGCGATCGACGGCGCAAGGCTCTACAGCGCCCTGGTGAGCGCCAACGCCATCACCTGCATCGTGCTGACGCCGTCGCTGACCGCCGTGACGCAGAAGATGCACCCCCTCAAGACCGTGTATATGGGAGGATTCTTCTACTTTGCGTCCTTCCTGGCGTTTACGGCGGCCCGGACGTTTATTCATTTCCTGCTGAGCGTTATCCTGCTGACGGTGGGCGAAATATTGATCTCCATCAACCGAAACGCCTATGTGGCAAACCGCACGCCGCAGATGTACATCGGCAGGGTGAACTCCATCATGTACCTGTTGCACGACCTGGGTTCCGCCATAGGCCCCGGCGTGATGGGCGTGGTGCTTGTAATGGTGGGCTTCCCGTATGTCTGGCTGGTTGTGGCGGCCGTGATGCTGATTGGAGTGCTCGGCATGGTGCTGCTCAAACGCTCGGACAGGGAAAGCATGCCAAAGCCCAGCATGGAAGTGCCAGCAAACGAATAGGCAGTAAAAAAAGCAAGCGATGATCGCTTGCTTTTTTCTAATCTGCCAGTCCTAAATTTTATTGCTCTTTCTCGCACTCCACCGTGGCCGCGCTGACCTCGTATGTGATGCGTGTGACCATGGAGCCGTCGGGCATGGCCTTTTGGTAGGCGCGGCTTTGCACCCGCCCGGTTACGCAGAGCCTGTCGCCCACGTTCAAGGCGCTCACGTACCGCGCGTTGCGTCCCCAGGCAATGACGGGGAGATAATCCGATTTGTGGTACGGGCGGTTGACCGCAAGAAGAATATCCGCGATCTCGCGGGAAAACGGCGTGGTACGGTATACGGGCGGCTTGCAGATAAACCCCGTGAGGCATATTTCATTGATAAACGGCGCTTCCTCCGGTTTTTCCAGCACGCTTCGCGCAAATACCGTAAGCACAAGGCGGTTGCTCCCCTCGCACTGCATGTTGTAGGAACGCAACTGCCCCGTCACCTGCAGCGGCTGCCCGGCCTCGGGCAGCATATGCAGCAGACGTTCCCCCGCCGTCACCGGAAGCACGTCCTCCGTGCCTGAAAGGCGCGGCACCACCAGCGGGAACGTATAAAACGCCTCCCCGTACAGGCAGTGACTGAAGCAGGGTTCTTCCTGCACGAAGCCCGAAATGATCACGCGGTTGTTTTCCCGGTTTGCCTCCATATGCAATCCCCTACGCCTTTCCGCTTAAGCGCCTAACCAATGAATGAACGGCAGCGGTGCGTTTCCGCCGCAGGATACCGGCCGCTTCAAAGCAAAACATCCGCATTCTTTCCCATCAAATTTGCATCGATTTCAAAACGAATGCGTGTGCTCGCCCATGTCCGGTACATGGCGGACCGCGCACGGGGCGCTTTTATAAAGCGCAGTCCATACCGTGTGTATTGGCATACGGTGCTTATGAAACCATTTTTTTTATGTGTATTCATGTATAGGGCCGGGTATGCGGAACATGTTTTTCATGCAATGAACACAAACTAATCCTGTTTCGGGCCGGATGATTTTGAGGCCCAACAATATTCCCGGAGGTGCCGATTGCATGAAATGGAACGACCGGCGACAGAGCCGCTATTTTATTGTTTTCCTTTGCCTTACCCTCGTGCTTTTTTCAGGGGCGGGCATGCTTCAGCAGCTGCGTGACCCGCACTTATCCCAAACGCCCGCGCCGCAGGCGGCGGAAGCGGATTTAGAGCCGGAAACGGTGGATACCGCCGCGCAGTCCGCAAATTCCATGCGGCTTTTAGGCGAGGATACGATCAACATCGTATTGATGGGCATCGACAGCAACGAAGAGCGCGAAGAAAAAGGCCGCGGTTACCGCAGCGACACCATCGCGATACTCGTGATCGACCTCGATATCCCCTCCTGCACGGTGTTGAGCATCCCGCGCGACACGCGCGTGAAGGTGCGCCGCCTGGACGATCACGGGAGGGTCGTGAGCACGCAGTACAACAAAATCAATTCCGCGTTCAATTTCGGCGGCGGGCCGGAAGAATACGGGCACGAGAATTTGATCTATTCGCTTGAAAAGCTGCTCTTTGACGGGCTCCAGAGCGATTTCCGCCTGCATTATTACGCGAGCATCGATATGGACGGCATCGCAAAATTTGCGGATGCCGTAAACGGCGTGCCCGTAACGCTCCCCTACGATATGCCCGGCTTTGGCAAAAAGGGCGATACGGTGCTGCTGCAGGGCGAAAAGGCGCAGAGCTTTGTGCGCATGCGTCACGGCATCACCGGCGGCAGCGATATCGCGCGCGTGAAACGGCAGCAGGCGTTTATCCGCGCGTTCGCTTCCCGCGTCAAATCCATGAACCCGATACAGGCCGTACCCAGGCTGTGGACGGCGCTCAATTCCTATGTGCATACCAACATCGGCATAGGCCAGATGCTTGCGCTTGCGGATGTATTGAGAGATCTCAATCTGGACGAGGTGGAATTTGTCACGCTGCCCGGCCGGTGCAAGACAATAGACCGCCGCAGCTACTATGTGGCGGATACCGATCGGGTGCGTGAGGTCGCGCTCTCCCTATGGGGGGAAAGCAATGGCCGCTGACAAAGTCCCTGCGGAGGGATGCTTTGCTTCCAAAATAAAAGCCGGGACGGTGAAAATCACCGTCCCGGTTGATGTGCCTTACAGGCGGAATTGGCGTATCAAACCGCTTGCCATTTCATCCGCCATGGTATTAGAAAGCTCCAGCAGTCCTTCAAAACGCGCGATCCCTTCGGCATTGTTGCCGGAATGCACGAATACCGCCTGCTCCTCCGTCATCTCCAGCTGTTCTTCCAGCAGCGCCTGCCATAATGGACCGGTCCAGGCTTCGTTGATGCTCTGCAGGAATATGGAAATACGCTCTGCGTTTGCATACCAGTCTTGCCTTATCCCGGCCATCCCGGCGGAGTCTTCGCCGCACACCGCTTCCATGAGGGCCGCGGCGCAATCAAGCTGCTTCTTTTGCAGGTCCTGGAGCTGCCCTGCCGTGCGCTCGCCATAGAGAGCGGAGAAGAGGGTGTAAAAGTCTTCCGGATTCCGGTACAGCCGCCGCGTTACGGCTTCCTTATCCGGCAAGGAAAATGCGGTGCTTATCAGCAACCCGCGCGTCCACAACACTTGGTCCAGCCAAAACCGGCGGACGGTGTGCATAAGCTTAATCTGGTTGGATGTTGCTCCTTCCAGCGGGGTGGGCTTTGATTTCCAGCTCATATGTTATCCTCCGCGGTTACTCCATACTATGCGTAAAGAGAGCATATTGCGCGGAGGATAACCCGTCCTATTCCAAAGAGACGCGCTTCATATAGCGCGTTAGCGCGTATGCCCCGTCGTGGGCCGCGCCGCAGTAGGCGGCGGACATATTGTTTGGATCCGTCACGCGGATGACGCCCGCGCGAAAAAGCAGTTCTGATATTTCTTCCCGTTCTTCCCTGCCGCATAAAAGGCCCGCCGTTTGCAGGTATCCCCTGTATGGGCGAAGCTTTTCCACCAATTCCCCCCTGGGCAGCCGCCGCACCCAGCAGTTGCGGAACTGCAGCGAAGAGTCCAGTTTAAAATCCGGGCGGTACTGCACGCTTCCTTCCGTTCCCTCGTACAGCCAGCCGCCGTGGAACGTCGATAACAGCGCTTCCGTGCGCAGCCTTAGCGTGAGGTGCGCCTGCAGGACGGTATCGAGTTTGCGAGGTTCCGCCTTGCCCGCCCGCTCCAGAACGGCTAAGAAGGATTTGCAGAATGCCAGGGCTTCCTCCTCGTCCTCCGTATCCAGATAAATCCCCTGGCAGGAACTGCACGGAAGCTGGTTGGTCAAAGAAATGTGGGACACCAGCGCAAGAAGTTGCTCCTCTCCCATGCCCGCCCGCGTGACATAGGCAAAGCTGAGCTTGTGGGCCCATTCTATGATGCGGACGCCGGGCTTTGCCAAGCGGCGCACCGCCGTAATTGCGGCGTCCGACCCCCAGACGACGATGGCGTCCGCAACGTCCGCCAGCCGTTCCATCAGCGCCGTTTCCTCGGAGGGGTAATCAAACACATAGATATACTCTTTTAATTCCGGCGCAGTGCGGATAAGCGCCTCAAGCAGCTCTATGGATAATCCGTCCCCGCCGCCGGGAAGCTTTAAAATGTTGATGTTGCCGGTCAGCAGCCCCTCGATTACGGTGAACGCGGGCAGCGCCTCCATGTTGCCCGCCGCAATGTGAAACAGCACCCCCAGCGGCCGCCACTGCTCCCGGACCGGCTCCTCCCGGCCCAGCGGCACAAATGAAACAGGCTCCCATGGGTTTTGCCCAAGCTCGCGTTCCATGCGCGAAAGCAAATAATCCGGGTCCAGCATGTTCAACGCTTCCGCAAGCTGCCTGCGCGCAGCAGATACGGAAAGCCCGGTTTCAACCAGTTGGGGAATATACTGTTCCGGATCGATTTGCGCGCACAGCTCTTTGCACGCCTTCATGACCGTTTGCGCAAGCGGCCGCGCATGGGAAAGCGTGCGCGCGACGGATGCCTGTATATTCTCCAATACCGCAAGGCTCTCTTGCCGGTCCATCCGTTGCCCGAACAACAGGTTCATACCCGTGCCTCCAATGCTTCCGCCGCGCCCGCGGCGCAGGTTTTGATGCCCTGCGCGTTCGCGCGGCCCAGCACCTCAAAGTATGGCGCCCTAACACCGCAGCCGCATGTTTTTCCGTCGTACAGCACGGCGATATCGTCCGTCATGACGCTGACAAACGGCACGCCCTGCATGATGGGCGTGACAAAGCTCAATAGCCCCGGCTGTCCGTATGGCAGCGGAAGGAGCGTCCTGATGTCCCGAATGATCACGCGGCTGTACACTGGCACATGGAAGTGGTGGCTCGCGCAGTCGCAGTACGCGATGGGATGTTCGGCGGCGCTGAAAAACTCCTTGCAGCCGCTTTCCGGAATCCCGAGCGTATCCCCGATGCGGGAAAGCAGCTCCCGCTTTTCCACACGCTTTGCAAATTGCTGCTTGAAGCCGCCGCCAAGGAGCGCCTTGCTTCCTTTGGGCAATTTCAGGCGGCAGCCGCTTTGCTCCAACTCTTGAGTCAGAGCCAGCATAAAATACGGGAACCCGACAAGACGTACGGGCAGCCCCTGCTTTTGATAGCGGTGCAACGCGCGTAAAACCCCTTCAATGTTGGGCGTATACGCGCCGTCCCGGTATTTGAGCGCGTACTCCCTGTGCAGGGCGGGCGCAAAATATGTGACGCCGTGCGCCGTCTTGACCGCGCCCGTCTCCATAACGGGGGAAGGTTCATATCCGAGCAAAATATAATTGGTTGGGGCCAATGACAGCAGGCGATGATAGGAGAAAAGCTTTAACAGCATGCGGATGCCGTAGGAAAAGCTTACCGCGTCGATGCCGATGCGGCTTTTCATGCCCGACGTGCCGGAGGACGTGGCGCGGATCAAAAACCGCTTTTCCTCCATGGAAAACAGCGGATGCGCTTTCAAGAACAGCGTGGGCAGCACCGGGACGCGATAGAGATCGTCAATGGTTTTTAGTGCATCAACCGTGAAGGCTTCCCGCTCCAATAACGCGCGGTATTCCGGGCAGCGCGAACTGTGCAGATGCACGTTTTCTTTTACGGCTTCCAAAAACAAAGCGTCCGTGCCATTTAAATTATACGGGTCTTTTGTCTGGAACAGCCTGCGTGTGCAATTCATGCGTTTCCCCCAATCAAGTCTTATAAAATCGAGGGCCTCCAATGCTTTTATGAAATGATGCTTTCAGGCGTGCGTATTCAGGGAGTTCTGTATCTCATGAAGCGTTTTTGCCGGAAGCTGGCCGGGTGCGGAAACAACGCCCGCCGCCCCGAACGTCATATCCGAGCCGGATAAATTGCCGCAAACACGGCTCACGGCGCCCAACGCGCCCATGGAAATGGCGATGAGCGGCCGGTCTTTGTATGCTCTTGTAAACTCCTCCGCGGCGCACAGAAGCGTTAAAACATCCTGTTCGTTTTTTGGCATAACGGCGATTTTTACAAGATCGGCACCCGAGCGCTGCATGGCGCGCAGGCGCGTTATAAGTTCTTCCTTGGGCGGCGTCTCATGAAAATCGTGGCTGGATACTACCACCCGTACGCCGAGCATCTGAAGCTCGCCGATATGCCGTATTACCGCCGCGTCGCCCGCGCCAAACTCCACATCAATCACATCCGCAAACCCGCTTTCAGCGGCAACAAGATTGAGGCGCAGATACTCCTTTTGCGGGGCGCCGAACGCGCCGCCTTCGTTTTTTGTGCGGATAGTGAACAAAAGCGGCAGATCTCCTATTGCTTCGCGCAGCGCCTGTAACGCGCCCAGTACGGCGGGTTCGTCGAGCACGCCAAACTGATCCGCCCGCCATTCCACCGCGTCCACGGGTTCGCTTTTGAGGGAAGCCGCCTGCAGGAGAAGCTCCTCCTTCGTTTCCGCCGCGACGGGGACTATGATTTTAGGCAATCCTTCCCCGACCGTAAGGTTTCTGACGCGAACGCATGCTTTCATAATTTCCCCTTTATATGGCACACCGTATGGATCGTCTTGCTGCGCGCATCATACCACGCTTTTGCCGGTTTGTAAATCTTTGCGCGCTTTGAAGCCTTAGAATGCAATCCATTTATTATGCAATCCTGCCACAAAAATATCAATGACGAAGAATCGACAATCCGTTATGATGAATAGGAAACTATACGATATATATTGCATACCGCGCTATCGTTAGCGCAACAGGCCGGGACGCAGTGTGTATATACATTTTGGGGTGTGTTTATGCAGGATTTACTGTCGCAATTGCTCCGTCATGAAGAAAAGCTGGCTGTTATCGGGCTTGGGTATGTCGGTCTGCCTTTGGCGCACGCATTCTCCAAAAAGCTTTCCGTCATCGGCTTTGACGTCAACGCGCAAAAAATAGCGCTTTGTTTGGATGGCAAAGACCCCACGCGCGAGCTGGGCGACGAGGCCATCCGCTCTTCCTCCATATTGTTTACATCGGATGCGGAGGATTTAAAGCAGGCGAAGTTCTTCGCCATAGCCGTCCCTACGCCCGTCAACCCGGACAAAACGCCGGACCTTTGCCCGCTTATCCGTGCGAGCGAGACGGTGGGGCGCGCTTTAAAGCCCGGCAGCGTGGTGGTGTATGAATCCACCGTATACCCCGGCGTGACGGAGGACGTCTGCATCCCCATATTGGAGCGGGAAAGCGGATTAAAATGCGGGCCGGATTTCAAGGCGGGCTATTCGCCGGAGCGCATGAACCCCGGGGACAGGCTGCACCGCCTGGAAAACACCCGGCGCATCGTATCCGGCGTAGACGCGCAGGCGCTGCAGCTCATCGCAAGCGTATATGAGCTTGTGATCGAGGCGGGCGTGCACCTGGCGCCCTCCATCAAGGTGGCCGAAGCCGCGAAGGTGGTCGAAAACAGCCAGCGTGATATCAACGTTGCGTTTATGAACGAGCTTGCCATGGTATTGGATCGCATGGAAATCGATACCGCCGAAGTGCTTGAGGCCATGAACACGAAATGGAATGCGCTTGGCTTCTACCCCGGGCTTGTGGGCGGCCACTGCATCGGCGTGGATCCGTATTATTTGGTATACGAAGCCGAGCGGCTCGGGTACCACAGCCAGATCATACTATCCGGCCGGAAAGTCAATGACGGCATGGGCAAATTCTTGGCCGATACCGTCATCAAAAAGCTGGTACTCGCCAACAAGCAGGTGCGGCAGGCGAAAGTCGGCGTGCTGGGCGTGGCGTTCAAGGAAAACTGCGCGGA
>JAFABA010000001.1 GCA_023426265.1 Bacillota bacterium
TTAAAACTCCGTCTTCGCCAGCACGTAAGCGGGAAGCTCGGAGATGGGCAGGCGGATCTGCTGCATCGTATCTCTATCGCGCACGGTGACGGTATCGTCTTCGAGCGTATCAAAGTCCACGGTAACGCACATGGGGGTGCCGATTTCGTCCTGCCTGCGGTACCGGCGGCCGATCGCGCCGCTTTCGTCATAATCCACCATGCAGTGCTTCGCAAGCTTCGCATACACTTCCTGCGCCTTCTCGCCAAGCTTCTTCTGCAGCGGCAATATGGCGACCTTGTAGGGCGCAAGCGCGGGATGCAGGTGCAGCACGGTGCGAACATCCCCGCCTTCGAGCGTTTCCTCATCGTAGGCGTCGCACAGGAAGGCGAGCGCCACGCGGTCGGCGCCGAGCGCCGGTTCCACGCAGTAGGGGACGTATTTTTTCTGGTTGTCGAACGGGTCCACATACTCCATGTTTTCGCCGGAGTGCTTGGCGTGCTGCTTCAAGTCAAAGTCTGTACGGTCCGCAATGCCCCACAGCTCGCCCCAGCCGAACGGGAAGAGGAACTCGATATCCGTGGTGCCCTTGGAGTAATGGGAGAGTTCTTCCTTTTCATGCTCTCTCAGCCGCATACTTTCTTCCTTTATGCCAAGGGAAAGCAGCCAGTTTTTGCAGAAGTTCTTCCAGTATTCGTACCATTCCAAATCCGTGCCCGGCTCGCAGAAGAACTCCAGCTCCATCTGCTCGAATTCACGCAGGCGGAATATGAAGTTGCCCGGCGTGATTTCGTTGCGGAAGGACTTGCCCACCTGCGCGATGCCGAAGGGGATCTTCCTGCGCGTGGTACGCTGGATGTTCTTGAAGTTGACGAACATGCCCTGCGCGGTCTCGGGCCGGAGGTAGATTTCGGTGGAACTGTCCTCCGTAACGCCCTGGAATGTCTTGAACATCAGGTTGAATTTGCGGATGGAGGTGAACTCCGACTTTCCGCATTCGGGGCAGGAAATGCCCTGCTTCTGGATGTACTCTTCCATCTGCGCGTTGTTCCAGCCATCCGGCCGGACGTCAAGGTTATGCTCATGTGCGTAGTCTTCAATAAGCTTATCCGCGCGGAAACGCGCCTTGCAGGCCTTGCAGTCCATCAGCGGGTCGGAAAAACCGCCCACGTGGCCGGAAGCCACCCAGACCTGCGGGTTCATTAAGATTGCCGCATCTAAGCCCACGTTGTAGGGGCTTTCCTGCACAAACTTGCGCCACCAGGCACGCTTGACGTTGTTCTTGAACTCCACGCCCAGCGGGCCGTAGTCCCACGCGTTGGCTAAGCCCCCGTAGATCTCGGAGCCGGGGAATATGAACCCGCGGTTCTTGCACAGCGCCACGATTTTTTCCATGGTCTTTTCCATATGTTCCTCCTGTATGATTGATTTCATAGTTTTTAACCACAGTTGCCCAAGTGGATGCAGGGATCTTCTCACTTAGGGGGTGCGGGGGATCGCAATCCACCGCCAGCTTCCAATCCGATTTGGCGGCGTGTACGTCAAATCGGTGGAAGGACATGCCGCCATGAGCGCATTCCAACCTTGAGAAACTCACTGAAAATGCCCGAAGGGTATTTTTAGTGACATAAAAAAATTGCCCAGTCCCAACAAAGGGACGAGGCAATGCTCGCGGTTCCACCCTTTTTGGCGGCAGAGCCGCCCACCTTAATAGAAAACCGGCTCCGGGGCGCCAGGCGCGTATTCTACCACCGGGCTTGCACCCTCCCCGGCTCGCTGATGCAGTACTTTCGCGCGTATTCCCATCTACGCCGTATGCTTTTCTTAGAATAGTATGCGCAAGATTGGGGTTGTTTGTCAAGGTGTCATGCCCATTTATTGCATAAAAAGGTGCGTTTGAGCCCGCAAATCCCGCAAATAACGCTCGCAGGGCGAGGAAACGGCCTAAAATTATGAATAGGGCATAAACAAATGCACGGCGCAATTGCCTCCTGTCGAAAAAAAGGATAGAATGGATTTCAGGAATACCCATATGCAATACAGGCAATATTCATGATTGATATAAAGGAGGGACGCATGGCTGTCAGACGACGCAGACACATCCGTCTGAACCCAGTGAAACGCACCCGGTACCGTGTGGCGCGCGCGCTTGCGTTACTGATACTCCGCATACGCAACGCTCTTTCGGCGCTCCGGCCCGCGGGCCGCGTGACGGCGGGCGTGGTGACGGCAGGCGTGGTTGTGGGCGCGATACTTCTGATCGCTTCGCCCGGCAAGACCGCCTCCGCCAACAAGGAAGCGCCGCCTGCGCCCATTGTGCTTGCAAGCGATTCCGTCAATACCGGAGCGGATACGCAAAGTATGGTGCTGGAGCTTCCGACGACAACGCCCGAACCTACCCTGGAACCGACGCCAATCCCCACGCCTACGCCCGACCCTTCGCTTTATGAAGGCGTCCCGGACAGCGAAGCCGTCACCGACCTGCAAAACCGGTTGATGCACCTTGGGTATCTCGATATCGACGAACCCACGCAGCACTTCGGCCCCGCTACCAAGGACGCCGTGAAGCGCTTCCAGCGCCAGCATAGTTTGGAGCAGGACGGCTACGCAGGGGCGCAGACATTGGCGCTCATTTATTCCGATGAAGCGCAGAAATATACGCTGCTCGAAGGCACAAGCGGCACGGACGTGGACAACTTCCAGCGCCAGTTAAAGTCGCTCGGCTACCTTTCCAAAACCACGGGCTATTACGGCACGGAAACCATAGAGGCCGTCAAAGCCTTCCAGAAGGAAAACGGCCTGCATGCGGACGGCAAGGCCGGGCAAAAGACGTTTGACATGATCAACTCCGACGACGCCAAGCAGAGCCCGAACATGGCCAAGGAAGCGCGGCGCAAGGCCAACATCGACACCATGATCGAGACGGCCAAAAAGCAGCTGGGCGATAAGTACATACTCGGCAACGAAGGACCGAACACGTTCGACTGCTCCGGCCTCGTGTATTACTGCCTTAAGGAGGCTGGCTCCAACCGCAGAAGGCTCAACGCGGCGGGTTACTCCAACGTGAGCGACTGGGAAAAGATCACAAGCTACAGTAACCTCAAAAAGGGCGACCTGATATTCTTCTACAATGACGGAAAGACCAAGGTCGGCCACGTGGGCATCTACATCGGCAACGGCGAGATGGTGGACGCTTCCTCCGCCAACGGCAAGGTGGTGCGCCGCTCGGCCACAACCTCCTACTGGAAGAGCCACTTCGTCTGCGCACGGAGGCCCTGGTAATAGAAACAGAAGCGGCGGGAGGGCACTCCCGCCGCATTCCTGCCTGATTACGTTCTAAGCCCTGAAAAGGACGGGTGCGCATACTGCGCCTGCCGTCCTTTTCAAAAGCAAAATTTCAGGGAAGTATTTCCCTGCGATATTAACGCTTTCCAGTACAGGAAAGGAGGAGCTGTTATGTCCGCAATCGCTTTTATCGGCACGGGCATTATGGGCGCAGCCATGGCGGGCCACCTGTTGGACGCGGGGCATGCGCTCTTTGTGTATAACCGAACCCGCGAAAAGGCACAGCCGCTTCTGAATAGAGGCGCCGTCTGGAAGGATACTCCGGCGGATTGTGTAAAAGAGGCCGAATTCGCCATCACCATGGTCGGCTATCCCCATGATGTGGAGGAAACATATTTCGGCGCACAGGGACTGTTTTCTGCCGCCGGACCCGGTACGGTGCTGATCGATATGACCACCAGCAGCCCAAAGCTCGCAAAGCGCATCTATGAGGAAGCAAAAAAACGCGGGCTGTCCGCTCTGGACGCGCCCGTTTCCGGCGGGGATATGGGCGCAAAAAACGCCACGCTCGCCATTATGGCGGGCGGGGATGAAAAAGCGTTCGAGCGCGCGCTGCCGCTTTTATGCTGCATGGGCAAGACCGTTTCCCGCATCGGCGGGGCAGGCGCGGGGCAGCACACCAAAATGGCGAACCAGATCGCCGTGGCGGGCGCGGCCGCAGGCGTAAGCGAGGCCATTTCCTACGCGAAGGCGGCAGGTCTTAATGCCGAGGCTGTGGTAAAAGCCATCAGCGGCGGGGCGGCTTCGAGCTTCCAGCTTGCGAACAACGGGCCGAAGATGCTGCAGAAAGATGACGCGCCGGGTTTCTATATCAAGCATTTTGTCAAGGATATGAATATCGCGCTCGAAGAAGCGCGGGACGTTGATTTGATGCTGCCCATGCTCTCCACCGTCGCCGCCATGTATGAGGATTTATGCGAGCGCGGGTTTCAGGACCTTGGCACACAGGCGCTGATACGGTATTATAAGAACGCAGACAACGGATAACGATGGGACAACCTTCCATATTATCCGCGCCATAAGGAGGAACCGCACATGAGAAGAAGCCGCAGGGGGCGGCAGCTCCGCCGCAGCCACACCGTAAACTGGAAACGGTTTTTGCTGTTTATTATCATGATCTGCGCCATCGTCGCGATCGTGTTGATCGGCATTCAGCTTTTAAGCGACGGGAAAGGCCCGCTTGACAGCGTGCTCCCCATCAACACGCCCGCACCGTCCCCCGGGGAAACGCTGCCCGAAGAGTCGCCCACGGCCACGCCCGAACCCACGCTTGCACCCGATCTTTCCATAGAGCCGGTGGCGGAAGCGAACCCAAGTAACTTCGGGTTCTCAACGGGCTTAATGATCGAGGAGAAGGAGACCGATACGTTTGACCGCGGGGAAGACATGCGTTTCGGGGACGACAAGGCCTATACCACGCTGCCCGGCCTCATCACGTTCGGCGGCAACAATTACCGAAATACATTCACCTACGGCACACAGACGGTGAAAGAAAATTCGCTTACCCGCATATGGGAAAAGGAAATTGGTTCGCTCAACACCTCCATGGGTACCTGGACGGGCACCGGCTGGACGGGCATGCCCCTGATTGTGGAATGGCCCGCAGAGACCCGCAAGGTACTGGGCGTGTATGACAAGTTCAAGAACAAGGACAACTTCGTGGAAGTCATCTACTGCACAATGGACGGCCACATCTACTTTTTAGAGCTTGAAACCGGCGAACCCACGCGCGACCCGATCAACCTCGGCGTGGTCACCAAGGGTACGGCCTCGCTCGACCCGCGCGGCTATCCCCTGTTGTACACCGGCCAGGGCATCACCAGCTCTGAGGACGGCGTTACCGGCGCATGGTTCCGTATCATCGACCTCATACAGAACAAGGTAGTCTGGAAGTTTGGCGGCAAGGACCCGTTCTCCTACCGCGGCTGGCAGGCGTATGATTCAAGCCCCCTCGTGAACGCCGCGACGGATACCATAATCGCCCCCGGCGAGAACGGCGTATTTAACACGTTTAAGCTCAACTCCAGCTTTGATCCCGCCGCGGGCACCGTTTCCGTCAATCCCGGCCCGCGGCAGAAATACCGCTACAAGGGCGACGGCTACGGCTTTGCGGATGAAAGCGACAAACGCTGGCCGGGCATTGAAAACTCCGTAGCCGTGTTCCACAACTACGCATTCTTTACCGACAACGGCGGAAGGCTCCAGTGCCTGGACCTCAACACCCTGAAGCTCCTGTACGTGGTGGACGTTACGGACGACAGCGATACCTCCATCGTCATTGAAGAGGACGTCAAGAACCAGACCTTCTACCTCTATACCGCAAATGAGGTGGATAAGCAGCCCGGCGCGAAAGCCGCGGGCGGGGGCAAAAGCTACCACCGCAAGATAGACGGGCGTACCGGAAAAATTATCTGGGAAAAAGAATGGGAGGCACGGTATGGCAACACCTCCAGCAACGGCGGAACGCTGACGACGCCGCATGTAGGCCATGGCAACATCAGCGACCTTGTGATTTACAACGCCACGCTCGTGCCCGTGACCTATACGGAGAACGGCGAAACGAAGACCGGCAACGGCGGAAGGCTGATCGCCTACAACAAGGAAACGGGCGAGGAGGTGTGGCGCTATGAGCAATACCGGGATTTCTGGAGTTCGCCCGTCGTCATCTACGATGAAAACGAGAACGCCTATGTGCTTCAGTGCGACCGCAACGGCATGATGCGGATGTTCGACGCGCGTACCGGCGAGGTATTGAACGAGATCGACATGGGCTCCCGCATCGAAAGCACGCCCGCCGTATTCGGCAATACCCTGGTGGTAGGCACCCGCGGCGTGGCCGGTTCCGGCGAAGCGCCGAAAATTCTCGGCATTAAGATCGGGTAACGAAGAACTGAATAAAAGAAAACCCCTTAAGGGGTTTTCTTTTAAATAAGCGCGAAAAGGCCGCCTCTTTCAGTATTGTATTTGCTGGTCTGGACGTATTACGGAAAGCAACTCGGAAGGTTTCTTTAGATAGTATTTTGCATCTATGGCTCCGGAAGAAGCGCCCCAGCATGCCAGAGCAAAATCAATGCCGGCGTTTTTGGCGCATTTCATATCATACTCGCTGTCCCCAATATAGAGCAATTCACGGTTGCTTGTTTTTGAGACTTCCATATATTTGAGAAGCGGCGCGGGAGACGGTTTGTGCTCCGCCGTATCATCCGCGCAAATAATCGTTCCGAAATATTTGTCGATACCAAATCCGCTAAAATCATCTTCAAATTCGCGCCTTGTTTTTGAAGTTACAATCCCCAGCTCATAGCCTAACCGCGTAAGCGTGGCCAGCAATTCCCCAACGCCGTCAAAAACATGGACCGTATCACGAAATGTGCTCATGTTTTTGTCCCACAAGGCCAATGCAAACGGAATATCCGGAATATTAAGTTTCTCCAAAGCGTCTTTTCCGGTAATTCCCAATGCAAACTTCAGTTCGCCAAGGTCTATGGTATTTCCCGTTACCGTTCTTAGTGTTTCCCGCAAAGAATGCAGAATGGCATTTTCCGTATCGATCAATGTCCCGTCTAGATCAAACACAATCTGTTTATACTTCACCCCAGCCTCCTTACCATTGGCGCTTTTAAGACAACAAATCAATCCGTGTAGATCTCCAACAGCAACGCAATTTGTTTTTCCACACGATTGTAATGTTACGGGACCTCGTTCCATTTGTCCAGTTCCTTTCTCAAAAAGAAGGGGCCTGACCTAAACGGCCAGGCCTCCATGATAGTGCTTAGCAGTCCCCAATCGCGAAAAATACAATGCGCAGATAATCTTTCGGGGTTGGGATGTCCAGTGAAAGCCGCAGATAATTTTCATTTTCCCTGTACCTTTGCAGCAGTTCATTCTGCATGCCGTACTGATGATTGATGGTTTCTTTTCTTCCGTCCGGGTGCAACAGCTTAACCGCTCCGCTGCACCCGTTTACTGCCTGCAAAAAGCCTTCCATATCAAAGATATTCAGTTTTATCATTGCATACCCCTCCATTTAAGAAAATCGGTCATGACATGGTGATGCAATGAGCTTTGTTCAGATTGCCCCATCACCCTTACAGGTATCATTATGGTGCAATCTTTTTTAAATAACTATCTTATTTCTGCCTATATATATCAGTATCCTGCCATTTTCTGCGATACTCTATGGGAGTACAGCCGATCTGTTCCCGAAACACTTTCCCAAAATAGCTACTGCTTCCCAACCCGCAGGCATGGCTGACGCCCGTAATCGTTTCCCGGCCCTTCGCTAGCAGATGGCATGCCATCTGCAGGCGATAGCTCATTACATATTCTACAGGCGTCATATGCAGGCAATCATGAAATGCCCGGAAGCACTCACGCTCACTGGAAAAAGCGGCGGCGGCAATTTCCGCGATTGAGAGTTTCTCCGCATAATGTTCATGAATATATACCATCATCAATTTTACCTTATCGTTTATTTTCGAGGAATCTCCCTTTTCTTCCAGGAGAGGGCGGGACATGGTAAGAATATGGAGCCATATGTCGGACAATACCGCCCTTAGCTTCATTTCATATCCGAACTCATTCTCGGAAAGGGTAAACGATTCACGGATTGTATGTAATAATTGAGCCTGTTTTGGATGATCAGGATACAGCGCAATGAGCTCCAGCTGCGGGGTGGCGATGATGGGCATGATGTATCTTTGTTCCATCCGGCACCCCTGTTCTCCGGCTATAAAAGAAGTATCGAAAATATGCAGAAGCTGAACTGCTCCTTCTGGGTGTGGCCTCGTCATATGAAGCACATTGGCATTGACCAATCCGCCGGAACCTGCGGGAAATATCATCTTTCCTTTTGGCGTGTAATATTCCAGCGCGCCGCTTTGCATATAAAAAAGTTCTACTGCTTTATGCCAGTGCCAGGGAACAAAGTTGCTCTCATAGTTATCAAAGCCAACGCGTGAAGCGATATATGGAAAGTCAGACGCAAAATCAGGTAATAATTCTTCTTTGCTCCCATGATGAAATTCTATAGTACAGATGATATCTTTCAATGCCTTACACCCCCTTTTCGAGATAGATATCTCTCATTGATTTCCGCCTTTTTCCGCCTCGCAAAGAAAATTTAAAGAATTATTCAGCATCCATCCCGAACAGCCGCAGCCCGTTTTGCAGCGTGATTTGTGCGACCTCTTCCGCATCCATGCTTCTGAGTTCCGCCAGCTTTTCGCAAACGAGCCGGACAAGCGAAGGATCGTTGCGCTTTCCCCTATAAGGCACGGGCGTCATGTAGGGGCAGTCGGTCTCGATCAATAACCGGTCCGTGGGCAGCTTTGCCGCGATTTCGAGCGCCTTTTTTGCGTTCTGAAATGTCAGCGCGCCGCCGAACGCGATATAGAGGCCAAGGTCAAGACAGGCCTTCGCGGTTTCATAGCTGCCGGAAAAGCAGTGCATGACGCCCGTCAGCCCGTCCTTCTGCGCGCGCAGCAAACTAAGCGCGTCGCCGTCCGCCTCCCGCACATGCAGCACGGCGGGCAGCTTCTTCGCCCGCGCAAGCGTGAGCTGCTCGGAAAACCACTTTTTCTGTACGTCGCGCGGGGAGAAATCGTAATGGTAGTCGAGTCCGATCTCGCCTACCGCGACCGCCTTTTCATCATTGAGCAGCGTTTCAAGCTGCGTTAGATGCGTATCTGTCATGCCCGCCGCCTCATGCGGGTGCGTGCCGAGCGCAGCCAC
>JAFABA010000007.1 GCA_023426265.1 Bacillota bacterium
AGGTGGAAGTGCGCGACCTGCCGGTTCCGGAACCCGGCGAAGGCCAGGTGCTCATCGACGTCAAATGCGCCGGTATTTGCGGATCGGACGTCAATACGTTCCGCATGACGTGGGAACAGATCAACGAACGGCAGAACCTTGTGGTCGGCCATGAGGCGGGCGGCATCGTCGCGAAGGTCGGCCCGGGCGTAACAAATGTGAAGGCGGGCGACCGCATCACCGTGTACCACTATATGGGCTGCGGCGCGTGCAGGTATTGCCTGGAAGGCAAGTACGGCTGGTGTGTGAACAAGCGGGCGTATGGCTGGCATGTCCACGGCGCCATGAGCGAATACCTCATTACCAATGCCATCAACTGCTGCCCGCTGCCCGAACAGTTCCCGTTTGAGGACGCGGCGTTCATGGCCTGCTCGGCCGGTACGGCGTACGCCTCATTAAAAAAGCTGGACAGCTTCGCTACGGACGGCTACCTGTGCGTGGTGGGCCTGGGCCCCATAGGCACCGTATTGTCGCTTATGGCAATGGCAAAGGGATGGACGGTGGTTGCTTCCGACCTGAGCGAAACGCGCGTCAATTTTGCAAAAAACCTCGGCATTGACGCCATATGCCCGGAAAAGGGCACTCCGGCCAAGGAACAGATCCGCGCGCATATGAAGGGCAAATTGCCCATGCGCCTGATGGATACCAGCGGCAGCCCGCACGGCCTTGCGGACGCCGTGGAGACCGCCGAAAATGGCGCGCACATCGTAACCATAGGCAAGGGCCGCCGCCGGTACGACATGACGCCGGATTTCGATATCAGCGAGTTCGTCGTCAAGGAAATCAAGCTTACGGGTTCCTGGGTGTTCACGCTGCCCGAGTACTACGAAATGATGGAATTCATGATGGACCATAACCTGTCCTTCAACAGGCTTGTGACCGGAAGGTTTGCTTTTTCCGATGCGCAAAAAGCATTTGAGGCCGCCGCGGACCTCGGCAACGCGGGAAAGACCGTTTTTATTAAGCCGTAAGGCTGAATAATAAAAAAAGGAGAACGAACATGAAGAAAATAATCGCTCTGCTACTGGTTATGGCAATGTTTGTTCCTGCTATGGCAGGATGTGCCCAGAACGCCGCGACTCCGGCTGAGGCCACCCCGGCCGCAACCCAGCCGGCAGCCCGGGAACCCGCAGCGCCCGCCCAGGAACCCGCGGCGCCTACGAAGACCTATGAAACGCTCCGCGTCGGCATGATGCCGTTCGGCGGCAACGTCCCCGCGCAGTACGCGCTTGACCACGGTTATTTCGAAGAACTGGGCCTCAAGGTTGAGTTCTACCAGTTCGCCAACGGCGCGGGCATCAACGAAGCGCTGGCAGCACAGCAGGTGGATGTCGGCGTATCCGGCCTCGCCATGATATTCTCTCTGGCGAGCGGTACGTGTAAGTTACTCGCGGAAACCAATTCCTCCGGCGGCATGGGCATTTATGTGCGCGAAGGCAACCCCGTTCTGCAGCACAAGGGCGAGATTGCGAACAAACCCAACCTGTATGGCAGCACAGATACGATCAAAGGCCAGAAGATACTGGGCCAGCTCGGCACCTCCTCCCAGTACAACGTCATCGGCTGGGCTCAGCAGTACGGCCTGACCGAGAACGATGTTGAGTTGATCAACATCGACCTGGGCACCGACCTCACGGCGTTCAAGGCCGGTGAAGGCGACGCCATCGCCGCTTCCCGCCCCTATTCCTTCCAGTTGGAGAATGAGGGTTATATCTGCGCCGCTTCCTTCGAGGATGCGACCGATACCACATTGTACGATGTGATTGTGGCCCGCAATGAAATTGTGGAAAGCCGCCGTGACGAGCTTGTGCTCTTCCTCAAGGCATACTATAAGGCCCTTGAAGAGATCGCCGTCAACGACGAGCTCCGTTTCACTGAATCCATGAACTACTTCAAGTCCCAGGGCCGCGATTATTCCGAGCAGGACATGCGCTCCGAAATGAGGGTCAATATGTATGTCACCAAGGCTTACATGGGGCAGAAAATCTATTCCTTTGGCAAAGCCATGATCAACATTGGAGACTTCTATTCCGCGGGCGGCAAGATCGAGGCTTCCCAGCTTCCCAACGTGGCGGCTTCCTTCGACGCCTCCATGCTTCAGGAAGCGCTGGGCATTACAGTAAACGTTGCGCAGGCCGGCTGAAGAGCCTTTGAAACTCTGAACCAATAGAGCCCGCAGCCGCCATAGGAGCGCGCATATCATAAAACTTCTATGGCGGCTGTGATATGAGGGAATAATATGAAGAGCAAACCCCTTGTCATTGCCCCAAAGAAACCGCTCAAATATATTTTGATGTCGGCCCTCTCAATTCTCATATTCCTGCTGATATGGGAAATCTGCACGGACGTCCTGAAGCTGACGACTCCGACCACGCTGCCCAGCCCCTTAAAGGTCTTTCAGACATTCATCAAAAAATTCTATGAAAAGAACCCGGATGGCGCAACAATCCCCACGCACCTTCTGGCCAGCATGAAGGTAGCGTTGTCCGGCTACTTTATCGGCATTTTTATCGGCGTGCCGCTAGGGATACTCATGGCGTGGTACAAACCGGTCGATTATTTTGTTACGCCGCTGTTTGACCTGCTGCGCCCGGTTCCAGGCATCGCATGGCTGCCTGTCATGATCGTCCTGTTCGGCATCGGCCTGCTTTCCAAGGCGATGGTCATTTTCCTTTCGGCATTTATCGCCTGTGTCATCAATTCCTACTCAGGCATTAAGAATACAAAGCCGGTTCATCTGTGGGTTGGCCAGACGTTTGGCGCAAGCAATTTCCAGCTATTAACGAAGGTCGCCATTCCCACCGCGCTTCCCATGATATTTACGGGCCTCAAGGTCGCGCTGGGCGCTTCCTGGAACGCGCTGATCGCCGCCGAACTGCTTGCTTCCAACCAGGGCCTCGGCTTCATGATTCAGCAGGCGCGCGGCCTGTACCGCCCGGACGTCATACTGGTGGGCATGATTGCCGTCGGCCTGTCCGGCGCGCTGCTCGGGTACCTGATTGACCGGCTCGAGCGCATTGCGATAAAGCAGAGGTAACGGCCATGAAAAAGAAAATCAACACGAAAAAAATCATATTCGGCGCGCTTGCCATACTTGGATTTTTAGTACTCTGGCATTTCGGGACAAAGGGCACGCGCTTGGGGGAACTCATTCCCGGTCCCCTTGCGGTGTTCGCGCGCCTGATCAAGTGTACCTACACGCCCACCGGCAGCTTTACGCTGTTCGGCCATATCCTGCAAAGCCTCAGCCGCGTGATGACCGGCTTCCTGCTGGCGGCAGCCCTGGGCATTACGCTGGGTCTGGCGATGGGCTGGAGCAAGTCTGCCGAAGCCATCGTAAGGCCCCTGTTTGAGACCATCCGCCCGATTCCGCCGATTGCTTGGATCTCCATTGCGGTCATCTGGTTCGGCCTCGGCGAGGGCGCGAAGTATTTCATTATATTCATTTCAGGCTTTGCCAACATCACCATCAACGTCTATACGGGCGCAAAGTCCGTAGACCCGGAACTCATCGGCGCTGCGAAAATGCTTGGCTGCAGCGACAGAAAGATATTCACCACCATCGTCATTCCGTCCTCCATTCCCTATATCTTTACGGGCCTTCAGATCGCGATTTCCAGCAGCTGGGCGGCGGTCGTCGCGGCGGAAATGGTCCGCTCCACGGACGGCATCGGCTGGATGATCACAAGCGGGCAAGGCATCGGCGACATGGAGCAGATCATGGTCGGCATTATCGCCATAGGCGTCATCGGCTTCCTGCTGGCAACGATTATGAGAGGAGTAGAGGCGAAGCTTTGCGCTTGGAGCCGGGTACACGAGTAATGGGAAACGTCATCAAGCTGGATCATATCGCCAAGAGCTTCCCTTCACAGGAAGGCACTTACGAGGTCATTCGGGATATCAGCCTGGAGGCCGCGCAGAACGAGATACTTGTGCTGTTCGGGCCCGGGCAATGCGGGAAAACGACGCTTTTAAAGGTGATCGCGGGGCTTGAACCGGCCACCGCGGGCAGCGTTTTTATCAACGGCGCAAAAAAAGTGAAGCCAGGCCCGGAGTGCGGCCTGGTGTACCAGACCACAGCACTGTTCCCCTGGCTTACGACCATGGGCAACGTCGAATACGGCCCCAAGGTACAGGGCATGGCAAAAAAACAGCGGCGCGAACGCGCGCAGCGCTATATAGAGCTTGTCGGCCTCAAAGGGTTTGAAAAATCGTTCCCCATACAGCTTTCCGGCGGCATGCGGCAGCGCGTGGGCATTGCCCGCGTGTACTGCAACGAGCCGGAGGTGCTGCTGATGGACGAACCCTTCGGCCATTTGGACGCGCAGACGCGGTACCTGATGCAAAAAGAGCTGGAGCGCATCTGGCAGACCGAGAAGCGCACCATCATATTCGTGACCAACAACATCGAGGAAGCGCTGTACCTGGCGGATAGGGTAATTGTAATGACCAACTGCCCCGCGACGATCAAGCGGGAGTTTAAAGTGGACCTGCCGCGCCCGCGGGATTATACGGACCCGCGCTTTTTAAGCCTGCGCAGAGAGATCACGTCCATCATCGACCCCGCCGAGTGAAGGAGAGAAACATGGCAAGCGAATATAAAGTACAAGTCAACCACCTCACAAAAAAGTTCGGCGACCTGCTGGTGCTCGACGACATCTCCTTCAATGTCAGGAAGAACGAGTTCTTATGCATCGTCGGCCCGACAGGCTGCGGCAAAACCACGTTCCTCAACAGCCTGAGCAAGGTCTATGACATTACGTCGGGCAATATCCTCATAGGCGATGAAGAGGTCGACTTAAAAAAGCACAATATCGCGTACATATTCCAGGAGTATTCCAACATGCCTTGGCTGACGATTGAGCAGAACGTCGCCTTCGGGCTGGAGATCAAGAAACTGTCCAAAGAAGAAATACAGCGGCGCGTGGACAAATTCCTGGATATGGTGGGTCTTACGAAGTTCCGCAAGTATTACCCCACGCAGCTTTCCGCCAGCATGCTGCAACGCGCGGCGATTGCCCGCGCGTTCGCGGTGGAGCCGGAGGTGCTGCTGATGGATGAGCCGTACGGCCAGCTGGATATTGAGCTTCGCTTCAAGCTGGAGGATGAGCTTGTAAAGCTCTGGCAAAAGGTTGGCACGACGGTCATATTCATCACCCACAACATAGAGGAAGCGGTCTATTTGAGCGAGCGGATCCTGGTGCTCACCAACAAACCGACAAAGATCAAGGCGGAAATCAACAACGACCTGCCGCGCCCGCGCGACATTACGGACCCGAGGTTTGTTGAACTGCGCAATCAGGTCACGGACCTGATTAAATGGTGGTAACCAATAACGACGGAGGCTATACATGAAGGCAATCATACTGATGTTCGATTCTTTGAATCGGCATATGCTCGAACCCTATCAATGCGACTATACCATCACGCCTAATTTCAAACGCCTTGCCGAGCGATCGGTCACATTTGACAACGCATACGTCGCCAGCATGCCCTGCATGCCGGCGCGCCGGGAAATCCATACAGGGCGCATGAACTTCCTGCACAGGAGTTGGGGCCCGCTGGAGCCGTTTGACGATTCCATGCCGGAAATTCTCAAAAACAACGGCGTCTATACGCACCTGGTGACCGATCACTATCACTATTTTGAGGACGGCGGCGCGACCTACCATACGCGCTACAATACCTGGGAAAGCGTGCGCGGCCAAGAGGGCGACCCGTGGAAGGCGTCCGTGAAGGAACCCGCAATCCCCGAAACCGTGGGAGGCCGCAGCAACTGCCTGTGGCGGCAGGATTGGGTAAACCGCCCCCACATAAGCGGCCTCGAAAACCACCCCCAGAAGAAAACGCTGGACCTTGGTCTGCAGTTTATAGACGAAAATAAGGACTCCGACAACTGGATGCTCCAGATCGAAACGTTCGATCCGCATGAGCCGTTCTTCGCGCCGGATGAATTCCGCAACCTGTATGCCGATGATTATAAGGGCCCGCATTTCGACTGGCCCAACTATAAGCCCGTTACGGAGACTGCGGAGCAGGTCCGGCATGTGCGTAAGGAGTATTGCGCGCTGCTGACGATGTGTGATTATTCGCTGGGCAGGCTGCTGGATAAAATGGATGAACTGAACCTCTGGGACGATACCATGCTCATCGTAAACACCGACCACGGGTTCCTGTTGAGCGAACACGACTGGTGGGCAAAATGCGTGCAGCCCTGGTACAACGAAAACGCGCATATCCCGCTGTTTATCTGGGACCCGCGCTGCAAAAAGCGCGGCGAGCGCAGGGACGCGCTGGTACAGGGCATAGACATCGCGCCCACGCTGCTGGAGTATTTCGGCATGGATATCCCGAAGGATATGCAGGGCAAGCCGCTCAAAGACGTAGTTGCGAATGGCGGCTCCGTGCGCGAGGCCTGCATATTCGGCATCCACGGCGGGCATGTGAACGTGACCGACGGCCGCTATGTCTATATGCGCGCACCCGTAAGCGCAGACAATTCACCGCTGTACAACTACACGCTGATGCCCTGCCATATGCGCAACCGGTTCAGCGTGGAGGAGCTCAGCCGCATGGAGCTTACAGAACCGCTTGCGTTCACAAAAGGCTGCAAGGTGCTCAAAATCGAGTCCCGTGGGATACCGGAGCTGGATTTCTCGGCTTACAGCTTTGGCACGCTTCTGTTCGATACCGAAAACGACCCGCAGCAGTTGACTCCAATCCATGATGAAGCGGTGGAAAAGCGCATGATCGATTTGCTTGTCCACTGCATGAAGGAAAGCGACAGCCCATCAGAGCAGTTCGAACGGCTGGGGCTATAGGGAGGTGACGTATGAAAAAGACGGAGCTCATTAACAGCGAAATTTCCGCCGTTGTTGCGCGTATGGGGCATACGGACAGCCTGGCTATCGGCGACTGCGGCCTGCCGATACCGGACGGCGTAAAACGCATCGACCTTGCGCTTGTCCGCAACCAGCCGCGTTTTCTCGATACGCTGCAGGCGGTGCTTGCGGAGCTGTGCGTGGAGCGCGCTGTAGTGGCGGCAGAGCTTATGGAGGGCACCCCGGAGCTTGTAAAAGAGATCCGGGCGCTGCTGCCCGAAGCCACGATAGACGCCGTGCCGCATGATCAGTTCAAAAAGCTCACGGAAAACACAAAGGCGGTCATCCGCACAGGCGAATGCACACCATACGCAAACATCATCCTCTGTTCGGGAGTGAAATTCTAAAGACTATGAAGACAGTCAATTTTGGCTCGCTCAACCTCGATCATGTTTACCGGCTGAACGCGTTTGTCGCACCCGGCGAAACCAAAGCCTGTGCCGATTATCGGGTCATGGCCGGCGGCAAGGGGCTCAACCAGTCCATTGCGATGGCCGGGGCCGGTATGGAAGTGTTTCATGCGGGCTGCATCGGGCCTGAGGGTGGCCTGCTGACGGATACGCTCAAATGCAGGGGCGTCCGGACGGAATACATTCAGACGCTGCAGGCAAGCACGGGCCACGCCATCATCCAGGTGGACGACGGCGGCGAAAACTGCATCCTGCTGTACGGCGGGACCAACGGCATGTTCACCGAAGCATATGTGGACAAAGTGCTTTCCAACTTCGGCGAACGTGATATCGTGGTCCTGCAAAACGAAACCAACCTGGTCCCGTACATCATGCGCATAGGCGGGGCATGCGCATCGCCTTCAACGCGGCGCCCATTAGGCCGGAGGTCCGTTCCTTTCCGCTGGAGCTTGTCACCTGGCTGTTTGTAAACGAAATAGAGGGCGGGTTTTTGAGCGGGGAAACGCAGCCGCAGGCGATTGCGGAAGCGCTTCATCGCATGTACCCGGGCGCGTGCGTTGTGCTTACGCTGGGCGCGGACGGGTGCCTCTGCCGTATGGGCAATGACACCCTTCGGCAGGATGCATTTATGGTCCAGGCTGTGGATACTACGGCGGCGGGCGATACGTTTATCGGCTATTTCCTGTGCGGCGTATCGGAAGGAATGGATGTATCCCACGCACTGAAGTTCGCCAGCGCGGCGGGCGCGCTCGCCGTCACGGCCGCGGGCGCCGCCGATTCGATACCCGCCCGCAGCCAGGCGGAGCAGTTCTTGCAAAAGCACGTATAAACGACCCGAAGATACCCGCATCACGCAAAAAGGAGGCGATCCCTTGCCGCCGCTGAACGTTTTGATCAAACCGGCCTCCGGCCGCTGCAACCTTCGGTGCCGATATTGCTTTTATACCGATGAGACCTGCAACCGCGAGACGCCGGATTTCGGCATGATGAGCGAGCAGACAGCTGAACAGGTCGTAAAAAAGTCTCTCGCTTTTGCGGAGGGTTCC
>JAFABA010000020.1 GCA_023426265.1 Bacillota bacterium
AGCGCCGGAATGCAGGCGTTTAAAACGCTTTCGGTTTGTTCATCCGGCTGCTGGCCCCGTTTATAGCCCAGGTACCGGAGCGCCTCCGCGCGGTCTACTTCCATAGCTTATTCCTTTGCCCGGATGATATGGGAGAGGTTGCGGAATATGCCTGCGGCGATCTCCGGCTTGTTCATCGTATAAATATGGATGCCGTTGACGCCGTTTGCGATGAGGTCTATGATCTGCTCCGTCGCATACGCGATCCCCGCCTGCTGCATGGCTAAAGGATCGTCACCAAAACGATCGAGTATGCTCAAAAATCTTGGCGGCAGGGAGGTCCCGCTTAGCTTGACGATGCGCGTGATCTGCTTTCTGTTGGTCACCGGCATGATGCCCGCGAGCACCGGAACGGATATGCCCGCCTCACGGATGCGGTACAAAAACCGGTACAACACGTTGTTGTCAAAAAACATCTGGGTGGTCAGAAAATCGCACCCGGCCTCCACCTTTTCTTTCAGGTGGGCAATGTCCTCCTTTTGGCTCACGCTTTGCACATGCCCTTCCGGGTAGCACGCGCCGCCAATAGAGAACCCGTTGCGCTCGCGAATTTCTCGCACGAGCTCGCTTGCGTATGTATAATGCTGCGGGGACGGGAACGCCGCGTTCTCCGGAATATCCCCGCGCAAGGCGAGGACGTTTTGAATGTTGCGTGCGGAAAGCTCCTGAATAAGCGTGCCGACTTCGTCCCTGGTGGAGGAGCCGCACGTTAAGTGCGCGAGCGCTGTGACGCCGCATGTTGTGATATACTCCGCCAGCCGCACCGTGTTTTTGGAGGTGCCTCCGCTTGCGCCGTATGTGACGGATATAAAATCCGGATTGAGTTTTGCGGTTTCGCGCACCACTTCTTCCGCGCGCTCGAGTTCCGCGTCCTGTTTGGGCGGGAACAGTTCGCAGGATACCGTGACGCGTTTTTCCTGAAGCAGGTCTTTGATCAGCATATGGACCCTTTCTGAACGATACGGCCTTTGCCGCTCTTTTCCATTGAAATTACTCTACCATTGCGCGATATATGGCACAAGTGCGCAGCGCTTTTTATTTGCCCGAATGCGCATATTCCTTGATTTTTTCCACCGCATAGGGCGTTTCCTGGTAGACAAAATAGTTGAGCCAGTTGCCGAACAGCATATTGCCGTGCGCGCGCCAAGTGACGCGGGGCGGCATGGAGCAATCGTTATCGGGGTAGTAGTTGACGGGCGGCTCAATGGGCAGGCCCGCGTTCAGATCGCGCTTGTACTCCAATTCCAGCGTTTCCGGGTCGTACTCGCCATGGCCGGTGACAAACACCCGCCTTCCGTCACGGCTGGCGGCAAGGTAGAGCCCCGCTTCCCTGGAGGTCGCCAGCACTTCCAGCGCCGGGTGGCTCGCCACATCCTGCGTACGCACGGTGGTGTGGCGGCTGTGGGGGGCGTAAAACAGATCGTCAAAGCCGCGCAGCAGCCGGTGCGTGCGGTTTTCCACCGTGTGGGGATATACGCCGAACAGCTTTTTTGGGAGCGGCTGCTTTTCAATGCCGTAGTAATGGTAGAGCGCCGCCTGCGCGCCCCAACAGATGAACAGCGAAGAGAACACGTTTTCCGTCGCCCAGTTGAGCACCTGGGCAAGCTCCTGCCAGTAGGCGACCTCACGAAACGGCATCTGCTCCACGGGGGCGCCGGTGACGATCAGGCCGTCGAACTGCTCATGCTTCACCTCGTCAAACGTACGGTAGAAGGTATCCAGGTGCGTATGGTCGGTGTTGCGGGGCTGGTAGCTCGCGGTGCGCAGCAGCGTCAGGTCCACCTGCAGCGACGTATTGCCCAAAAGGCGAAGAAGCTGCGTTTCCGTCACGGTCTTTGTGGGCATGAGGTTGAGGGCCGCAATCCGTAATGGGCGGATATCCTGGGTGGCGGCGCGGTCCTCGGGCATAACGAATATGTTCTCATTGGTTAAGATATCGTAAGCGGGCAAGCCGTTTGGAATTTTCACGGGCATACTTTACTCCTCCTTTACTCCTGGGATTTTATAAGCGCCTGCTCAAGGTCGTCTATCAAGTCTTCCGGGTCCTCGATGCCGATGGAAAGGCGGATCATATCCGGGGTAACGCCCGCGCCTTTGAGCCCCGCCTCATCGAGCTGCGCATGCGTGGTGCTGGCGGGATGTATGACAAGAGAGCGCACATCGGACACGTTGGCGAGCAGGGAAAAAAGCTCCAGCGAGTCGATCAGCTTCCGCCCCGCCTCCGTGCCGCCCTTGATGCCGAATGTGAAGATGCCGCCGCAACCCTTGGGGAAATACCGCTTCGCGCGCTCAAAATACGCGTCCCCTTCAAGCGCGGGGTAGTTGACCCACGTTACCTGCGGGTGGCTTTTTAAATAACTTGCGACGGTTACGGCGTTTTCGCAGTGCTTCTTCATGCGCAGGCTCAGCGTTTCAATACCCTGCAGCAGCAAAAACGCGTTGAAGGGGGACAGGCACGCGCCGGTATCCCGCAAAAAGCCCGCGCGCAGCTTCGCCAAATACCCGGCCGCGCCAAGTTCCGCGTAGACAAGGCCGTGGTAGCTTTCATCCGGCGTATTATATTCGGCAAAGCGGGGGTTGTCTTTGAAGGTAAATGTGCCGAGGTCCGTGACGGAGCCGCCCATGGAATTGCCGTGCCCGCCCATGTACTTGGTGAGGGAATGCACCACGATATCGATGCCGCAGGCTTTGCAATCGATGAGATACGGGGTGCCGAATGTGTTGTCCGCAATCACGGGCAGGCCGTGTTTGTGCGCGATTTCCGCGATCTTTTGAAAATCCGGGATGTTGATGTTGGGATTGCCGAGCGTTTCGAGATACACGCAACGGGTTTTTTCATTGATGAGGGATTCGAGCCTTACAAAATCCTCCGGGCCGACGGAATGGACCTTGATGCCGTAACGGACTTCAAACCGCTGGAATAAGAGCGTATATGTGCCGCCATAGAGCGTGGAGAGGGAAATGATCTCGCTGCCGGTCTCGGCCAGGTTCTGTATGGAGGCTAAAATCGCCGCCATGCCGGAGGCAAAACATACCGTGCCCACGCCGCCTTCCAATGCCGTGACGCGCTCCTCCAGCACGGCGACGGTGGGGTTGCTTAAACGCGTATAGATGCTGCCCGACTTTTGAAGCGCGAACTGCGCGGCGGCATCCGCCGCGTCCTCAAACTGGTAGGCGGTGGTCTGGTAAATAGGAACGGCGCGCGCGCCCGTCGTAGGATCGGGCGAATAGCCCGCATGCGCCTGCAGTGTATCGAACCGGTACTGTTTTTGCTTTGTCATGGTTTTCCCTCCTGAATTTTATCATAATCCAACAAAAAGGCCCTGCTTCGCGTCTTGCGAAGCAGGGCCAAAACAACGGAATTGGTTCCCGCTAGACTGCCGTCACCGGCATTCGCAACACGCAAACTGGCGCGGAACGCATCATCATTCCGCGCTTGGGCATCATCATGGAAACTACTGCGAACGGCTTCATGAAAAAAACGTTCCTCCTTTCCTCGCGTGTCCGGGTTTGTATGCAATGGTACCGTAGATATAAGCCTGCTGTCAAGTAAAAAATGTATGGGAAAATCCCGCAATCCTGTCAGTAGGCTATGCCTTGCGAGAGCATGGCGTCGGCCACCTTCAGAAACCCTGCGATATTCGCGCCCAGCACAAGGTTTCCCGGTTCCCCGTACTCTTCGGAGGCGGCATACGCTTTCTCATAGATATTCGTCATGATTTTTTGGAGCATAAAGTCCACCTCTTCAAATGTCCAGCTCAGGCGCTGGCTGTTTTGGGACATTTCAAGCGCCGAGGTTGCGACGCCGCCCGCGTTTGTAGCCTTGCCCGGCCCGTACAATATTTTGGCCTCTAGAAACAGCGCTGCCGCTTCCGGCGTGCACGGCATGTTTGCGCCTTCCGCTACGGCAATGCATCCGTTTTGTACAAGGAGCTTTGCGCTGGTTAAATCAAGTTCATTCTGCGTTGCGCAGGGCAGGGCGATATTGCAGGGGATGCTCCATATATTCCGCCAGCTTTCGTAGTATTCTGCACCCGCAACGTGGGTTGTATACTCATGCAGTCTGCAGCGCTCCACTTCCTTGAGTTGTTTTACAACGTCGAGTTGGATGCCGTTTTTGTCATAGATATAACCGCACGAGTCGCTCATGGCCACAATTTTTGCACCAAGCGCCGCTGCCTTTTCCGCCGCATAGATCGCCACGTTGCCGGAGCCGGAAACCACCACCGTTTTCCCCTCAAACGAAAGCCCCCTCTTGCGGAGCATTTCCTGGGTAAAATAACATACGCCATAGCCAGTTGCTTCCTTGCGTCCAAGCGAACCGCCATAGGAAATGCCTTTTCCGGTTAACACGCCGGTCACGTCATTTTTCAGGCGTTTGTATTGCCCGTAAAGATAGCCGATCTCCCGCGCGCCCACGCCGATATCGCCCGCAGGCACGTCCGTATCCGGGCCGATATGCCGGCAAAGTTCCGTCATGAACGATTGACAGAAGCGCATGATCTCCATGTCGCTTTTGCCCTTGGGGTCAAAATCCGCGCCGCCCTTTGCGCCGCCGATCGAAAGGCCGGTCAGCGCGTTTTTAAAAATCTGCTCAAACCCCAGAAATTTAAGGATGGAGGAATTGACGGAAGGGTGAAACCGAAGCCCGCCCTTATACGGGCCGATGGCGGAATTGAACTGGTAGCGGTAGCCGCGGTTGACCTGAACGTTTCCTGCGTCGTCCACCCAGCTTACGCGGAATTGTATGGCGCGTTCCGGTTCCACAATGCGCTCTAGGATGCCCATTGCTTTCAGCTCCGGACGGCGTTTGACGACCGGGGCAAGCGAGTGCAGCACCTCTGTTGCGGCCTGTAGAAATTCCGGCTCGTTCTGGTTGCGAAGTGCGAGCGTATCGAGCACGCTTGCAATGTAGGGATCGTGTACTTGCATATTACCTCCTTGTATTCTGCCACAAACTATTATTACAGGACATCTCCTGTTAAGAAGCCACCTTTGGCAAGAGTATGGAAAATCAGTCCCGGGCTGTTGAAAATGCGCCTCATTGCTGCATATTTATTGATTTTCCTGAATGTCCGTAATACCTGCAAACAGAAACGGCATGTGCAAATCGCGAACATTATATATATTATATATGACATATTACTCAAAAATCAATGCATAAAAAGCAGGAACGGCTATCATTACCGTTCCCGTTGAAAAAATCCCAATTTAAAAACCAAAAGAGATTTTTTCCCACAAATGCATGCTTATACGGTACGGTTTATTTCAGCGCCGCTTCCAACAGGCTCTTGAGCTTCACCGGATCGGCCTTGCCCGCGGTCAGTTTCATGACATGCCCCATAATAGCTTGCATGGCGCTAATTTTGCCCGCGCGGTAATCCGAAACGGCGTTGGGGTTTGCTGCAAGTGCTGCGGCCAAATGCTCCTTTAACACCGCTTCGTCGCTGATCTGCTCCAGGCCGAGGCGCTTGACGATACTCTCCGGCGCTTCATCCTGTTCCCACATGGCGGCGAGCACCTTTTTGCCCGCGCTGCTGTTGATTTTGCCTGTGCCGATGAGCTCACATAAAGCGGCCAAGTGACCTGCCGCAATGCGGATGGAAGCGTCTTCACCCTGGCCGCGCAGACGGAACACCTCGCTGATGAGGAGGTTCGCAAGCAGCTTGGGATAGGCGGTGCCCTTCGCCGCTTCCTCAAAATAATCCGAAACCTCCTGCTCGTTGGTCAGCAGCGACGCATCGTAGCCGGAAAGCCCGTACTGCTCCATATAAACTGCTTTGCGCTCCTCGGGCAGCAGCGGGATCTGTTTCTGCAAGCGTTCGATCTCGCCTTTGGGAAGCTCCACCGCGCAAAGGTCCGGGTCGGGGAAGTACCGATAATCGTTGGCATTTTCTTTCCGGCGCATGGAGGAGGTTTTGCCCGAACCCTGATCAAACCGCCGGGTTTCCTGCACGATAGGTTCTCCCGCCTCGATCGCCTCAATCTGGCGCGCGCTTTCAAACTCTATGGCGCGGCGTACAGACTGGAAGGAGTTGAGGTTCTTGGTCTCCGTGCGCGTGCCGTAAACATCCGAGCCCGCCTGGCGCATGGACAGGTTGACGTCGCAGCGCATGCTGCCCTCGTTCATTTTGCAGTCCGAGATGCCGGTGTAGAGTATGGTGGCGCGGAGCTTTTCCAAGAAATCGATTGCCTCCTGCGCACTCCGCATATCCGGCTCGGTGACGATTTCAATGAGCGGCACGCCGCAGCGGTTGCAGTCGAACAGCGTGCCGAGGTTAGCGTCGTGCGTTAATTTGCCCGCGTCCTCCTCGATATGGATGCGCGTTAAACGCACCCTCTTTTCCCCCGCCGGGGTTTCGATGGTCAAATACCCGCCTTCGCACAGCGGGAGATCATACTGCGAGATCTGATAGGCCTTGGGGAGATCGGGGTAGACGTAATTCTTCCGGTCCAGCTTGGAGTAAGGCGCGATGTTGCAGTGTGTCGCTAAGCCCGCCTTGACGGCGTACTCCACCACCTTGCCGTTCAACACCGGAAGCGCGCCCGGCATGCCCATGCACACGGGGCAAATCTGCGTGTTGGGCAAAGCGCCAAACGTCGTGGGGCAGGAGCAGAAGATCTTGCTCTCCGTTTTCAATTCAATATGGATTTCCAGGCCGATGACGGTTTCGTATTGCATATCAATCCCCTCCAAACGCGGGCGCAGTCAGATGGTATACGCCGTATTCACGCTCATACGCCGCGCCGAAATTCAGCAGCGTATATTCGTCAAACGCCTTGCCGATTAATTGCATGCCTACCGGCAGGCCATCCGTTTCCCCGCAGGGCATGGAAAGCGCGGGCAGGCCCGCGATGTTAACGGGCACGGTGCAGATATCGCCCAAGTACATTTCCAAAGGGTCCGCCGTTTTTTCCCCGATGCGGTAGGCCGCAGTAGGCGCTACGGGAGAGAGCACCGCGTCAAACGTTTCAAACACCTTCGCATAGGCTTGGGAAAGCAGCGTGCGTACCTGGAGCGCCTTTTTATAATACGCGTCGTAATACCCTGCCGAGAGCGCGAACGTGCCCAAGAGGATACGGCGCTTGACCTCGGGGCCGAAGCCTTCGCTGCGGGACTTTAAATACAGTTCCTCCAGCGTTTCGCAGCCTTCGGCGCGGTAGCCGTAGCGCACGCCGTCAAACCGGCCCAGGTTGCTGGATGCCTCGGCGCTTGAAATGATGTAGTACGCGGGCAGGGCGTTAGAAAGCATGGGCATGCTCACTTCCGCGACTTCCGCCCCCATTTGTTCAAACCGCCTGGCCGCCTCCAGTATGGCGGCTTTTACGCCGGGGGATATGCCTTCGCCTAAAAATTCCTTGGGCAATGCGAGCCGCTTGCCCCTGACCTCTCCTGTAAGGGCTTTCGCGAAGCCCGTTTCCTTTCCGGGGACGGAGGTGCTATCCTGCGGATCGTACCCGCAGATGGCGTCGAGCACCAATGCGCAATCCTCTACGGTCTTGGTAAGCGGGCCGATCTGGTCTAAAGACGACGCGAAGGCGATTAAGCCGTAACGGGAAACCCGGCCGTAGGTCGGCTTCATGCCCACCACGCCGCAGAACGCGGCAGGCTGGCGGATGGAGCCGCCGGTATCCGAGCCTAACGCAAACGCCGCCTCGTCCGCAGCCACCGCCGCGGCGGAGCCGCCAGAGCTGCCGCCCGGCACGCGGGTGAGATCGCGCGGGTTTTTTGTGACCTTGACTGCGGAGTTTTCCGTACTGGAGCCCATGGCGAACTCGTCCATGTTGGCCTTGCCTAAAAACACGCAGCCCGCGTCCGCAAGCTTTCGCACCGCCGTGGCGTCATAGGGCGAACGGAAGTTATGCAATATCTTCGAAGCGCACGTGGTATTCCCCCAGGTGGTGCACATGTTGTCCTTAAGCGCTACGGGCACGCCCGCAAGCGGGGAAAGCGTTTCGTTGCTTTTCCGCTTTTGGTCGATTGCTTCCGCAGTTTTTAACGCATACTCGGAAGCCACGGAAAGGTATGCCCCGACGCTGCCGTCCGTTTGCGCAATGCGGGTCAGGTAAGCTTCGGTGGCCTCCTTTGCGGAGACCTCCCTGGATGCAAGCTGCTTTGCGAGCGCCGCGGCGCTCAAACGCGTAATGTCCTTCATGTGTCCCCCTTACTCGATGGCGCTGGGCACGCGGATATAATCCCCGTGCATGGAAGGCACGTTCTCTAAAAGCGCCTCCCGGTTGCACGGCTTTGCTTCGTCTAAACGAAATACGTTATGGAGCGGCACCACATGCGCGGTGACGGGAACACAGTTCGTATCCACATGATCGAGCTGCCCCGCAAAATGAATGATAGCGGAAAGCTCCTGTTTCATGTTGGCCTGCTCGGCTTTTGTAAGCTGCAACGAAGCAAGCTCCGCCACCCGCGCGATGTCGAATTCCTCTTCCGCCTGCTTCTTTTTTGCCTGTTTCTCGCCTGCTGCCGCCGCTTCGGGCTTGGCGTCCCCGGTGAGTATGTGCAGTTCCTTCAATTGCGCGGCGTCCACGGGATCCGGCGCGTTGGTCAGCAGGCACTTGGCGTCCTTGGTCTTGGGGAACGCCGTGACGTCGCGCAGGGAGTCGGCACCCAACAGCAACATGACCAGCCGGTCGAGGCCGAACGCGAACCCGCCGTGCGGCGGCGTGCCATAGCGGAACGCGCGGATAAAGAAGCCGAACCGGCGCTCCACCTCTTCGTCCGATAACCCCAGCGCCTGGAACATCAGTTTCTGCACCTCGCTGTTGTGGATACGGATGCTGCCGCTGCCAAGCTCGATGCCGTTTAGCACCACGTCGTACGCCTGTGCGCGCACACGGCCGGGGTCTGTAAACAGGTAGGGGAGATCCTCCTCGTACGGCATGGTAAAGGGGTGATGCGTCGCCATCCAGCGGTTTTCTTCCTCGGAATACTCAAATTCCGGGAAATCCGTCACGATCAAAAACGCGTACCGGTCCTTGGGCCTTAAGTTTAGCAGATCGCCAAGCTCCAGCCGCAGCCCCCCCAATGTCCTTCTTGCGGTGGAAAGCTTATCTGCACAGAACAAGATAAAATCGCCCGGCTTGCCGTCCACGCGGTCGAGAAGCTCCTGCCAGACTTCCTCCGAGAAATACTTGGGCAGTATAGAGTTGATGCTGCCATCTTCACGGATTAAAATCCACGCCATGCCCTTTGCACCGTAGCTTTGTGCGCGGACGGTCAGCTCCTCGATTGCGGTTTTCGAAAAGCTCGCGCCGCCCTTGACGTTAATTACCCGGACGACGCCCTTCTTTTGCGCCGCGTTTTTGAATACGGCGAACGAGCTTTTGGAGGTAATATCCGTTACGTCAATAATCGGAAGTTCAAAGCGGATATCCGGTTTGTCGCTGCCGTAGGTAT
>JAFABA010000170.1 GCA_023426265.1 Bacillota bacterium
TACAACACACCGGAGCAAAGTACGCTTTGATCTCCTTTTCCGAAAAAAGCCGCGCTCGCATCGGCGAGGCCCTTGCAAGCGCGGGCTTTTTACGCCGATTTGCTCGCTACGGCTCCTTCGACTCCACTCCCCATTGAACCGATTTTCTATAAAGAAGTTCCTCGCCGGGGAACGGCGAGGAACCTTCCCACCTGCGGCGGCCTGCAGGCCTAGTGCCAATCGGCTCCCCCCGCCGATGGCCGGGCGGGTCGCCGTTGGTGCCTGAGAAGAAACAATCCGCAGGTGTTTTTTTGTTGTATGGTATTCTCTTGACGAAATACATCCGTTTCATTAATATATAAATGATTTCGTACCAATCAGGGGTGTTTTATGGACAACTCCGTCAAATTGTACCTTGGTAGGTTTACTGGCAAACAGCTGTTTCTCATACTGTTGCCAGTATTTTTAGTTGCGTCCACCTATTTCGCTTTTCAGTATTTCTGCACAATATGGGGCTTGAAAGTTAGATATCTAGCGGGATTTCTGTTCTATTGGATTGTATGGTGCATATTTGCCCCTCTTGTTCTGCTCGAAAAAAAAGAAATTGTCGGACTTTTTCGCAAGCCCGAAAACGGCCGCTACAGATGGCTGAATGTTGTTTTACTTGTGATTCCGTGTGTCTTTGCCATATTTGGAGGCCCTTTTTTAGCGCGGCTTCCGAAAGTCACCTCTGAAATAGCTTTCTTATCGTTTGTCATCGCGTCGGTAAATGCAGTTGGCGAAGAAGTTTTATGGAGAGGCGTATACTGCCACTACTTTCAACAGCCCGTTATGGGGCTTGTATTTCCGCTCATAGGCTTTGCAGTATGGCATGTTTCTCCCAATTCTGTAAACCCGTCTTCTTACGGCGTGCCCTTGTTCGTTCTCTTTTCAGGAATATTAGGAATTTTCTGGGGTATTGTCGCATACCGGACAAAATCCATCCGATGGACATTGTTATCGCATATTATAGTGGACTTGTCCGGCTTTGGCGCCATGTTCTATTTGAGCCAATGATATGCCCTGCTCCCATTTATGGCTGCGGGTTTGTTTCTGTATGCCAACGCAGTGCATCATGCATTATCATCCATCCTGATGCTCGAACTCTTTTAATCCCACCTGACCATAAGTAACGTAAAACGTCATAGTCTCCAAGCCATAGGGAGGATTATGCGGCCCCACAAAAGTTCTTACCTGTATGATGACCTCATAGTATGGCGTATCCGGCACCTGGCGAACGCTTATCACTTTCCCGCCCATATGCTGCCGCCGTTCTCCGTAATACTCGTCAATGGCATCACCCGTTGGATAGTACAGCAGGCGCAATATGGTTTGCTCCATGGCTCTGTCTTTTAGAATAGAAAGGAGCAGGCATATGAATAGAATTGTAACAACAAGCGCGGCAATAATCTCGTATACCCTTTTCATTGGATAACACCTCAAAACAGTGTATTCCAATAATTGTAATCATATGGCATATGCAATTATAATAATGAGAAAAGACGCCATGCGGTTCCCCGCATGGCGTCAGCATACTTCGTATCTTTCGGCTATCGCTTAGATCGACTGCAGCACCTGCGCGATAACCGCCGCGGCGCGGTCCATCTGCTCGAACGTATGGGTGGCCGTATAGCTTGTACGCAGCAGGCACTGGCCCTCCACTACCGCGGGCGGTATCACGGGGTTGACGTATACGCCGTTCTCAAAGAGCAGCTTGGCGGCGATGAACGTCCGCTCCATGGAGTACGTGAACACGGGGATAATGGCGGTCTCGCCTTCCATGATGGGAACGTTGAGCTCGGTGAGCTTTTTGCGCATGTAGTTGGCCACTTCAAGCAGCTTGTCCTTCCGGCCGGGCTCCCGCTTGATAATGCGCAGCGCCTCAAGCGCCGCCGCTGCGTTTGCGGGCGGTATGGACGCGCTGAATATGAACGGGCGGGAACGGTGCTTGACGTAATTGATCACTTTATCGCTGGCCGCGATTACGCCGCCCAGGGAACCGAAGGATTTGGAGAACGTGGTCATAATGACGTCCACCTCGTCCTCCAGGCCATAATACGAGGCCGTGCCGCGTCCGCCGTCGCCCACCATGCCAGCGCCGTGCGCGTCGTCCACCATGATGCGCGCGCCGTACTTTTTCGCAAGCTTCACGATTTCGGGCAGCTTTGCGATCTCGCCGGACATGGAGAACACGCCGTCGGTCACAATGAGCTTGCCCGAGTCTTCTGGGATGCGCGCGAGCTTGCTTTCGAGATCCTCCATGTTGGAATGCTCAAATTTCACGTCTTTTTTGCAGTAGCTCAGACGCGTCGCATCCACGATGCTCGCGTGGTTTTCGGAATCGTTTATAATGTAATCGTGCCGGCCAACAAGACCCGAGATCGCGCCAAGGTTGGTCTGGAAGCCGGTGGAGAACGTCAATGCCGCGTCCTTGTGGAAAAACTCGGCGAACTCGCGCTCCAGTTCCTCGTGCAGCACCAGCGTGCCGTTTAAAAAGCGGGAGCCGGAGCAACCTGTGCCGAACTTCTCCACCGCCGCAATCGCGGCCTTTTTCAGCCTTTCGTCACTGACGAGACCCATGTAGTTGTTGGAGCCCAGCATGATGATGTTCCTGCCGGACATGACGACTTCCGTGTCCTGCCCGGTCTCCAGCGCATGGAAATAGGGATAGATCCCCGCTTCCATCGCCCGCTGCGGTTCGTCGTAGCGAAAGCACTTTTCGAATAAATCCATCTGCAGCCACCTTTATAAATTTATTATTCCGGATCAAATGACCGCTTTATTATACGATGAATCGCATGGGAAAGCAATCGCAGGGAATGCACGATATGGTTAGCTTGTAAAATATTCCATATAATACGATGTCCGTGTATTGCTTGCATGAAAAAAGGAGCCTTCTTTTAAAGTGCTCCTTGTGAACCTTTTGCCTCGCGGCTGGATCGGGTAGCGATACGCCTGTTGAGGATTGTAAATGCCACCGCTCATCACGGCCGGCATTTTTAATAATCTTTTGTTATTGCTTAAGTCCTGTCTTAGGATCCTTCCTCCATCATGCGCGCAAACAGCTCGGCCAGCATGGGGTCAAACTGCCTGCCCGCGTTTTCCCTTAGCTCCCGCAGCGCGTCCTCTTTTGTCCTCGCCTTGGTGTTGTCCGAATCGTGCGTCATGCGTTCAAAGCTTTCCACCACGGCGATGATGCGCGCCAGCAGCGGAATTTCCTCCCCTTTGAGCCCCTTGGGATAGCCGGTGCCGTCCCACTGCTCATGGTGCGCCAGCACCGATTCCGCAAGATCCACGGTATCGTCAAAGGAGTTTAGTATCCGGTACCCGATGATGGGGTGCCGCTTGACCTCGTTCCACTCCTCCAACGTCAACAGATGGTTTTTATTGAGGATATTCGGCTCCAGCACGATTTTCCCGATATCGTGCAGGCGGGCAACCTCCTTGAGCTTCTTGAGTTTCACCTCGGAAAGGCCCAGCGCGCGCCCGAGCAGCACGGAGAGTTCGCTGACCCGCTCCGCGTGCTCCAGCTCACGGTAGCTGCTTTCATAGAGCGAGGTGGTGATCGCGTCGATGGCGCGGCTCCTGACATCGTCCCGGTTCAGGGATTTTGCGGAGTACATGTTTTCCTCAGCGCTGGCCAGAACGCGGCTGATGGGTTCCTCCGCATCGATCTTTGTGGCATAGCCCATGGAGATGCTGCCGCGGATGGCGCGAATCTGCTCTTTACTAAACGCCTCCTTCACAGCCGCGATTGCATCTTCCGCCCGCGCCGCCGAAGCGCCCGGCATCAGGATAACGAATTCATCCCCGCCCCACCGGGCGATCACGCCCTGCGGGCCGAACACTCCGCGCAGCACCTCGGAAACCTTTTCAAGCAGCATGTCGCCGAACGCGTGGCCGAATATATCGTTGGTGAGTTTCAGGCTGTTGACGTCGCCCAGTATAATGGAAACAGGCAGCACGCCGGAAACGTCCACGCGCTGCATCTCCTCCTCAAAATACCTTCTGTTGTAGAGGCCGGTGAGCGAATCGTGGAAGCTCAGAAACTCGATCTTCTTGCGCTGTTCTTTTTTATCGGTCACGTCGCGGAACACAAGCACCACGCCTACGGTGTTCCCCTGATCGTCCCGTATGGGCGCGGCGCTGTCCTCCAAATAATAGGAAGCGCCGCTTCTCGAAGTCAGCATGGCGTGGTTGCCCAGCTCCTGCACCTCGTTGGTCAAAAGGGCGTCCTCTATGGGGTCCTTAATGGTAAAGCCGGGCTGCTCATGCGAGAGCACAAATACCTCTTTGTAATGATGGTCCGCCGCATCCTTCGTGCTCCAGCCGGTCAGTTTTTCGGCGACGCCGTTGAGCATTTCGATCATGCCCTGGGCGTTTACCACCATCACGCCGTCGCCAATTGAGATCAGCGTCTGCAAATACTTGTTGCGCTCAAAATACAGCGTGGAGAGCGCCTGCCGCCGCTTCATGGAATTCCATACGCCGTCCATCAGCAGGCTGAGTTCAGCGGCGTCCTCCATGTCATATTCGCCGTCCCGGTTAAACAGTGCGACACAGGCTACGATTTCCCCGTCGATCAGTACGGGGAAGGCCAGATAGTTTGTAATTTCCACCTGCTCCCGCAGCGCTTCCGGCTTTTCCGGGCCGAACCGGAAGAAATGGCGCTCCCCGTCGGCGAAACGGTTGATGGCCACCGGCTCGCGCTCCGCCAACGCTTTGCCCCATATGCCCACTTCTTCCACGCGGGCGGTCAGCCAGATATCGGGCGCGCCGTTTTCGGGTTTTTGCTGGTCCATCCAGCAAAAGAGCGTCAGTTCCCGCTTCTTTTCATCATACAGGTAGACGCAGCCAAACCGGCTTTGTGTGAGCAGCAGCATCTGCTGCAATACCAGCCCCAAATGCTCCTCCATGCTCTCAAAATTCTGGTTCATCATCTCAAAGGCGATCTCGCTCCTCTTGAGCGCGAACGCCTGCCGTTTCGCGTACTTGATTTCATCCGTAATATCGCGCGCATAGGAGCCTACGCCGCGTTTGCCATCGATGAGCACCACCGGGAACTTCTTGATTTTAAATACCCTGCCGTTATGCGTAATCTCTTCCAAAGTGGATGCGTTGTGTTGAAGCACGTAACGGTCCGCCGCGCGCCGGGCCTCCGCGAACTCAGGCTCAAATATCGCGTAATCGTCGCGGCCGACCGTGTCTTTTTCCAGGACCCCGTGCATAATTTCCCCGGCCTTGTTGACGGAGACATAGCGCAGGTTTTCATCCTTGAGATACAGCCCGCTTTCATCCGCGTCATAAAAGCTGCGCATGAGCGCGTTGGATTTTTCAAGCGAGGCGGCAAGCCTTTTTAGCTGCCTTCTGTTAAAGCCAATGCCCAGCAACAGCAAAAGAAGTGTGAGCGCGACAAGGCTGCCCACGATAATAAAAATTCTGCTTTCCCTGCGTTCATTCTCGAGCAGCTGCACTTTTTCGGTGATATCCTGGACGATTAAAAGATTCATCAGCCGCCCGTCCACCGTAACGATGCCTGCCGTAATCTCCACATAGCGAAGGCTGCCGTCTTTCAGGCGATGGGTAAACTGCATAGCGCCGCCGCGGTTTCCGAACGCGGCGCGGACGTCTTTGCTGATATCTTCGGAAGGGGTCGCGTTGATTTCGCTGAAGTTCATTTGAGCAAACTGCTCCACGCTGTAGCCGTAATATTGTGCGGCCGCCGCGTTTGCATACTTGATTTCACCGGTATAAGGGTCCACAAGAAGCATGACGGCGGGGTGGGTCTGCATCATGCCAATAAAATCGGCGCTGCTGTATGCCTCTGCCTTTGCGGCGGAGGGCAACAGCAACCCGATGAGTAATAGTATGCAAACCGCTGCTTTTCTCATATTCCCGTCCCCTTCGTGTACGCCGGCTCCATGTTTTCATCAAAAGCAGACAATGAACCCTCTTTTATACAATCGATAAAAAGTGCCGCAATATAAGGGTCAAATTGCGTTCCGGCATTTTTATTCAGTTCTTCCATGGCTTGCTCCCTGGGCATGGCCTTGCGGTAAATGCGCTCTTCCGTCATGGCGTCGTAAGCGTCCACCACCGCGAGGATACGAGAAAGCAGGGGGATCTCCTCTCCTTTTAAACCCACGGGGTATCCGGTGCCGTCCCAGCGTTCATGATGCGTGAGTATCAGCAGCGCGATATGCTTCAATTCCGGCGAAGCGGTCGCAATCCGGCAACCGATTTCCGGATGCCGCCGCATATACACCCATTCGTCGTCGGTAAGCTGCGCGGGCTTGTTGAGTATGCGGTCATCCACGCCGATTTTCCCGATATCATGCAGCATCGCAAACAGCTCGAGCTGATCGAGCTTGCTCTGCGCAAGCCCCATGCGCCAGCCCACGCATCTTGCCAGCCGCGCAAGCCGTTTTGCATGCGCTTCCGTCTCCTGGCTGCGCGCGTATATGGTGGCCATAACGTAGGTCAAAATGGAATTGTGAGAGCTCTTGCGCGTAAGGAGCTTGCGGCTGTTGAGATATTCCGCGGCGGCCCTTGCAACCTCCTCCACGTTTTCATCTTCCTGCTGCTTTACCGCAAACCCGAAGGATACGCTGATGTCGTACCCAAGCGCGGAATTGCTTTTGTTGTACGTATCGAGCGCCCCCGTGATTTCTTTGACCAGCATCGCCGCGTCCCTTGGCTCGGCGTCGGGCAGCAATATGCTGAATTCATCCCCTCCCGTCCTTGCAAGAACGGCCTGGGGGGCGCAGCAGGATTTTATCAGCGTGGCGGTAGCGATAATCAGTTCATCCCCCCGCGAATAGCCAAGCGCGTCGTTGATGAGCTTTAACCCGTTGATATCGGCAATGATGATGCCAAACGAGCTGAAGGGGCGCTTTTCATCCAGCTTCCGTTTTTCGGTTTCAAAATAAATGCGGTTGTGAAGGCCCGTCAAAAGGTCATGGTCGTGCATGTACTGTATCTGCGCGCCGCGTTTTTTCTGCTCCGTAATATCAATGATGATACCCTCGAGCGCCTGTACTGCGCCCGTTTCACTCAGCACGGCCTGCCCGGTTTCGAGCACCCATTTGCTTTCCCCGCTTTTTGCGGTGATCTCGTATTCGTAGCGGAAGGGTTCGTTCAAAGCAAGCACGCGGTCCCATTCCCTGCGTACGATATCCTTGTATATGGGTTTGATGATGTCGTTAAAGGAGAGCGCGTTGTTGTCGATGAGCTCTGCCGGCAAATAACCGGTGAGCGCGAGGCAGCCGTCCGAAACAAAGCGCATGGTCCAGTCCAAATCGTTTTCGCAGCGGTAGGCAAGGCCGGGAAGGTGGCTTAAAAGCACCGCCTTGCTGCGTTCGCTTTCGGTAAGCGCCTGGCAGGCCTGCCGGTAATGGGTAATATCCTCCAATATGGACAGGTATTGCTGTGGCTTAAAAAAATCCGGCGGGAGCGGGAAGCAGACGATCTTGAGCCAGAGAGGAGAGCCGGACAGTCCTTTCGTTTTTGCTTCAAAGCCGAATTGCGCAACCTCTCCGCGGCGAAGCGCAGCAAAATTGGCCTTTGCTTTTTCCGCGTCCTCCGGGTAAAGAAGTTCTTCCAGCCACGCGCCTTCCATCTGCCATGCGGTACGCCCAAGCATATCCAAAAGCACTGCATTCCCGTAGAGTACCTCCCCCCAGTCCGGCCCTATGGCAACGCCATAAGGCGCCCGATCCAGCGTTTTTAAAAACAGCTCGGGCAGGGAGTTCAATTCCCTCCGTTTCCGGGTGCGAAGCAACAACAGCAGCGCAAAGAGCGCCGCGCACAAAAGGATAAAAGCCGCCGCAAACGGCCATAGTCCAACGCCTGCGGGCAACGCGGGCGCGCCCGCAGAAAACAAGGAAGGCGCATATCCGGGTATCCCAAACAGCAGATATGTCCCCAGCAGCGCATCCATAAAAAGCAAGGCGCCGCAAATCAACGCCAAGAAAGAAATCCACCGGATGGTATGCTTCTGTTCTCTGGTGCCGCCGGCGGAATGAACCATCGTTTCACCTCAATTTTTAGCCTCCGCGATGGCCAGCTGAATATGCCGGGATATGACGAAAAAACGCCGTTTCAGGCATATGTATAAATTATAGTACATATTAAAATAGACTACAATGCTATATTCGGCACTTTTCGGCCCGATAACCCCCGCATTTTACCCCTTTGATACCCGCCTTTTACACAAACTTGCAAGGTTTTGCCCTGAGGACCGTTTGAATATGCTATAATCGCTATAATCGCACTTATTCTAACAGGCAAAAGACGAATGCCGGGGAGGATTTTATGACAAGTGGCATGAATTTCTGGGACAGCAGCATATGGGAGTTGATGGTGGAGCTCGCCATACTCATGGCGGGTATGCTGTTTGCCAACATGCTGCGCCGTACATTCCGGGTATTGCGGCAGTCGCTTATTCCAAGCTCGGTCATCGGCGGATTTTTGATTTTGATTGCAAGCTCCATCTATGAAAGCATCACCGGTTCGCCCATGTTCCATAAACTCACCATGGAGACGCTCACCTACCATGGCCTGGGGCTTGGATTTATCGCGCTCGCGCTCAAGACTTCCGAAAAACAATCGGACAAAGGCTCCCGGACGGACATATTCAATACCGGTCTGACCGTCGTTTCCTCCTATCTGCTGCAGGGGCTTGTCGGTCTTGCGATAACGCTCGGGCTTTCCTACGTGCTGGGCAACTGGCCCGCTTCCGGCCTGCTGCTGCCCATGGGATATGGCCAGGGCCCCGGACAAGCTTACAACTGGGGCAACATTTACTCCACCGCCACGGATTACCCCGCATTTGCGGGCGGCGCGAGCTTCGGCCTTACGGTGGCGGCGATGGGCTTCATCTCCTCCGGCATCGGCGGCGTGATATACCTTAACAATATGAAGCGCAAAGGCCGCATCAAAAAGCAGATTGATAACGCGGACGAGGTGGAGGATCTTTCCGCCGAAATGATCACAAAAAAAGGTGAGATTCCCCTGACGGAATCACTGGATAAGCTGACGGTACAGTTCGGCTTTGTGTTCTTAACTTATATTGCGGCCTACATTCTGATGCGGGGGGCCTCCTTTGGCCTCGACGCCTTGGGCGGGTTCTTTTCCGGTACCGTAAAGCCGCTTATCTGGGGCTTTAACTTCCTCATAGGTTCCTTCCTTGCCATTGCGTTCAAAAACATACTCAAAGGATTGAAAAAGGTGAACATCGTCCACCGCGAATACCTCAACAATTTCATGCTCAACCGCATCGCGGGCGTGATGTTCGATTTGATGGTGGTGGCCTCGATCTCCGCCATCGATCTCTCCGCGTTCTCCCGTAAGGAGTTCATCATCCCGCTGACCGTCATCTGCGTGGTAGGCGCATTCATCACCTACTGGCAATGCGATTATACCTGCAAAAAACTCTTCCCCACATATTCCGATGAATCGTTCCTGGCGCTTTACGGCATGCTCACCGGTACCGCGAGCACCGGCGTTATTCTTCTGCGCGAGATCGACCCGCTGTTTGAGACGCCCGCTTCGAGCAACCTCATTTACCAGCAGACCTGGGCGATCGTATTCGGCTTCCCCATGCTGATGCTGATGGGGATTGCGCCTATGAGCAACGGTTGGTCCTGGTTTACGGTGGGCGCGCTCCTTGTGCTTTCCATATTCATCAACGTCCTGCTCTTCCGCAGGAGCATATTCGGGCGCAATAGAATTCGGAGTGGGGCGAAGTAAGACCGTACTCTTTTGCAGGGAGGAATGAGAGATGCCCGCGTGGATTTGGGTATGTCTGGCGTTAGCCGCGATTCTTCTTCTGACAATTCCATTCGTAAAAAAATACCGCATCCGGACCGTACGCTTGCTTGGATGCAGCATACTGGGTTTATGGTTCTGTGCTTTTGCGTTGACCATATTGCTTGGAGAGTTTATCCTGCCCGCCCCGCAGTATTATATCAACTCCCGAGACTCGAGGTATGGCGGCAACCTCAACGAAATCCTTGAGCGGGAAGCGCGGAATTCAGGTATCGCTTATGAAGAGGGAAGCTTTCGTATTCTGGAAAGCGGCAGCATGCACCTGAATCACCTGTTTCTCTGTTCTTACCGGGTGGCCGGCCGTGATGAGCTGCGCATATTTCGCTTTGAGAAAAACATATTCGGCAATATGAAGCCGGCGGAATCCTTTGCCGAGACCATTCCCCAGGACGGCAACCCGGACCACTTCTATCGTGATATAGTAGAAGACGGTTTCTTTGGTACGTATCTTGTTACAGCAGGCTATGCGCCGGAAGGTACCGTCTGGAATGGCTCTATCGTCAACGGTTTTCGTATTGATGCGATTCATTTGCAAGGGTATTTCCTTGTAGTGGAACTTGCAAACGAGAAATGGAAATTGGATGTGCTTCAGTTTGCCATTCTTTTTCTCATTGCGTTGATTCCCCGCATTTTTAATAAAAAGTATGAGCCGGAGAAATTCTATACCGGGTGGAAAAAGGGCGAGAAGCTCCTTCAAATTCAATACGAAGATAAAGAGAATAATACATAGACAGGTAGACACGCTTTCATACGGGCCTACCTGCCAAGGGAATAGATATGCACCGGATTTATCTGGACAACGCCGCGACCTCCTTCCCCAAGCCGGAAGGCGTCGGCGCGCGGATGACCTATTATCTTAATGAAGTAGGCGCAAGCGTCAACCGCTCCGCATACACGGAAGCGGCGGACGCCGGATTTGTTGCGCTCGCGCTTCGCCAACGACTATGCAGGCTCCTTGGTCACAGTGACCCCACGCACTGCATCCTCACTTCCGGCGCTACCGCTGCACTCAATATGGCGCTCAAAGGATATTTGAAACCGGGGGACCACTGCATCGTAAGCTCGCTTGAGCACAACGCCACGATGCGCCCGCTTGTGCAGCTCGAAAAAGCGGGTGTGCGCTTTGACCGCGTTCCCTGCGGCGCCGACGGGCGCATGGATATTGAGGCGTTTGAAAAACTGTTCCGTCCTGAAACCCACCTTGCCGCGATCACCCACGCGTCCAACGTATGCGGTACTTTAAACCCCGTGGAGGAAGTCTGCCGCATTGCGGCTGCGCGCGGCGTACCCGTACTGCTGGACGGCGCGCAGACCGCCGGGCATTATCCCGTTCACTTTGAACAGCTTGGTTTATCCGCCCTTGCCGTGCCCGCCCATAAGGGACTTCTGGGGCCTTCCGGCATCGGCGCTCTGCTTCTTTCCCCCGCTTTTGCAAGTGAGCTGACGCCGCTTGTTACGGGCGGCACGGGCAGCTTTTCGGACAGCGAGGAACTGCCGCCCATATTGCCCGACCGTTTGGAGAGCGGCACGCCCAACATTCCCGGCATCTATGGATGGGAGGCGGCGCTCTCTTTTATAGAAGAAAAGGGCATACAGACGCTTCGTGAGCAGGAAAGCGCGCTTACCGTGCGCTTTTTGCGCGGCGTAAAGTCGCTTACCGGCGTGCGCATCGTGGGACCGCTTTCTTTGGAGGAGCGCGTGGGCGTCGTATCTCTGGATTTTATCGGGCGGGATAACGCGGAAATCGCGTTCGCACTGGAGCAGGAATACGGCATCCTCACCCGCTGCGGGCTTCATTGCGCACCAAATGCGCACAAGGCGCTTGGCACGTTTCCGCAGGGGACGGTGCGGTTTTCGTTCGGGTGGGCGACGACGAAGGAAGAGATTGATGCTGCAATAAAAGCAGTGAAGGAACTGGCGGTAGAAAAATAAAACGGTACTTTTCTTTTTAGAAGAAAAGTACCAAAAGAAAATCAAATTATAAAAAAGCGTACGCTTTCTTTTGCTTCTTTTTCTTTCTTGGGAAAAAAAGAAGCGTCCCCTTGTCACTTCAAATAAATACGCTTCTCTCTTGCAACCATCACCACGCCAATCCGCTGTGCGGCGGGAACGGCTGCTTTCAACTCATTAAACAGCACGTCCGCGTCCTCCGGATGCACCGCCATTAAAAGCCCACCCGCCGTCTGCGGGTCGTACAATACATCCTGTACGGCGACCGGCACGTCCCCTGCCTCCACAGCAGATTCGGCAAACGCGCGGTTGCGGTACATGCCGCCGGGGAGTATGCCTTGCTTCGCGAACTCCAGCGCCTCCGGTATGATGCTGATCTCTTTTGTGTTTAGCTCTACACTCACATCCGAACCCTGTGCCATTTCATACAAATGCCCCAGCATGCCGAAGCCCGTGACATCTGTGCAGGCGTGGACGCGGTATTGTACCATCGCGTCCCGCGCGGCCTTGTTGAGCGTGGTCATAAGCTTCCGCGCAAGCGCCTTGCCTTCCTCACTCGCAAGCTCCGCCTTGGCGGCGGTGGTGAGAATGCCGATGCCGAGGGGCTTTGTAAACAGCAGCACGTCGCCCGGCTGCGCGCCGCTGTTGGTGAGTATTTTATCCGGGTGAATAAAGCCGGTCACGGCCAGGCCGTACTTGGGCTCTTCGTCCAGTATGCTGTGGCCGCCCGTGATGATGGCCCCGGCCTCGTAGGCTTTGTCGTACCCGCCGCGCAGCAGCTGGTGCACAGCGCCCTTGAGCATATCCTCCGGGATGCAGAGGATGTTCAGCGCAAGCTTCGGCTCCGCGCCCATGGCGTAAATATCCGAAAGCGCGTTTGTCGCGGCGATCTGCCCGAAGAGGTACGGGTCATCCTCTATGGGCGGGAAAAAGTCTACCGTCTGCACGATGGCGAGCGTGTCGCTTACCTTGTAGACGGAAGCGTCGTCGCTTTTGTCAAACCCCACGATGAGGTTGGGGTCGTGATGCACCTGAATGCCTTCGAGCAGCTGAGAAAGCACGCCCGCCCCCACTTTTGCGCCGCAGCCCGCGCATTTGGCGAGCTTGGTAAGCTTGATATCCTGTTCCAATATCTTTTCCCCCTATCGTAGCCCAATCGATTGTAATGGCGTCAGATGCAATATGGCCTCCAGCACGCCGCCGCCTATGGCGAGCGCCTTGTCCGAGGCGGTGTAGCAATGCTCCACCCTGCACCGCGGGTCCACGTCCCCGCTTTTCATGCCCTTGTATACCGGCGTATTGTCCGGCAATATGCCGCGCAAAACCCCCGCAATCTGCGCTCTGACCGGACTCCCGTCCACATAGCCCGCGATATCGCCCGCCTGCACCGTTGCACCGATCCCGAGCACCTGTTTGAATACGCCGTCCGCCGGGGCACGGACGATGCGCTCGAGCATATAGCCGCCGATGTTGCCCGGTATTCCGGTATCGGGCAGTGCGGAGCCTTCGAGTATGACGCGGCCCAGCGTATGCCCCCGCTGCGTTTCTATGACGGCGTGGCAATCCACACCTGCCGTAAAGCCCGGGCCGACGCCGATCACAACCGGCGCGTCGCTGAGCAAGGTGCCGAGATTCTTCTTGGCGAGTATGGCGTCCACCACGGCATCCGGCCTCAGTTCCCGGATGCAGCCCGCTTCCGGGTCGATCAATACGGGGATGCGCCCGCTTTGCAGAACGGCTATGGCGCCTTTGGAGCTCTGCGTAAGCTCCGCCATAACCCCCTCCACGATAGCCTGTCCCTCCGTTACGGCCTGCGAAAAGCTGACGGTTCTCCTTATGGCGGTGGGGCGGGCAATTTCCGTCATTACAACGTCAAATCTTGCGCGCCAAAGTCTTAGCGCAATGCCCGAGGCGATATCCCCCGCGCCTTTTATGACAACAAGCATGGTTCTCCTTCTGAATGCAACGCGCCCGCCACCACCGGACAGGCCAAATGTTTGCTTAGCTCCCTGGCCTGCTCCCACTGGAGGGACGTTTCAACCTTGTTAATGTATACAATGTCGTGCAGCGCCTCAAACCGCGCCACGTTTGCGGCGTCGAGCGGGGTAACGGCGTGGTAGAGCCCGACGTTCAGCAGGTTTGCGTACAGCTCCGGCCGGTGCGCCGCAGCGACGACTGTCTGGCCTATGCCGTCTATTCCAATGACCAGTATGGTCTTGTTCGCTTCTTTTGGGATTACCGGCTCGTTCACGGCGTGAGCCTTTAACGGCAGGCCTTTTGAGCCGTCCGCCTCGCACAGCACAAAATCCGCCTGGCGGGCGAGCATGGGGATCATGTGTAATGGCAACGTCAGCTTGCCCTCCGGCGTCTTTTCCCCTACGCACAGCAGGCTATGTACCTGCATCGCGTAGGCGATTTCTTCTTCCGTGGGGGAGATCAGCGTCTTGATGCCGCCGGGCGGGTACATTTTCGCGGTGGCACAGAGTATCACGCTTCCGCTGCCTAAGAGTTCCGATCCAAGGCGCAACAAAAGGGAGGTCTTTCCCCCGCCGCCTATGATGGCCGTGACCCCGCGCGTAATGCCCAGCGTCTGCGCAAACCGCATATCTTTCCTCCATCGTTATTCTGGTTTCAGGATAGCACCGGCAAATCCTGCTTGTCAACGGAAGGGCGGGTGGTTTACAATGCGGATATGAGCAACAACAAACCGCTGCATCCCATCGTTACAATACGGCTCTATACGGAGGAAAAGTGCTTTGGCCCCGGGGTTGCGGAGCTTCTTTTCCGCGTACGAGAAATGCGCTCGCTGCGCTCAGCCGCCATGTCCATGAACATGGCCTATTCGAAGGCATGGAAGATCGTAAAGGCAAGTGAGGACGCGCTCGGCTTCAAGCTTTTATTAAGCACTACCGGCGGGCAGCACGGGGGCGGCGCGGTATTGACCGAGGAAGGAAGCGCGCTGCTTGACGCGTACAGGGAGTATGTTGCGGACGTGAAGGCCGTGGCCCAGAAGCTCTTTGACGAGCGGTTCGGGAAACAGGAATAATTGATTTGCAATGAGGGCGCGGCATCTGCCGCGCCCTTTTCGTTTAATCCAACCCGTAGTTGTTGTTTTTGTTGGCCCAGTCCACCGTGCGGATGGAATAGCCTTTGTATCCCTCTTTGATAAAAGGATCCCTCTGCGCAATGCCGTGCGCTTCCTCAATGGATGCGGTTTTTATCAGCACCATGCCGCCCGGATAGTCCGTAAACGGGCCGCAGGCAAAAAGCTTGCCTTCCTCATCCAGCGCCCTTAAATGGGCCACATGCCTCTGAATCACGCCAATATTCAAGGGCTGCTTGTTTTCCAATAAAATCAGGTACAAAAGCCCGCTTTCCATGGTACTACGCTTTCCCGAGCCGCTGCTTCATCGTCTTTTCCACGGCGTTCAGGATATTTTCATAGCCCGTGCACCGGCACAGGTGCCCGGCGAGGAGCTTGCGCAATTCGTCCCGGGTGTATTCATGGCCGGATTCTAAGATTTCCACCGCCGTCATGATGAACCCCGGCGTGCAGAACCCGCACTGCACCGCGCCTTCCTCAATGAACGCCTGCTGAATATCCGAAAGCTCGCCGTTGGGGCCAAGCAGGCTTTCGAGCGTGCGGATGTGTTTGCCTTCCGCCCAAATAGCCAAGTAGATGCAGGAGTTGAAGCATTCGCCGTCGATGATCACGTTGCACGCGCCGCATTCCCCGACCTCGCAGCCCTTTTTCACGCTGGTGAGGCGGTAATCGTTGCGCAGCATATCCGTAAGGGACGCGCGGACATCCACATAGTTTTCCACTTCTTTCCCGTTTATGGTACAGCGCACCAGTTGCATCTGTTTCATAGCGTACCTCCCGCAAGCGTAACGGCGCGGACAAACGCGCGCTTGGTGAGTTCCTCCACCAGCTGGAGCCGCAGCTCCTTGCTGGCACGCCAGCTTGTGCGGGGGTTGACGTCCAGAAGCGCGGCGCTGCCTGCGGCCTCCACGGTTTCCATGGAGACGGGCTTGCCGTTTGCCGCGGCTTCCGCGCTCATAGCCCGCATGGGCACGGGTCCCGCGACGCCGTACGCCACGCGCATGCGCTCCACCGTCTTTTTATCCTCCGAAAGCCGCACGTTGACGGAACACCCCAAAGTCGCGATATCCATGGCATTGCGCATGGCGTACTTGATGTAGTGGCCTTGGCAGTTTTCGTAGCTCTCCTTTTTGATTAAAATCGCGGTCAGCAGCTCCGCGGGCTGCAGCGCGACCTTGCCCGCCTTGACGTAAAACTCCCGGATGGGCAACTGCCGCACGCCGTTTGGCCCGGTCAGTTCCATAACGGCGTCCCAGGCCACAAGCGTTGCACCGGAATCGGCGCTTGTCACGCCGTTGCAGGTGTTGCCGCCTATTGTGCCGATGTTTCGCACCTGCGGACCGCCCACCTCATTCACCGCCTCGCCCAGGACGTTGATATACTTCTGAATGAGCGGGTGCTTTGTGATATGCGTAAAGCTGGTCACGGGCAGGATACGGAGCGTGCCGTCCTCGTCCATGGTAACGCCGCGCAGCTCATCGAGCTTCTGTATGCTTACCAATGTCGCGCCGGCTAAGCGTCCTTCGCGGATCTCAATGAGCACGTCGCTTCCGCCCGCTATGATCTTCGCTTCCGGATGCTGCTGCAAAAGCTCTATGGCATGGGGCACGGAAGTCGCTTCGTATAAAGCTTCGATATCGTACATATTGCTCCGTCCTTCCTCGCGCTAGATGAGGCCCGCGTCTTTGAACGCCGGGAACAGCACATGCGGCGTCAATGGGATTTTGTTGACCGAAACGCCCGTGGCGTTGAGCACCGCATTGCGGATGGCGGGCGCGCCCGAAACCGTGGGCGGTTCGCCCAGCGCCTTTGTGCCGTAGGGGCTGGTCGGTTCAAAGTTTTCCACGAACTGCGCCTCAAGATGCGGATGGTCCATGAACGTGGAAAGCTTATAATCCAAGAGGTTGTCGTTGAGGGGCTTTCCGGTCTTTTCGTCAAAGAGCATCTGCTCGCTAAGCCCAAAACCGATCGCCATGCTCATGCCGCCGTGGACCTGCGCTTCCGCGAGCTGCGGGTTGATGAGCTGGCCGCAGTCGTGTACATTCACGAGGTTCAATAATTTCACCTTGCCCAGCGGGATATCCACCTCGACCTCCGCAAAGGAGCAGCCGAAGCTGTACGCGTTGGTCTTGCACTGGTAGGTGCTTTCCGCCGTGATGTGCTCGGAGTGCGCCATGCTGTAGAGCACTTCCGTGGCGAGGTCGCCCAAAGTCGCGATCACCTTGTTGTTGTTCGTCTTGTGCACGATGTTGCCGTCCACGATATCCATGTCGTATACCTGGAAGCGGAACAGCTCGTGCGCGTGGCCGAGTATCTTTTCCTTGAGCATCTCCGCCGTCTGCCTGATTGCCATGCCGCCCACATATGTCTGGCGGGAAGCGTACGCGCCCGTGCCGAATGGGGTGATGTCCGTATCCTGGGTACTTACGACATGCACGTCCCGGAACGGGATGCCAAGTGTCTCCGCAGCCATCTGCGCAAACGCGGTATCCGCGCCCTGGCCGATCTCCGTTTCCGCAAGCTGGATCTGCACGGAGCCGTCCTGATTGAGCACCATGCGGCAGGAGGATACTTCAAGCGATATGGGCCATACGGCGGTATTGTACCAGAATATCGCCATGCCCACGCCGCGGCGGACAGGCCCCGTCTGGTTCTCATAAAGCTTGCGCTTTTCGTCCCATTTGATGTATTCCTTGCCTTTTTCCATGCACTGGTTGAAGCTGTCGAAATAGTTCACGTTCTTGGAAAAGGGGTCAAAATACCCTACGGGCATCATATTGAGCTTCCTGAATTCCATGGGGTCCATGTTCAATGCGCGCGCGGTATCGTCCGCGTGGCTCTCCACCGCGAACATGGACTGCGGTATGCCGTAGCCGCGCATGGCGCCCGAAATAGGCATATTGGTGAATACGGTATAGCCTTCGACCTTCTTGGCCTTTTCGTCGTTGTAAAGCTGTTTGAGGCCCGACATCGCCTTCGCGCAGATGCCGTGCCCGTGGGAAGCGTACGCGCCCTGGTTGGAATACAGCTGCGCGCTTCGCGCCACGATCCTGCCGTCGGGCCGGACATAGGAGGTCAGATGGAACTTGATGGCGTGGCGCACGCGGGTGGCGAAGAACGTCTCCTCGCGCGAGAGCTCCAGCTTCACAAGCCTGCCGCCCACCTGCTGGCAGAGGTACGCGTTCAAAGGCTCGTATAAAACGTCCTGCTTGTTGCCGAAGCCGCCGCCCAGGTACGGCTTTATGATGCGCACGTCGCCCCAGGGGATGCCTAAAGCCTGCCCCACCACGCGCCGCGTGATGTGCGGAATCTGGGTGGAAGCAACCACGGTGATCCTTTTGCCTTCCATATAGGCATAAGAGACCGGCGGCTCAATATGGCAGTGCTGTACGGTGGGCGTTTCATACCACCCCTCCACCTTGATCAGGCCCTCTTCCTTGATGGCCTCTTCAAAATCGCCATCTTCGGAGCCCGAATACCCGAGTATGTTGTTGGGGTACGCCTCATGAAGCTGCAGCACGCCTTCCTTCATGGACTCGATGGGATCGAGTACTACGGGGTATTCTTCATACTCCACCTTGATGGCTCTGAGCGCGCGGGAAGCCGCCACTTCGTCTTCCGCGACGACGGCTGCGATGTTATCCCCATACAGGCGGACGCGCTTGTTTAACAGCAGCATGTCGGCCACGTCCTGATGATGCGGGTCGGTCGACCACGGATGCCCCGCTGTCGGGAACGGCAGATCGGGCACGTCAAAGCACGTGACGATCTTGACGACGCCCGGTACCTTTAATGCCTCGCTGATGTCCATATTGGTTACCAGGCCGTTGGCGATGGTGGAATGCAGCACCTTTGCGATCAGCGCATTCTTCTCCACCAGGTCGTCGGTGTACTTTGCCCGGCCCGTTACTTTATCGTATGCGTCTACGCGCGGGACGCTTTTTCCTACGCTCATACGCTTTCCCTCCTCCAAGCTAACAGTTTTTCTTGCCTGCTTACTTTTTTTCATTATATCATTTTCTTATGTAAAATCCCAGCCAATACGCTATCCTATTTTATATATAACGCACGTTTATACCGTGTAACAGATTGTCCGCTTTTGCCGCTGTTTTATGCCCGAAAACAAGGGTATACTCTAAAAGACATTGCTGTTTGAGGAGGACCGCCCATGCAAGAAACCCAACTGCATATCGGCTGCGTGCTGATGGCCGCAGGAAATTCCCGCCGGTTTGGCAGCAACAAGCTTTCCGTAAAGCTGGACGGGCTCACGTTAGCCGAATACGCGCTCAACGCCATCCCATCCGAGGCATTCTCCCGCGTGGTCGTCGTGACGCAATACCCGGAGATTTTGGAACTGGCCAAAAACCGGGGGTTTCTATGCAAGGTCAATCAGAAACCGGAAAGAGGGCTCTCCAGCACCATCCGCATCGGAATTGAAGAGTTGCTCGACATGGATGCCATACTGTTCCTGGTGGCGGACCAGCCCATGCTGCGGAGGGAAACCATAGAAAACGTGGTATTGCTGTACCGCGAGAATCCGGACCGCATCGTCGTCGCGGGCCACGAAGGGCGGCGCGGCAACCCCTGCATATTCCCCAAGGAATTTAACGACGAGCTTCTTGCCCTCACCGGCGATATGGGCGGCGTGGTCGTGAGCAAGGCGCATGAGGACCGGATTTTGTGCTTCAATGTGGAGGACGTGCGTGAACTCATCGACGTGGACACGGAGCATA
>JAFABA010000037.1 GCA_023426265.1 Bacillota bacterium
ATATGGAAAGATAATATCATCTCCTTCATCCTGTCTATGCCTGTGGTTTGCGCAAACGGCACAAGTAATCTCATGCGCATTTTTCCCCCGTGCTATCGGGGAACGATTGCAGCCAGCCGGAAAGTGACAACAGTGTAAGAATTTATTTCAAACTGTAAGCCAGATCGATGGTCGTTCCTGAGGCGCTTGCGATACACTGGGTACATAAACCGGACAGGAGGAATCGCACATGGCGCAGGAACAAAAACCGTCCATTTGGAAAAAACGGCTGGCCAGACGAAGCGCATATTTCTTGGGAACCATCGTATTACTGCTCGGGTGCCTGTCTGCCATTCAAGCAATCCTGACGCCTTTGGAAAAGCAGAGAATTCCCGCACCCGGTTCACTTGTGGAGGTGGATGGCCACAAGATGCATATCTACACCCAAGGAGAGGGCGATACCACTTATGTGCTGCTTAGCGGCGGCGGGGTGGCGGTGCCGGTGCTAGAGTACAAACCTCTATGGTCAAAGCTTTCTAAGCACGGACGTGTTGCTGTGGTGGAATACTTGGGATACGGATGGAGCGACTCTACCGATGCGCCCCGCACCGCTGAAAATGTGGTGGAGGAAATCCGCGAAGGTCTTCGTAAAGCAGGAATAGCCCCGCCCTATGTGCTGGTGCCGCACTCTATGTCCGGCATCTACGCATTACAATACGCACAGTCCTATCCTGATGAGTTGCGTGCTATCATTGCATTGGATACCACCCTGCCAAGATCACTGATTCAGGCGAAAAAAGACAATTTGAGCATGCCCAGTGTGGGGCTTCTTCCCGTATTGCGGCAAACGGGTATTTTGCGGGCGGCGCTTTGGTTTCATCCGCTTTTGGTGAGCGGCGCGCCGGCAGGTACTTATTCCAAGGAGGATGCCCGCACGATTGCGACCGTTACCAGTTGGAATTATGCCAACGCCACACTCGAAAATGAGTTTCAAACCATTGAAAGCAACATGACCGCTCTGCTGGATGCGGGTTTTCCAAAGCAACTGCCGGTGCTGATGATACAGGCGGCACCACCGGATCAACTTGGGGAATACTATCAATGGGCCGTACAGGAACGCAGGCGGATGACGCAAACGCTCGATTCCGGTAAAGTTATTGAATTGCCTGCAGGCCACAGCGGTATTTACTGGAAGCTTTCAGACCGCATCGTTGAGGAAACCCTTCAATTTTTGGACACCGTACAACCATAGAGGTCGGAATATAAGCGGCTATCATCCTGCCGGAACTCCGTTCCATTAAAAACAGCAGTTTCCCAAGGTTGCTTTCTTAATTCAATTTGTTTCAAAAATTCCCTCTTGCGTTTTGGCGCGGGGGGTGTTATTTTTATTTCAGTAGTAAATAATATTCAATAGTGAACGATGTCGAATTCGAGGTGGGAAATGAACGCGCAATTTAAAAAGGGTGTGCTGGATCTTTGCGTGCTGGCACTCTTAAGGAAGCGGGACTATTACGGGTATGAGCTGGCCGAAAAGATCTCCGGCAGCATTGAGATCGCGGAAGGGACGCTCTACCCGCTGCTTAGAAAGCTCAAGGCGGACGGGTTGTGCGAAACCTATCTTTCGGATGAGTCCGGAGGACCCCCGCGCAAATATTACCGGCTGACCCAGGCGGGAAAAGAGGCGGAGGCGGCGCTTCGATCGGATTGGACTGATTTTACAAAGAGCGTGCAGGACTTGATGGAGGATGCGGCGCATGAATGAGTTTTTGAAATCGCTTGAAAAAGCGCTCAGGTCTATGAGCGCGGAGCAGAAACAGGATATCCTTGCGGACTACCGTGAACATTTTGAGGCGGGCAGGCTGGCGGGAAAAACGGATGCGGCCATTGCCACGGCGCTTGGAGACCCCAAGCAGCTTGGGCGCATGTTTACGGCCGACCGCGCGGTGGAACGCGCGCAACGCGCCAACGGCGTAAACAGTGTGCTGCACATGCTTGGCGCGATCGCGCGGTATCAGCTTTTAGGCGGCCTTACCATGGGTTGCCTGTACCTTGCGGCGCTTTGCGTGCTCATATCGCTGTTTGCGGCGGCGCTCTCCCTGATTGCAGCGGGAGCCGCAACGCTTGTATACGGGGTCCTTATGCTGATAAAGGCAGATGTCCTCTACGCACTTCTTGGCGTGTTCCTGACGCTGGTATTTGCAAGCGGCGGGCTCCTCGGCTGGCGCGGCTGTGCGGCTCTCTGGCGCATGACGGTCGGCCGCCTCCCTGATGCGGCGCAGCGGCTGATGCACAAGTCCCGAAAGGAGGGTACACAATGAAACGTATTGGAAAGATACTCACCACCTTGTTCGTCATAGGATTGATCGGCATTGCCGCCGTTATTGGCGCAGCCTTAGGGACGGGGCATATCCGCCCTTATGCGGAAACGAAGCGCTACAGCCTGGAAAATGTGGAGCGCGCGCAAATGGACCTCCGCTCCGCCCAAGTGACCGTCGTGCCGGTGGCGGAGGAGTACCGCATAGAAGTCTATGTGAACGCATGGCTTCCACGCCCGATCAATTTTGACCAAATCGTATCCGTCGAAGTGACGGACGGTAATCTTTCCATAACGGAAACGCCCTTCCCAAATGAATTCCTGGGCATGTTTCCGCAGCCGTATGAAATGGATATTACGCTCTACCTGCCCGCCGCGGCATGCGAGCTGATTGAGGAGGCAAGAACATGAAAACAGCAGTCATCACGGGCGCTACCTCCGGTATCGGTTACGCCACTGCCAAAGCGCTGCTGGAGCAAAACTGGCGTGTCATCGGGATAGGCCACCGCCAGGAACGCTGCGCACAGGCAAGGGCGACTTTAACTTCCCTGCTGCCGGATTCGGACGCCACGTTCCTTTGTTACGACCTGACGAACCAGACAGAGGTACACAGGGCCGCGGACGAAGTTGCAGCGCAGTTACAGCAGAACGATATTTCCGGAATAGACGCCCTCATCCTCAACGCGGGCTGTGTGCGCAGCTACTATACGACGTCCGCGGAAGGATATGAGCAGCAGCTTGCGCTCAATTACCTTTCCGGCGTATTGCTCACCCACCGGCTGCTGCCGCAGTTGAGTTCCATACAAGGCCGCGTACTGTGGACGGGGAGCGGTTCCCACAAGAATATGGGCATCCACTGGGATGATTTGATGCTGCAAAAGCATTACAATCCGCTCACGGCCTACAAGCAATCCAAGCTCTGCGCCATGCTGTTTGCCCAAGGCTTCAATCAAAAGCTCGGGGAAAGCGGCGTACGGATGTATGTGATTGACCCCGGCCTTGTCAATACCGAGATCGGCAGCAAGGAAACGGGCGGGCTGGTGCGCTTTGTATGGTCGCTTCGGAAACGGCACGGCGTATCCCCCGACGTCCCCGCGCAGACGTTCGCCTATGTGTGCAACCATATGCCGGCACCCGAAGGGTTATATTACTATAACTGCGCGTTGGCGCCCTATTCCGGTTACGCGGACGATCCCGGCCACATCGAGCGGATGCTGGCAGTCAGCGAGCAGCTCTGCGGCGTCCGGTTTCAGAACTTTCAGAAGGAGGAAGCGGTATGATCGCCTTGATTACGGGCGCTTCGGGAGGCCTGGGCCGCTCCATGGCGGTGGAATGCGCGCGGCGCGGGTATGACCTGTACCTGACGGATTTAAAAGAACAGCCGCTAGCCGACATTGCCCGCGGCATCATGCGCCAATACGGCGTTGCGGTATATACGCATGCATGCGATTTAACGGATAAGCTTGCGGCCAACGCGTTGTTTGAACGCCTGGACGCCGAAGGCGTCCGCCTGGACCTGCTATTGAATATCGCGGGCGTGGATTATGAAGGCGCCTTTCTCTCGCGGGAAAGCGAAACGCTCATCAAAATCGTACAGCTCAATATCGAAGCGACGATGCGCGTCACCCACGCGGCATTAAAGCGCCGGGCGGAAGGCGCGTTTCATATCATCAACGTCTCCAGCCTCGCCTCGCTCTACCCCATCCCCCTCAAGGCGACATACGCCGCCTCCAAGCGCTTCCTTCTGGATTTTTCCATGGCGCTGGGCCACGAGCTTGCCCGCGAGAATGTGCATGTGCTTGCCCTTTGCCCCGGAGGCCTCCCCACCACAAAAGAGGCCCTTTCCGGCATCGAGGCGCAGGGTTTCTGGGGCCGCGCAACCACCAACGAATTGAGCGCCGTCGCGCGGAACACGCTTTCGCGCGCGCTTAAAAACAAGCGCGTATACATCCCCGGCGTCGTCAACCGCGCCTTGAGCATCGCCGGAAAACTCATACCCGACGCATGGATCGCCCGCATGCTCTATGCCCGCTGGAACGCAGCGCAGCAGAAGTGGCTGCAGGCAGTGCAATGATAGAGATACATACGCAAAGAACCGCTCCTATGTGGAGCGGTTCTAGCTTTCAAAAGGAAAGACGATGAGGGCTCTGCCCTCATACACCCGCTTAGGGGCGTAACGCCCCTAAGAACCCATTCCCAGAAACACCCTATTTTAGGGTGTTTCCGACGAAGGAATTCCCAAGGGACATGTCCCTTGGGTGGGGTACAGGGGCAAAGCCCCTGTAAAATACTCAGGTCTCAAACGGGAAAGTGTACGGGAGCTTGAGTTTGTCGCGTACGGCGAGGATTTCCTTCTGCACGGCCTCGCCCAGCGGCACGCCCTTGTCCTTGCGCTCCTGCCATACGAGATATTCCTTTTCGCCCGCTGTGTAGATGTACTCTTCCCCCGGCGCTTTTTCGGACGCGCGCAGCGCGCGCAGGATTTTCCCCGCTGTCTTTTTGAACGCGTCCAGGCCCATGAACGCCTCGGTATCGATGGCAATGAAGAAGTGCCCGAGGCCGTAGGGTACCCTTTCTCCATGCTCGCCGATGCCCATGAGCATTTTGAGGTAACTGCCCTGCTGCAGCGCTGCGGACAAAATCTCTACCACGGTCGCATAGCCATAGCCTTTGTATCCGCCCAGCTCCTCGCCGATGCCGCCCAAAGGGGCGAGCGCGGCCTTGCCGCTGGTCAAATCCTTCAATATCTGCGCGCTGTCCGTCATGGGTGAGCCGTCGTGCCCGATCACCTGGCCTGCGGGCGTAGGCTTGCCCACGCGGGCATAGTATTCGATTTTTCCGCGCTGGGTAATGGAGGTGGCACAGTCCAGAACGAACGGAAATTGTTCATCGGTGGGAAGTCCAATGGTCAGCGGGTTGGTGCCCAGCATGTTCTCCACGCCGAACGTGGGGGCGATGGAGGGACGCGCGTTGGTGCCCGTGATGCCGATCATGCCCGCATTCGTCGCCATTGTGGCGTAATAGCCCGCAATGCCGTAGTGGGTGGAGTTACGCACGGCGACCATGCCCATACCGTATTTCTTGGCCTTGTCGATTGCCATCTGCATGGATTTTACGCCGATGACCTGGCCCATGCCATGGTGGCCGTCCACAACGGCAGTGGTGGGCGTTTCCCTAAGGACCTCAAAATTGGTGACCGGGTTCTGAATGCCGTCCACGATGCGGTCGATATAAATGGGCTTGAAGCGGTTGCAGCCATGGCTTTCGATGCCGCGGCGGTCGCTTTCGAGTAGCACATCCACAACGACTTTCGCATCCTCTTCGGGTACGCCGTATCCTTTGAACGCATCGACCAGGAAAGATTCCATCAGCGTCCAGGACACATAAGGCCTGTTATCCATACGAACCTCCTATTTGATGTTGGGGATAAACGTTAAGCGCCGATCGCGCGGGAAAGCGAAGCTATAGCGGTATCGATATCCGCCCTGGACACGTCGTTGGAGGTAACAAAGCGGAAATTGCCCTCCGACTCGCCGTTGATTTTCACGCCGTCTTTGAGCATATTCGCCTGGACGGCTTCCAGCACATTGCGTTCCCGCTTTACATCAAAGAATACCATATTGATGTCCACCGCGCCGAGGTCCACCGTGACGCCGGGGAGCTTTTGCAATTCCTGCGCCATGTACCTGGCGTTCTCATGATCGATATGCAACCGCTTGGTCATATCGGTGAGCGCCAGTATGCCCGCCGCGGCCAGTATCCCCGCCTGCCGCATGCCGCCGCCCAGCATTTTGCGGTATTTCCTCGCCCGCTCAATAAATGCCCTGTCCCCGGCGATGACGGAGCCAACCGGCGCGCACAGGCCTTTGGACAGGCAGCAGGAGACGGTATCCGTATACTGAGTAATGTCTTTTGCGTCCACACCCAGCGCCACAGCGGCGTTAAACAGGCGCGCGCCGTCCAGATGCACCCTGAGGTTATGCTTTTTCGCCACGGCATAGACCTCCGCCATGATGGAAAGCGGCACGACGCGGCCGTTGGAGAGCGCGTTCTCCATGCAGACGAGTGAAGTGGGCGGCTCATGGATATCCTCCGTGCGGATGGCCCGCTCTATTTTTGCTGCGTCAAATATGCCGTTTTCAAAATGCAGCTGCCGCAAAGTCACCGCGGAAAGCACGGCCGCGGCGCCCACCTCGTGCACAAAAATATGCGCATCATCGCTGAGGATCACCTCGTCCCCGCGCCTGGTCTGGGCCATGACGCAAAGCTGGTTGCCCATGGTGCCGCTGGGAACGAACAGGGCCGCTTCCTTATTGAGGCGCTCCGCGGCAAGGCGTTCGAGTTCGTTTACGGTGGGGTCGTCGCCATATACGTCGTCCCCAACGGGGGCGTTCGCCATGGCTTCGCGCATTTCTTTCGTGGGTTGTGTTACGGTATCGCTCCGAAGGTCGATGTATCGCATTTTCGTCTTCCTTTGCATTGGATTTGTGCATGATATGAGGGACACAAACGTTGAGGTGAGCATACCGCAATCCATGGCTTTTGTAAAGCCGGATTGTGTTTGTCCGTTTCGCGTGGTAGTATGAACGGGTAAAAGAAAAACGAATGGCACGCATCGATAAGATGTGTAAAATAAAGCATTCTGGAGGCTCTTATGAATTATCCCACAAAAGCGGAAGCTGCGGCACAAATTGTTTCTTATGGAAAACGCCTCTATGACAGGGGCTACGCCGCGGCAAACGACGGCAATCTTTCCGTAAAGCTTTCGGACAATACCGTTCTGTGCACGCCCACCGGCGTATCCAAAGGCTGCCTGACGCCGGAAATGCTGGTGGAACTAACGCTTGACGGAACGGTGCTTTCGCAGGGACATTTGCCCCCCTCCAGCGAGGTAAAAATGCACCTGCGCGTATATCGCGAAAATCCCGCCGTCATGGGCGTGGTGCATGTGCATCCGCCGGTCTCTTCCTCCTTCGCTGCGGCGGGCATCCCGCTCGATACGCCGCTGCTTACGGAAGCGATCGTAGGCCTTGGCTCTGTGCCGGTAGCGCCCTTTGCCCTGCCCAGCACCGAGGAGGTGCCCGATTCCATCGCTCCTTTCTGCAAAACCCATAAGGCGGTGCTATTAAGCAACCACGGCCCGCTCACCTGGGGAAGCAGCCTCGAGGAAGCCTGCTTCCGCATGGAGATATTGGAGCACTTGGCCACCGTCACAATGAACGTATGCTACATCATGCGGGACACGCACAACAAGCTGAGCGAAGAGAATATCGCCCGGCTGAAAAAGCAGTTCAACGTGGAATAACGCGCAAGCCCTGATAAAAAGCGGA
>JAFABA010000110.1 GCA_023426265.1 Bacillota bacterium
TCCTTCGGGATGCAGGGGTCCACAGTCAGCCCGTCAAACCCCGGCTTGACGCCCAGCATGTACTGCGTGGCACTAAAATACGCCCAACCCGCGCTGCCTGTCATAAACGGATGCCGCGCCCGGCCAAACGCCGTATGCGCGCGCCCCATGACAAACTGGCAGTAGGTGTAGGGCTCGGCCTGCCGGATCTCTATTTTATCGTTCTGGTTGTAGGGAGAGAGCGCGTCGTAATACGTCATGGCGGATTCCCCGCGGCCTAAAGTGCATTCCGCCGCCCACGCCCACGGGTTGGGGTGGGAGAATATCGCGCCGTTTTCTTTTACGCCCGGATACACGCGGGTCACAAACCCGATGCCTTCGTCGGGTTCGGTGTAGGGCGGGGCGTTGAGCATCAGGCCGTATTCCGTAAAGAGGTAGTCCCGCACCGCGTCCATGCAGCGCATGGCGCGTTCGGGGGAGGCAGCACCCGAGAGCACCGCCCAGGCGTTGCTCTCCAGATGCACCTTACCCTCTTTATCCCCGGAAGTTCCTATTTTGCGCCCGTCTGCCGTGATGCCTCGGATATACCACGCGCCGTCCCACAACACTTCCTCACAGCGTCGCCTAACGTCGCGCGCCATGGCGGAAAAGTAGGCGGCGTCCTCTAAGCGGCCCATGTGTTCCGCAAGTTCCGTGAACTGGTTGAGCGCCCAGTAATGCAAAAAGCTCACCATCGCGCTTTCGCCGCCGCCCAAATTCAGGCAGTCGTTCCAGTCCGCCCGCAGGCCCTTCGCGATGCCGTTGGGGCCCGTTTCCCGCGCGGTGAACAGCAGGATGCGCTTGAGATGGCTGTATATGGTGTCTTCGCCTTCGTCGGCGTAGGGAAGCACGGTGGAAAGGAGTTCGAAATCCCCCGTCTCCTTTACGTAATTCACAACCGCGCCAACCAGCCACAGCGCGTCGTCGGAACAGGCGTCCTTGATGCCATGCACGAAGCTCGATTTTTCCGGCGTTGGTATGACGGTGGGGGATTTGAAGGGCTTTTCTTCCTCCGGCTCAAACCATCTTGGCTCAAACAGGTGCAGGCCGTAGCCGTGGGAGGTCAGCGCCCGCATCAGCTGCAGAATACGAAGCTTGCAGCCCTCCGGCTCCGCATGCGGTATGGTCATGGCGTCCTGCGCGGTATCTCGGTACCCCAGGCCCGTGCGCCCACCCACCTCTATGAAGGAGGAGAAGCGGGAGAATAAAACATTGATCTCGCTTTGATACAGCGTCCAGATGTTGATGAGTTCGTTCATGCCTGGATTGGGGGTACTTACCTGCAAGCGGGAAAGTTTTTCCTCCCAGAACGCCGCAAGCTTTTCCCCTTGCGCATCCACGGCCTCCGCATTGCCGTACTTCGTGCGCATCCGGATACCCGCGTCCACCCTACCTTCGCCCAGCAGGAAGAAAAAGCGCGCCGTTTCTTCTGCACCCAGCGTAAATTTCTTGTGCAGCGCGCCGCAGTGATTGCCGCCCTTTTCAAAGCTGTTTGAACATTTGCCGCGCTCCACCGCAAACGGGTTCTTTTCCGTGCGGTAGGAGCCGATAAAGCTGTCCCTTACGCAGTCAAAGCCATCCGGCGTAAAGCTTGAGGTAAAGAACTGATAGCCGTTTTCTTCATAATAAAGGTCGTCTTCGATGACGCCGTCCTCGTACTGGGAGCCCGCCGCGTACAGGCTCATCTGGAAATTCTGGTTGTCCATGGCGATATGGTGGAACGAGAACTCGCAATAAGAAAACACGCTGATATTCCGCTGTCGTCCGCTGATATTTGTGAGTGCAATATCCCAGAGCTCCACAGGGTCGTCCATCGCCACAGAAAGCTTCTGCGTGGCGAGGATGCCGTTGTATTCGCACGTATAAACGGTATAGGAGAGCCCGTGGCGGCAGGAATACCGCGCGTTCTCAAGCGGCTTGCCCACCGGCTGCCAGGAAACGCTCCAGTATTCGCCCGTTTCGTCGTCCCGCAGGTACACATAATGCCCGGGGCCGTCCATGGGCACGCCGTTGGGCCGAAAGCGCGTGATGCGGTGGTATTCCGGGGATTTGTAAAACAGGTATCCCCCCGCCGTATGGTTGAATACGCCGCACATGTCCTTTGTGCCGATGTAATTGGTCCAGGAGACGGGCAGATCCACGCGGTCTACGACATATTCTTTTGCGTTGCTATCAAAATGGCCGTATTGCATGCGTTCCTCCGGCAGTTTTTGGTATGAAAGGCAAGCGCCTCTATGATATCTACATAAAGTATAAATCGCAGCCAACACAATGAAAAAGTGCTCAGGCTGCGATTATTTGCTTCTGCTTGTCGGGTTTTGTTGCTGTCGTTTTATGGCGTTTATTGTTGAGGGCGGGGCTTGAAGCGGCAGACGGTGTTGCGGTATTCGTTCGCGCTCATGCCTGCAATGCGCTTGAATACCCGCGCAAAATGCGCGGTATCCGCGTAGCCTGTCAACTCGCAGATTTCGTTGATTTTCAGGCTCGGGTCCTTGAGCATTTCCCGCGCGCGGTTGATACGGATGGCGTTCAATAAATCGTAGAAGGATTGCCCCGCGTGCTTGTTCAACAGCTTGGAAAGGTGCCATTGGGACACATAGCAGTGCTCCGCCACGGTCTGTAGCGTCATCCGCTCGGCGTAATGTTCCTCCATATATGCCGCGGCCTGCCGCACCACATAGCTGCCCGCGCCCAAAAGCTCTTCCTCCGCCGTTTCCCCCTCCGCGCCATTGCCCTTGCCGCTCAAATACGTTGTTACGCAAAGAAGCGCTTCCTCGATTTCCTCCATCTTGGAGGGCTTTAACAAAAAACGGCGCACGCCCAGGCAGATGGCCTGCTGCGCGTACGCGAAATCGCTGTGGCCGGAAAGCACGATGATCTGCATGTCGGGAAACTCGCTGCGAAGGCCGGCAAGCATGGTCAGGCCGTCCGCGTCGGGCATTTTGATATCCGTCACCACGATGTGCGGCGTATGTGCGCGGATGGCGCGCTCGCCTTCCGCGGCGTTGTATGCGGCGGCGACCACTTCACAGCCGTAGCGTTCCCAGGGCACGATGCGCCTGAGCCCTTCGACGATGATCTCCTCGTCGTCAATGAGCGCCACCTTCCACATACTTTCACCTCCACACACAGTTTACCACATATGAATGCATCTTTCCTGCAGAAGAAAGATGCATGGCTTGTCGATAAATAGTACGTTGGAGGCGCTGGCCCCACAGTTCGCAATGGTCGCATATGCTCCCTTGCTCACTGGGACTACGCTGCGCTTCTTCCGCCACAGGCGGCGCGTGGCTACGTCCCCCCAAACCTCCGTTTAGGGCCGTAACGGCCCTAAAAACCCAAAGGGATTCTCAAGGGACGTGTCCCTTGAGTGGAGTCAGGGGCAAAGCCCCTGTATGAAAGATTTATCCCTTGATCGCTCCCGCCGTCAATCCCTTGATGATATTCTTCTGCAGCAGGATGTACACCAGCACCACGGGAATCACTACAACGACCACCGCCGCGGCCATAAAGCCATAGTTCACGCCCGCCTGGGAGCTGATTTCATTGAGCAGCAGCGTGATCGTTCTCTGGTTGGGCAGGCGCAAAAAGAACATCTGCGTGAACAGATCGTTGTACGACCACAGGAAGGAGAATATCGCGACCGTCGCAAACGAGGGCCGCGCCACCGGCATGATGATCTTGAAGTAAATCTGGAACACGTTGCACCCGTCCAGGTACGCCGCCTCCTCCATATCCACGGGCAGCGAGCGTATAAAGCCCATCAACACTACAATGGCAAAGGATAAATTCCCCGCGATCTGTGGAAGAGCCGTGGCGAGAAGCGAAAGCCATGTGTTGGTGGTGCCCGCAATGCCCAGCGAAACCTCCATGCGAAACACCGGGATGATTGTGGAGAACACCGGGAACATCATGCTGGCGATAATAAGCGAATGGAGCACTCTTTTGCCCTTGAACTCATAGCGCACCATGCCGTATGCGGCAAGCCCGGCAAGCACCACAACAACCAGCGTAACGGCGACGGAAATCAACAGGCTGTTGCGGTACGCGGTCACCATATCCGCGCGCTCAAACGCGGTGGTGTAATTCTCCAGCGTGAAGGAGGACAGCCACGGCCATGGGATGGAAAAGCTGTCCGACCGGATCTCGCCCCTCACGCGGAAGGAATTGATGATGACCCAGAAGAACGGATATATGGTGGTAAGCGCCCAAACGCTCAACGGAACATAGGTGAGCGCCCTGGACCATGGAAAGCGGCGCGGTCGGGCGATGGGCTTCGTGTTTGCCTGCAGTTCCATATCAATAATCCTTTTCCTTGAATACTTTGTTGGCAAGCTGGGAAATCGCCACGCCCAGCACCACGATCACGATGGCAATTGTGGAGCCGTAGTCCACATCCGTGCGAAGGAACGTCTGGTTATACATATACGTGCCCGTCAGCCACGATTTATCCATGGGAATGCCGGAGCCCATCATCACCCAGGGGAGGTCGAACGCCTTGAGCGCGCCGGTAATAGCTAACACCAGGCAGGTGCAAAGCACGTTGTGAAGTAGCGGCAGCGTCACATAGCGCACCCGCTTCCATCCGCTTGCGCCGTCCAGGTTTGCCGCCTCGTAAATTTCGGGTGAAATATTGTTGAGGCCAGTAATGAGTATGACGAAATAAAACCCCACGTACTGCCACATCACGGGCGAGAACATGGTAAAAAGATAGTGGTTTTCATCCTTCCAGTCAATAAACTCGGTGAGGCCGAATACTTTTTGCAGCAGCTGGTTGAGCATGCCGCCGTTATACAGAAATATGAGGTTAAATAAAAGGCCGAGCGCCGTCGCGCTGATCACGATGGGAAAGAAATAAACCGTGCGGAAAAACTCATGCCCGCGCCGGATGTTGTCTACCAAAAGCGCAAGCACAAGCGCGATGCCCACCTGAAACACGATGGTGCATACCATCAAAAGCAGGCTGTTTTTGATGGCGGTTCCCATGAACGGGTCTTCGAACAGCTTTGCATAGTTGAGGTACCACGGGTCGTTGAGCCCTTCGGCTGCCGTACCCAGGCCGGAAATATGGGAAAAGCTGTTGACGAAGTTCATTACGAACGGATAGAACAGGTACACCGCAAGAAACGCAAACGCGGGGACAAGAAAAAAGAACAGGGGTGACTTTTTTTTGAATATGGTGGAGGTATAGTTCATGTCGTCATCCTCTTAGGCCTTAGGTAACCACTGACTAGTCAGCACTTACTGGGAAAAGGGCTGCCCGGGTGTGCCCGGACAGCCCCGCTTGTTGGAATACCCTTTCTTGTGGGTGCTGTGTTACTTGGAAAGGGCGCTCGTTATGGCGTCGGCCGCGGTAATCTTGCCTTCCACGATGTTCTTGATGTTGGCGAACAGATCCGCACGGCCTTCCGCCTTCAGGCCGTCCTGCGTCGCCCCGGAAATTCCGGTGGCGCCCTTGGTCATGGCGAGAGCGTCTTTGATGAGGCTGTCCGCATCGGCGGGCGGGACGGTACCGTTCTTGAGCGCGGTAATGGCGGTTGCGCCGAACAGGCTTACCACTTCATCTGAGGTCATGGCCGTTACGAACTGTACTGCAGCTTCGCGCTTGGCCGGGTCGTCCCACGCCTTGCGGGTGATGTAGTAGCCCATGGAGAGGCCGCCGATGATGTCGGTCGCCTTGCGCTCGCCTGCGCCGGGGACATAGGTCACGGTGAAGTCTCCAATGTTTGCTGCGTTCTCCTGGAACCAGCCGATCTTCCAGCTGCCGTCGATGAGGAACGCGGCCTGATTGTCCGCCATCATCTGCACGGTTTCGGCATCCGTGGCGGTCAGCGTGTTCTTGGGCAGGTAGCCGGCCTTGTAGAGCGCCGTGATGTCGTCAAGGCCCAATGCCCACTTCTGGCCCACTTCGTCGGTCGCGTTTGCGGGAAGGGCAACGTGGTTCGCGACGTTGCCATGGTTCAATATGGTGAACTCAAACCAATAGTGCGGGACTTCCTGCAGGGAAACGGCGATGGGGGTATAGCCCTTGGCTTTGATGGCTTCGCAATCCTTGAGGAACTGTTCCCAGGTGTAGTCAGCACCGGGCACGGCTACGCCGGAGTCCGCAAGCACTGTCTTGTTCACAAAGAGACCTTCCCAGTAGCCGTTCACGGGCACGGTGTATTTCTTGCCGTCCGCGGGGGAAGCCTGCAGCATGGAGTCCTTCATGTTGGAGGCGTAATCCGGGTATTCGGCGCGAATCTCGTCAACGGAGACGACCTTGCCCGCTTCCACGATCTTGTTGGCGTCCACGCCGGAGAAATAGAAGAGGACGTCGGGTTCGGCGCCGGTTTCAAAGTCCGTCATGATCTTGGCTTTCCATTCCTCGTTGGAGGTGCCGGAGCCGTCGAGCACTTCGTTGCCGGTGGCGGTTTCATAGGCGGCGACACTGTCCAGATAATTCTGGCGGTTGCCGTCGTCTCCGCCGTAAGAGGTCACGACCACAAGCTGGACGGGGGTTTTGGCCGCTTCGGTCGGCTCGGGGGCGGGTGCCTCTGTGGCGGCGGGAGCAGCGGTGGGTTCAGCTGCAGCGGGGGCCGGGCCGGTGCAGCCAAAGGACAACACAAGCATGAGCGCTGCGAGCAACAGAGCAAACAGTTTCTTCATTTACCTTGTCCTCCATTTTTGATATTTGGATATGAATAAAGAGAAGCGTGTCTTAAAGACAACTATATTTTATATGCATCAAGAGAACATCAGAATTGCTGACATTGCTTTTTTTTGACGCTCGTTGCGCCATTTCATACACAACTATTTATAGGGCAGTGAAATGCGCGCAAGCGTGTTGCCCATATCCGTCCCCTCAATCGTAAGCCCCGCGCCGCTGCCGTAGAGGAGCTTTAAGCGCTGGTTCACGTTTCGTATGCCCACCTGGCCGGGCTTTGCGGCATCCTCCTCCGGGGTTTCTTCAGAGAGCAAATGCAGGACAGCAGCTTTATCCGCATCGCTCATGTCTCCCTCGTTTTCCACTTCCAGACGCAGCGTATCGGTTTGCGCATATACGCGTAAAGTGAGCGTGCCGCGCTGGCGCGGGGTGATGCCGTGCTCCACCGCGTTTTCCACCACGGGCTGCATGATAAGGCGCGGAACAAGCAGCGGCAAAAGCTCCTCGTCGATTTCTTTTTTAACGTGCAGCCGTTTGCCCATGCGCACGGAAATGATATAGAGGTACGCGTCCACAAACGCGAGCTCCTCGCTCAAATGCGTCATGGGGTTGCCGCCGCGCGCGGTGGCGGCGGAAAGCAGCGTGGAAAGCGCTTCGATCATTCTGGACACGTTGAGGTTGCCCGCCATTCTGGCTTCCCAGTTGATGATCTCGAGCGTGTTGTTTAAGAAGTGCGGATTGATCTGGGACTGCAGCGCCTTCATACGGGAATCCTGCAGGGCGAGCTGCTCATAATAACTGCGCTCAAACTGCTCCTTCATGCTCATGGACATGCTGTTGAACCGCTCGTAAAGATACCGGAATTCGGAGCTTGTCGGGAGGTCCTTGGCCTGGTAACCCAGCTCGCCTTTTTCTATGATGGCCGCAGCCTCCACCAGCCGCTCTACCGGCCTTGAAACCAGCCGGTTGAATGCGAACAGGGCAATTATGAGCAGCGGCACCACGAATACGCTGATGGGAAGCAACAGCTTTTGCATGGTGGATAATTGATCAAGAAGATTGGAGCTGTCCATCCGGAGATAATAGGAAACGTTATGCTGATCCAGCTTTTGCGTGAGGCCGACCGTGACTAAGCCGCCGTCCTCCTCGTACTGCATGAAGTTTACGAGCTTGCCGTTTTCCGGCGCCGTTGCACCGGAGCCAAATACCGTGACGGATGCGCCGTCCAGCGTTACGGTGGCGTCGGTCAGCCAGACAATGCCGGTCAGTTCGCGGAACAGCATGTCTTTGTCAATCTGCATCACAAGCATGGCGTAGGGCACAAAGGAGCTGTCCACCAGGTTTCGTACCATGTACAGCGTCTCGTCGTAGGCGACAAAGCGGATATTCGTGCCGATGTCGTCTGAAAGGGATTGTACGGTATCGTGTACGGTGGCGACATATTGGCGTACAAGCCCATACGCGTTGGCGTTTGCGATGTTGTTGATGTAATAGATGCTGTCCGGATCGTCGCGAAAAAAAAGCATGGTGGTGGTGAATACGTCGTTATACCGGTATTGGCGGGTCAGGTAGTCGATGAGCGTGTCGTAAAGCGTCACCTTGTCCCCGTCGTCCTGATAGGCGGAAAAAGCTGTGCGTATGGTCGGGTCGTAGGAGGCGGCGCGCGAATCGGAAAATACGCGCTCCATGCCGGTCTTCACCATGTTTGCGGCATTCTGCGCGCTTACCGTTATGGTATCCGCGATCTGCTGTTTCACCTGGGAATAGGAATAGGCCCCCACCGCCCCCAATATGAGCAGCACAGGCAATACCCAGCACAGCAGCACGATGGTAACGAGCCGCCAACTGAGCGATACCGGGCGTCCTGGTGCTTTTTGTTCCATGGGTCGTCCCGCCTCTTTGATAGATAAGTATACCTACACAATACCACAACCACGGGCAGGAAAAAAGGCGGCCATTCCTTTCGAAAAAGTGCCTTGGGCACTTTTTCGAGGATTACAGGAACAACCTGTGCCTACGGCACGGGCGGTTGTTCCTGCAAGGAAGGCCTTCCGCCGCCACCGCGCATGTC
>JAFABA010000156.1 GCA_023426265.1 Bacillota bacterium
TCAGGCCGCTGGCAAAGTGCCGGTGGCCTTTTTAAGCGGGATGGTAAAATGGGTGGAAAACCGCTGGAGAAAACCACGCGCAAAGAACAAAACAACTATCAAGATGAAATGGAATTGATGTGCAGGACCGGGTTGGCCCAAAGCGGGGCAGGATTGTGAAGCTGAGGGAAATGCTGTATCATTATGGTATTGTTCTAAACGGAATAGATAAGCTGGCATTTGGAGGAAGTAACAAAATGGGTGATCCAACAAAATTTCTAAGCTTAGCGGAATATTACATCTTTAATATATCTTTGACCATGTTAATCCTATTCGAATTTGTCATTATGCTTTTCACTTTAAAGGGTAATAAAAGTTCAACCAAGAAACGCTCGGATAACGGTACAATATTTCTTGTTTTTCTTGCGTTTTACGGGAGCATATTCTTGGCAATTATATTCAGAGGCCATCAGATTACGGGAGCTATTAAAGAATGGGTACTGCCTTATTCGTTTTATTACATCGGCATAGCCATGATATTACTCGGTATTGGTATCAGAGGAATAGCAATTTTAACCCTTAAGCGCGCTTTTACGCTTTCGGTACAAACAACGGAGGAGCAGCATTTAATACAAAACGGCCTGTACAAAATCGTCAGAAATCCCGCCTATACGGGCAGCATTATTAGCTTGCTTGGAGTAGCCTTCGCTTACCGGCACATTCTGAGCACAATTTGCGTTATATTACTTTGCTTTATTTGCTATGGTGCTAGGATCAAAATAGAAGAAAAGGCGCTGGAAAAGCAATTTCAACAAGAGTTCAAGAGCTATTGCCTGCATACAAAATACCGGTTGTTTCCCGGGATTTTTTAAAAGCCCGGAGTTAGCAGGGTGCAGTTCCATATTATTTTCTGAAATATAGCGTCGAGGCCGCTGGCGGGATGTCGGCGGTTTCTTTGACTATTGGAACGCGGCGGTCTCGGATTAAAATATCTGTTGCGTTTGTCATTTAATCCGCATTCATCGGCAATCCGCGGGGCTTTTTTGCCTCAATGGCATAAAAAGAACCGCCCGCACATATCGTAAAGGCGGCCGGAATAAAAGGACCGTTATACGGATTTGGAGATTGCGGGTTTTGCATGCATACGGTATAATAAATACAGGAAAAGAAGCGAGTTATTGGAAAAGTCTGTTGATTTGGTCTGGTGTCCCCTTCTTTCTGCTTTCAGCCGTTTATGCCTTTAAACGAAATTGCGCAGGTTCCTGATCTAAACGCGCAGTGTCTTTTGCATCCCTTTTATTTTGAGGCACTTCATTCTCAGCGCATTCGATGGTATGATAAATAGAAACAGATCATCCATTTCACATTTCGTATCGTTAGGAGGTGCGGCCTTTGGCAGCAGAGCATGACCTGACGGCGCTGTATTATTTTAATACGGGCGAAAGCGCGTGCGCATATGAAACGCTGGGCGCACACCCGCATAAAAACGGCTGGCGCTTCAGGGTATGGGCGCCCAACGCGCGCGCCGTGCATGTGGCGGGCAGCTTCAACGGCTTTGATCCGAAGACGGACGCCATGCGCCGCGTGGGCGATACCGGCGTCTGGGAGGCTACGCTTCAAAACTGCAGGCGTGGGGATACGTATAAATATGCCATCACCGCGCAGGACGGTACGCTCTATTGGCGGGCGGACCCTTACGCCACCCGCATGGAAGAGCGGCCGGGTACGGCCTCGGTGCTGTGGGGCATCCCCGCTCATTTCTGGGAAGATGGCGCGTATTATGAGGCGAAAGAGGGCAAAGACCCCTACCGCGAGCCCATGAACATATACGAGGTGCACTTGGGCTCGTTCCGCCATGGCTTAGACTACCGCCAGCTTGCGGAAGAGCTGGTGGATTACGTGGCGGATATGGGCTATACGCATGTCGAGCTGCTGCCCATCGCGGAATACCCTCTTGATATGAGCTGGGGCTATCAGGTCACGGGGTATTATGCCGTCACCAACCGGTACGGCGCGCCCGAGGACCTCATGTATTTTGTGGACCGCGCGCACCAGAGGGGGTTGGGCGTGCTGCTCGATTGGGTGGGTGCGCATTTCCCGCGGGACGCGCACGGCCTGCGGCTGTTCGACGGAACCCCGCTGTATGAGCCCGAAGACCCGCGCCGCAGCGAGCAGCCTCAGTGGGGCACCATGCTGTTTGATTACGGCCGTACGCAGGTTCAGAGCTTCCTGATCTCCAACGTGTTCTATTATTTGAAGGAGTTCCATTTCGACGGGCTACGGGTGGACGCGGTGAGCTGCATGCTCTACCACGATTACGGCCGCGCGGGCACGGGCTGGCTGCCCAATACCTACGGCGGGAAGGAGAACCTGGAGGCCATCACGTTCTTAAGAAAGCTGACCACGCGCTTAAGAAAGGAATGGCCGAATGGCAAAAGATTATTGATCGCCGAGGAAAGCACGTCCTTCCCTTCTGTGACCAAGCCCGCGGAGGAAGGCGGCCTGGGCTTCCACTTTAAATGGAACATGGGGTGGATGAACGATACTCTCTCTTATATGGAAAAAGACCCGGTCTACCGCAAATGGCACCACGACAAGCTGACATTCTCGCTCTGCTACGCGTTTTCCGAAAAGTATGTCTTACCCTTCTCGCATGATGAGGTGGTGCACGGCAAGCATTCGATGCTCGATAAAATGCCCGGCGATTACTGGCGCAAGTTTGCGCAGCTTCGCCTGACGCTTGCCTACCAGTTCGCGCACCCGGGCAAGAAACTCAATTTCATGGGCAACGAGTTCGGCCAGTTCATTGAATGGCGCTATGACGAAGGGTTGGACTGGCTGCTTTTAGATTACCCCATGCACCGCAACATGCAGGCGTTCGCGCGCGTGCTCAACCGGTTTTATAAAAACAATCCCGCGCTCTATGAGCTCGACGACGGATGGGACGGCTTTGAATGGGCCAGCGTGGACGACGGCGCGCATTCCGTCGTGGCGTTTTTCAGAAGGGACGCACAGGGGCATGCGCTTCTCTGCGCGTTCAATTTCACGCCTGTCCCCTGGGAAAACTACACGCTTCCCGCCGTCATGCACGCGGAGCTGCACGAGGTGTTTTCCACCGATGCGCAGGCGTTCGGCGGCACGGGGGACTGGCACAACGCTTCCCCGCTGCTTGCAATCGGCAAGCCGAAAATCAAGCTGCCGCCGCTCGGCGCGGTGTTTTTCCGGGTAGAAGAGCTTGCGCAGGAAGGACAGAGCGCGGCGACATAACAATTGTTGAGGGCTCTGCCTGGCGGACCCACAGTTTACAATGGTCGCGCAATCCCTAGCGGGCTTGCACTCCCTTGCGCACTGAGCCACCGCTTCGCTTGCTCCGCCACAGGCGGCGCTCAGCTTCGGCGCCCAAACACCCGCTTAGGGCCGTACCGGCCCTAAGAACCCATTCCCCGAAACACCCTAAAATAAGGAATTTCCGGCATAAGGGATTCCCAAGGGATGTGTCCCTTGGGTGGGGGTTCGGGGGCAAAGCCCCTGAAGAAAGGTTTGTGGATGGCCTGAAAGCCCGGAGGATATCCTCCGGGCTTTATTTGTTGACAAAACAGCAGTCAGGATAAAAGCAACCATCAGTCCTGTTGCACAACATTCGCAATGGCTTCGGCAAGATATTGTGTAGCGTTCAGGGCCTCTTCAAGCGTATTCATATTGTCGCCGACGTTCACGAACAGGGAACGGCCAACATGCTGATTGTAGCGCCCCGCTTTCACCCGTATCGGACGGACCACTTCAGGATGGACGGCGCTCAATTGCTCAAATACCGCCTTTGCAAGGGCAAAGTTTGCTTTGTAATCCGGTTTTTCATCCGCCTTTTCGCCCGTTCCCACAACAAACAAAAGCCGGGCCGCTTGTTTGCCGGCTATCACAACAGTTTCATTATCCTTTCCTGCGTCGCGATGGACGTCGATGAAAAGTTCGATGGACGGATATTTCTCTTTGTACTGCTCCATCGTAACAAGCGAGCGGGTATAGGAGGACGCCAAATCCGGCTTTTCATGGTCCGTTTCGTCATGGATGACCTCGATCCCGTATTTCGTTAACGCTTCGGCAAGCGCTTTTCCAACCGCGACGATATTCTTCTCTGTATCAGCCGTCCTCCAGTCAGCATCCTTCGTATCGGAATATGCCTCGCTGGTATGGGTGTGGTAGATCAGTACTTTTGGCCCGCTTCCGTGTAAAGCGATACCCGCAGCCTCAATGGAAAGGAGTTCTTCACGGATGGAAGCGGGCAGACTGGAATCGACCGCAAATACTTCCTGCTCTTCATCCGCAATTGCCGCCTCTGTTTGCGTGAACGGGCATAAAAGAAAGCCCAGCCCAACGACAGCCGCAATCAAAGCAGCCAGACGGTTCAAGCGGATTCCTTTACCAACCATCTCCATATCACCTCCAGTTTCCATCCTATTCGAGGGGAGGCCGCCTATACCCAATTCACAATCTTTTAACTTTTATCGGCCACAGTCCTTTTTTGTTATATCTCGCAATTGTGCTGCTATCTATAAAGCCATATAATGATCATAATACTGGATATTACTATCGCAATATGGGGTGACTGAATGGAAGGCGGGAACGGATGGAAGCGCATTGCTGAAGGAAATACATCAGAGATATTTGATATTGGCCTCAACAAAATCCTAAAGCTGTTTAAGGGCGGAATCCCCTTTGAAGTGTGCGTTAGGGAATTTGAAAATACTTCTGTCGCAAGAGACTTGTTGCAGAAAGTACCAGAGCCGTTAGAAGTGATTGAGGTTGATGGAAAATACGGTATCGTTTATGAAAAGGTAACCGGTACAAATATGCTCGAAGGAATGCTCTCCCATATCTGGACGGTTAGGAAGCAGTCCCGCAACCTGGCCCGGTACCATACGGATATTCAAAAGAACGTTACAGGAAAATTGGAAACCGTAAAGGAAAAATTGAAGCGGGATATCTTAGCGGCCGACCTGCTGGATGCAGAGGAAAAGAGTAGAATTCTCGGTTATATGGGTACGTTACCGGACGGTGATATACTGTGCCATTTTGATTTTCACCCGGGAAACATTATGATCAGGGAGAACAATCCTGTCATTATCGATTGGATGACCGCATGCATGGGGGACAAGGGCGCAGATGTTGCAAGAACCGGCATCATGCTCAAATATGGAGAAGTGCCCCGCAGCTCGCGGCTGATTCAAATGATATCCCATGCGGTTCAAAATGATATATACAAGGTCTATTCGAAGGAGTATAAACGAATTACCGGCATAGAACATCAGGACATTGATAAATGGGAGCTGCCAATCGCGGCAGGACGTCTGCACGAATGGCTAACGAAAAAAGAAAAGACGGTTCTGCTGGCTTTTGTGAAATGCAAATTGGCAGAACTGCCCTGACTTTTGGCCGTTACGGCCTTAGGCTGGCTTTGGAACCTAGCGTCGCCCGTGTCGGAAGGAATACGACGTACCGGCCGCAGTGGGTGTAAATCAAGCTGATTACTGATAGGCCCGGAAGATGTGCTTCCGGGCCTATTAAAGTAACACAACAGTTTCATAGAGACTGAATCAATTTCGGCAGTTCGATCAGGCCGACCGTAAGGATGCAGGGCAAGCACAGAAGCAACGGGCTTGTATAGAATTTCCCGAACTTTCTTCTCTCACGCTGCTCCGCCTCGTTCTGAAGCCGAAGCTGTTCATAGTCAAATCCATAACTCAAGCCCGAAAAGAATTGGGATGCAATACACACAACGCTAACAAGCCCCAGTAGCCCTTCATACAAATGCAACGCCGTCCCAACGCCGAAATAATAGAATACGAACGCAAGGAACGGGCATAAAAAGTACCAGGCGCGAATGCCGTATATATATAACAGCAACTTTTTGTTTGGCCGTTCCACAGAAGCCGCTACTTCGATTTTTCTTGACATTCCTTCCGCCGCTTTCTTGCAATCCGCGCAGGCGCTGATGTGCTCATGAATAAAACGATTGGTTTTATCTGTAGTCAAACCCTCGATATAGCCTGGAAGCAAATCCTGTATGATGTCGCAATCCTCTCTATTCATGTATCAAGCCCCTCCAGTTTACTGATGATTTCGTTTTTTGCCCGTAGAAAGGTAACTCTGCACCATGTATCGTTTTTGCCAAGTATCTCTCCTATTTCAACAAAAGACTTTTCCCCTATCAGCCTTAACGCAAGCAGGCTTCGCTTCGGTTCTTCGCAGCAATTGATATATTTCAGGATCATATCCGCGGCCTCTTTCTTGCATACGGCTTCATCAATGCTGATGGACCGGTTGAACTCCATCCCATTGTCGGCAGACGCATCTCCCGCCCTCTTTTTCGAATAATTCATACTTTCATTTCTGGCTACTGCAAATAACCATGTTCGTATACTACTGTGCCCCTTAAAACGTGCAATTCCCCGCATTGCCTTTAGAAACGTATTCTGAACGATATCCTCTACATCGGAAGCACTATACTGAATGAGTGAAATGTATCGATATACATCCCCATAATATTGCCGATACAGAAGCTCTACGTCTTCGTGGAAATACCTTCTCATGATTTCAGCCCTTTACACTCTTTTCATGTAATGGATATCGAAAGTCAGGAGGACTTACTGGCTAATCCCATTGCTCTTTTATAGTATTAGACATGAAGAAAGAGAATTTCGTTACATGGCAACTCAATTTTAAATGGATTTATCGTGATCAAAAGCCGGGGTATTTCCCGGCTTTTCTTTTAATCTTTCATGAGGGCTTTTCCCCGAACTTCCAAAGTTCGCAATGGTCGCGCCGCGTTGCGGCAAAGCCGCAGCCTTGCGCTCCCTTGCGACGGCCCGCAGGCCTAGTGCCCGAGGCGTCTCCCGCCGAGGGCCTCACTGGGCTTTTCGTGCCCGGGGCATCCGGCAAGCAGATGCCCGTTTCGGCCTTCGAACGGTCCACTGGACCGTTTGCTGCCTTTGGCACCGGTCTCAACCCCGCTGTATCCGCCACAGGCGGCGCGCGGCTCCGCCCCTATCTCCCGTACATCTTCGTCACATGCCGGATCTTTTTCGCCAACGCATCGTCAGCCATTTCGGGCAGCAGCCGCCAGCACCAGTTGCAGCCGGTGGTGCTGGGCAGGTTCATGCGCGCCTCGGTCCCAAGGCCCAGGTAATCCTGCATCTGCGCCACGAAAAGCTCGGCTACGGAGGACATACCGCCGCGGATAAAGCCCCAATTGAGGCCTTCCAATTGGTTGAGGCCCAAATATTCCGCGGCGTAGCCCACGGCCTCTGGATCCCCGTTTTTGAGCCAGCCCACGACGGTATCGTTGTCGTGCGTGCCGGTGTAGCAGACGCAGGCGACAGGGTAGGTGTGGGGCTGGAAGCAGTCCTCGCACAGCGTATCGAATGCGAACTGCAGCACACGCATACCGGGATAGCCCGCGTATTCCATCAGCTCGTAGACGTCCTGGCTGAGCATGCCAAGGTCCTCCGCGATGATGGGCAGCGTGGGAAAATTGAGCTTGAGCGCGTCGATAAACGCGCGGCCGGGGCCTTTGCGCCACACGCCGTACCTTGCGGTTTTTTCCCCGCAGGGCACGTTCCAATAGCTGGAGAAGCCCCGGAAATGATCAATGCGCAGCATGTCGAACAGCCGGGCGGTCGCGGCGATGCGCCGCATCCACCATGCGAAGCCGTCACGCTCCATATAGGCCCAGTCGTAGAGCGGGTTGCCCCAAAGCTGCCCGTCCTCTGAAAAATAATCCGGTGGGACGCCAGCCACATGGGTGGGCCTGCGCTCCTCATCCAGCAAAAACAGCTCCGGGTTGGCCCAGACGTCCGCGGAATCGAGCGCGACGTATATGGGGATGTCGCCGATCAACAGGATATCCAACTTTTCGCAACGGTCCCTGAACGCCTTCCACTGCCGGAAGAACAAAAACTGCAGATAGGTGTAAAAGCGGATTTCTTCCCGCAACAGCTCCCGGTAATTCTTAAGCGCCTCCTCTTTGCGCAGGCGGACGTCCTCCGGCCATTCGGTCCAGGGGCACATGTCGAACTGCGATTTCAAAGCCATGAACAGCGCATAATCCGGCAGCCAGAACGCGTGCTCCGCTTCAAACTCGGTAAGTGGCTCCAAATCCCGTTCATAGCCGCGCGCATAGGCCTTATGTAGCAGCGGCAGGCGCGCTTCATACACGGCGCAGTAGTCGATCCGCTCCGGGTCGTTGCCCCAGAACGGCTCTTCGACTTCCTCTTTCGTAAGCAGCCCGTCCTCAACAAGCAGTGGCAGATCAATAAAATACGGATTGCCCGCGAACGCGGAAAAGGACTGGTACGGCGAATCCCCATAGCTGGTGGGGCCGGTGGGGAGCATCTGCCAATACCGCTGCCCGGCCTCGTGTAAAAACGCCGCAAAGCGGTACGCCTCCTCCCCCAGCGTGCCGATGCCGTAGGGCGAGGGAAGCGAAGTGATATGCAGTAAAACGCCGCTTGCGCGCATAGTAGCCTCCATCAATCGGGTGATTGGGTAAAAATAGCATATCCATGCCGCCGTGTAAACCCCCAAAACGGTTGCACCGCCCGGTCCTTAAGGCACGGGCGGCGCAGGGCAACGTTCGACGGGCATTCAGACCATGCCATGCAAAGAGTTGCACCTTATGCATGACAGCAGCCAGGTCTGCAACAGCTCTGCGCCGGGTCAACCGCTGCGCGATCTCGCAGCAGCCGCGGCAAGCGCTTAAACGTTTCCCGACGCTTCTATACAATATTATATTAAGACGTTATACTTCTGTCAATCTGTCATGCCGCTGGAAACCGTACATTCTTTCGAAAAAACTTTGCTTAGCCCCAGCGATAGCGCCGCTCTTGCCATGCCGGATATTCCTTGTGAAACAGCCTCCTTTCTGCTATACTCATTTCTGTGCATTTTCTTGCGCATGCCGAAAAAGAACTGCAAAGGAGGTGGAGGGCGCATGCATTTTGAAGCGGGTACATACGACGCCGTAGTAGTAGGCGGCGGGCACGCAGGCTGCGAAGCCGCGCTGGCGCTTGCACGCATGGGCCGCTCCACACTGCTGCTTACGCTGAATTTGGACAGCATCGGCCTGATGCCCTGCAACCCCGCCATTGGCGGAACGAGCAAGGGGCACCTGGTACGCGAACTCGACGCCATGGGCGGCGAAATGGGCCTTGCCGCGGACGATACGCTGATACAGATCCGCATGCTCAACCTGGGCAAGGGGCCAGCGGTGCATTCCCTGCGCGCACAGATGGACAAACGCCGCTACCATGAGCGCATGAAGCGCACGCTCGAAGAAGCCGAAACCCTTACGCTGATGCAGGGCGAGTGCGGTGAGATTTTGACCGAAAACGGAAAAATCTCAGGCATCCTTACGGCCGGGGGCGCGAAAATACACTGCCGGGCCGTTGTGATCTGCACGGGCGTCTATTTAAAGAGCCGCATACTCATAGGTGAATGGCAGCAGGAAAGCGGCCCCGCAGGGCTCATGCGCGCAACCGGGCTTTCCGGCGCGTTACTTGGGCTTGGGTTTACGCTGCGCCGGTTTAAGACCGGAACGCCTGCGCGGCTAAACGGCAGGAGTCTCGATTATAGTAAAATGCAGATTCAGGAGGGCGACATCCCCATGCCCGCGTTTTCGTTTTTGACGCCGCCGCGGGATTTCCCCCAAACGCCCTGCTACTTGACATACACCAACCAGGCGACGCACGGCGTGATTAAAAGCAACCTCCACCGCTCGCCCATATACGCGGGTGAAATCAAAGGAACGGGCGCGCGCTACTGCCCCTCCATAGAGGATAAGGTCGTCCGCTTCGCGGACAAGGAGCGCCACCAGATATTCATTGAGCCGGAAGGCCGCACCACAAACGAAATCTACGTGCAGGGCATGAGCACATCCCTGCCCGCCGATGTGCAGCTACAAATGCTGCGCACAATAGAGGGCCTGGAGCATTGCGAAATGACGCGGCCGGGCTACGCCATAGAATACGACTGCATCGACCCAACCGCGCTGAATGCGTGCCTGGGTTCCAAGGAGATTTCCGGCCTGTACTTCGCCGGGCAAATCAACGGCACCTCCGGCTATGAGGAAGCGGCGGCGCAGGGACTGTACGCCGCAATCAATGCCGGGTTGTATTTGAACAACGATGCGCCGCTCCTGCTGACCAGGGCGGATGCGTACATCGGCGTGCTGGCGGACGACCTCACCACAAAGGGCGTGGACGAACCCTACCGCATGATGACCTCCCGCGCGGAATACCGCCTGCTTTTAAGGCAGGACAACGCCGATTTGAGGCTGACCGAGCTTGCAAGAAGGACGGGGCTCATTACCGACGCACGGTACGGCGCGCTGATGAAAAAGAAGGAAGGCATCGCCCAAGCCATGGAAGCGTTGAAGCGCGTGGCCCCGCCGGACGAGCGCCTTAACGCCTACTTGCAGGAAAAGGGCGAACCGATTGCAAAAACCGGCGTGCCGCTCTTTGACCTGTTAAAGCGCCACGATGTACGGTACACCGAGCTTTTGGCGCTGTACGACACGCTGCCTGCGTTGGCACCCGACGCGTTGGAGCAGGTGGAGCTTTCCGCCCGGTATGACGGGTATATCGACAAACAGCAGGCGCAGGTGGAACGCATGCGCTCGCTTGAGGACGCTTTGCTTCCACAGGACGCGGATTACCTTTCCATATCCGGCCTCCGCATTGAAGCGCGGCAGAAGCTCAATAAACGGCGCCCGCAAAACATCGGCCAGGCGGCGCGCATCCCCGGGGTATCGCCCGCGGATATCGCGGTGCTGCTGGTATGGAAAAAAGCGCAGGAATCAAGGGCATGCTGACGCTTTTAAACGAAAAGCTGCCGGATTTAACCGACATACAGCGCGAACAGCTTGCGCTCTATTTTGACCTGCTCGTCAAGGGCAACGAACAAATGAACCTCACCGCCATCGTCAGCCCGGAGGAAGCGGCGGATAAGCACTTTGTAGACTCGCTCCTTGCCCTCCCCTACCTGCAGCAATTCGCCCGCTGCATCGACGTGGGCACCGGCGCGGGCTTCCCCGGCATTCCGCTATTGATCGCCCGGCCGGACCTACATATGACGCTGCTCGACAGCCTCAACAAGCGCGTACGGTTTTTGGAGGATACGCTTCAGACGCTTCAGCTTCACGCACAATGCGTGCACGCCCGCGCGGAGGACGCCGCAAAGACAGCGCCCCACCGTGAAGCCTACGATATCGCCCTTTCCCGCGCGGTGGCTCCGTTGCCGGTGCTTTTAGAGCTGACCGCCCCGTTTTTAAAGGTTGGCGGCGTTTCCATCTGCTACAAGGGCAAGAACGCGGAAGAAGAGATTGAGGCTGCGAAAAACGCGGCGGACATCCTCCGCTTCTCGCTCAGCGTCGTTTCCTTTTCCATGCCGTACGGGGAGCGCGCGCTGATACTCGCAAAAAAGACGGCCCCCACGCCCAAGAGCTACCCCCGAAAGGCCGGAGAGGCCGCAAGAAAACCGTTATCATGACGTAAAGCGGTACAAAAACGCCAAAACCAGCACATCCAGGAATAAAATGGAGCATTCCCTGCCAGTTATATCCCCGATCCTGACGCGAATATCCGCGAACAGAGGGGAAAGCGCACTTTGTTTGTAATTAGGGCAGGAGATAAATAAGCCGCGCCGAAAGATGCATCAGGAGGGAGCAGTATGGCCGTTTTCGATTTTTTGAAGGACAAGCGCAGCGAGGACGCCGGGCAAAAAGGACAGGCGGTTTCCGTGGCGTTGCCGGGCGCCGACGGCAAAAAGCTGATGCGCCTGACCATTGAGGAAATACGCCCCAACCCTAACCAGCCCCGCAAAACATTCGACGACGAGGCGCTTACGGAGCTTGCCGACTCCATCAAGCAGGTGGGTCTGATCCAGCCGCTGGTGGTACGCAAGACGGTAACCGGATACGAGCTGGTGGCGGGAGAACGCCGCCTGCGGGCCTGCAAGCTGCTGGGCATGAAAGAGGTGCCCTGCATAGTGGAGGACGCGATGGTGGAACAGGAAAGCGCCATGGTCGCGCTCATTGAAAACCTCCAGCGCGAAAACCTGCATTACCTGGAAGAGGCGGAGTGCTACGCGCAGCTTATCGCCACCTACGGGCTGACGCAGGAGGAGCTTGCGCTGCGCCTGGGCAAGAGCCAGTCCGCCGTGGCCAACAAGCTCAGGGTACTTCGGCTCTCCCCCGAAGTAAAGGACGCCATGACGGAAGCGCGTATGACCGAACGGCACGCGCGGGCTCTTCTGCGGCTAAAGGACGACAGCGCGCAGATGCAGGTGATAGAAAAGGTCAAGGCGAAAGCATTATCCGTAAAGGACACCGAAAAGTTGGTGGAAAAGACGCTCAACCGCATGTTCGACGAAAAAAAGGACGGCGCCGCGCCGCGGCCCAAGATTTTGCGGTATATGCGGGATTACCGATTGTTTTTGAACTCCATCAACGCCGCGGCCAAGCAGCTATCCGACCTCGGCATGCATGTGGAAGTGGAACAGACCGACGCCGCGGATGGCGTGGACGTGTTTATCCGTGTGCGGCGGAACGCGAAGGAGTAAAAACGTTGAGGGCGTTGCCCTCAAACTTCCACTTAGGGGCGTAACGACCCTAAGAACCCATAGGGATTCAAAAGGGGCGTTACGCCCCTTTTGCGGTGGTTTGGGGGGACGCAGCCAAGCGCCGCCTGTGGCGGAAGAAGCGCAGCGCAGTCCCAGTGAGCAAAGGAGCACAAGTATGCGACTATTGCGAACTGCGGGACTGGAGCCTCCAACGTCCCCACATCTATTATTCGTTTTTCCCAACTACTATAATCCACGGCAGCAGCCCTCCGGCGGCGGTGCGCGTTTCGCCGATACGGCGAAGGCCTTTTTGTTTACTTAGGCAGCGGTGCAGAAGCGTATATTCCATGGTATAGAGCACAGCGACAGCGACGCCGCCGGGCGCGAGCCATTCGGGAAGCATGGCGCAAAGTTGGGCATACAGGCGCTCGTTGTCCTGATGCGTGCCCACGCGGTTGCCGAAGGGCAGGTTGCTGAGTATGAGGTCATACGGCGAGCGGGGAACAAACGCGGTGCAGTCCTTGTGGACTAAGCCTGCGCGGACGTCCGCTGCCCGCATATTTTCCTTTGCAATTTCAAGCGCGTTGTAGGCGATATCGACGCCCGTAAGCGGGCTATCGGGACGCAGCTTGCCCCATTCGATGAGCAGCGTGCCGCTGCCGCAGAAGGGGTCGAGTACGCCCGGGTTTTTCTTTTGCCCCAGAAAGCTCGCGGCGTAGCGCGCCACGCAGGCGGCGGCGGCCGGGTGCATGGAAGCGGGCAAAGTGCGCTTGCGGTAGGTAAAACGCGGGTCCTCTAACGTATAGAGCTTCGCATATGCGTTCAACGTTCCATCCCGCCGCGGTATAAGACGCAGTTCCGCGTCGTACTGCGAAGGGCTGTTGAGAAGCGCGCCTTTATCAAGCTGCGCGGCAAGGGCGGAGATAAACGCGGCGCGGTTGCCGATTTCCGGGCATTCCACGCGGTAGGGATAAGGCTCCGGCCCTGAAAGCGTGTCCCGCAGCAGCGCAACAAGCGGTTCCCGCACGGCGGAAGCGACGGCAGCTGCGTCCATAGGAACGCCCTGTGCAAGCGGGAACAGCAGTTCCGTAAAGCAGCGGGCGCGAAACAGCGTTTTTACATCCTGCACGGTGATGGAGACCATGTCCTCCCCCGCCGGACGGGACGCAATAGAAAGAGTCTTTAACTCCTGCTGCAAAAGCAGCGCAAAGCCGGGGGGTGCAAGTGCCACTGCATTAAGGGGTTTTGTGAAGCCTTTGAACGGATGGGCCGCGATTTGCATCAGGCTGGCGCGCGCGCGGCGCAAAGCCTCCGCCTCCTCACGCGCATGCTTTTCTTCCTCCGGACTATTGGCTTTAGGCTCGGGCAGCGCCTCCAAATACGCGCGCGCTTCCTCCCCGCCCACGGCCCCCAGCGCAAGCAGCATGGAGGGGCGTACAAAGCGGGTGGTTTCTGTGTTCAGCGCGGCGATGAGCGCTGGGGCGTCTTTGCGGCTTTCCAGAGCGCCCAGCAGCCGCGCGGCGTTTTTGCGCGCCTTGGGCTCTGCGTGCCGCAGGACGGCATACAGCTTGTCCCTGCTGAGCGCGGAGTCGATGTATTTGCGCGCCGCTTCCTTTTTGGCGGCGGCGACAAGCGCGCTCAATGCCGCGGCGGGATCGGGGCCGCTTACGGCTTTGATCTCTAAGTCCAACGCTTTCTGATCGAATATGGGCTGCTCCTGCCGCTTCATCGTTTGTCCTTTGCGGCCTGGCGGATGACATTGAGTACCGCCGAAGTGCCGTCCGCATTGGGCGCCTTACCCATGGCGTCAAGATACCGCGCGCGGTCATGGTACAGGCCGGTCAACGCCTTAGCCAGCGTTTCGGGCGTCATCTGCTCCTGTTCCAGCACCGCGGCATAGCCCTTCTTTTCAAAATACTTCGCGTTCAATATCTGATCGCCCCGGCTGGCGGTCTTGGGCAGCGGAACCAGCAGCGCTGGTTTTTTGAGCGCAAGGAATTCAAACACGGCGTTTGCGCCCGCGCGGGAAAGCACGATATCCGCCATGGCGAAAAGATCGGGCAGCTCCTTTGAAATATACTCGTACTGCACGTACCCCGGCTGCGCATGGGCTTTGGATACCTTATCCTTGCCACAGAGGTGTATAATATCGAATGTTTTCAGAAGTTCCGGCAGCGCTTCGCGCAGCGCGTCATTCACGGTCTGCGCGCCGAGACTCCCGCCCATCATCAGCAGCACGGGCTTGGAGCCGGATAGTCCCGTAAAGGCGCGCCCATGCGCGGGAACGCCTTCATAAAGCTCCTTGCGGATGGGCGTACCGGTAAACACGCCCTTTGCGCCCACATGGGAGAGCGTATCCTCAAACGTGACGCACACGGTGGTGGCATATTTATCGGCGATGCGGTTACTTAGCCCCGGCGTATAGTCCGATTCATGCACCACGATGTTGGTAAGCTTCCTCGCTCCGACCACCACAGGCACGGACACAAAGCCGCCTTTTGAAAACACGACGTCCGGCTTTAATTTTTTGATTATTTTCCGGGACTGGCCGATGCCGCGGAGCACGCGGAACACGTCCGCCACATTTTCCAGGCTGAAATACCGCCGAAGCTTTCCTGCGCTGATGCAATGGTAGGGCACGCTCTCCGCTTCCACCAGCCCGCGCTCAATGCCGGCCTTGGTTCCGATGTAATGGATTTGATACCCCTCTTCCTTCAAAACGCGCATCAACGCGAGGTTAGGGGTGACATGTCCGGCGGAGCCGCCTCCGGTAAACACTGCCGTATGCTGCATGGGTGATCCTTTCGAT
>JAFABA010000159.1 GCA_023426265.1 Bacillota bacterium
CGCGCCGCTTGCCACCTGGTTGGAGCCGCTCGCCACCTGCTCGGAGGATTGGCTGATCTGCGTGAGGGCGCCGTTGAGGGAGGCGAGGATGCGCTGGAGGGAGGCTTTGATGGGCGCGAAATCGCCCACATAGTCTATGGCGACGTCAACCGTCATATCGCCCTCGGCAATGGTGCCCAGGACGTCGGAGATGTTGCCGATATAGGTGCGCAGGCTTTCGATGAGGGCGCGGGTGTTGTTGGCAAGCGAGCCGATTTCGTCACGGGACTGGTAGGCGATAGAGACGGAAAGGTTCCCGGCTGCGAGCTCCTTTGTGGCGGTTTCAATCTCGAGTATGGGCCGAGTGATGCTGCGCACAATGTAGACGCACAGTATCACCGTGATGACGAGTGCCGCCGCCGAGATTGCAAGAGCCTCGACCAGTCCGTTTTGTGCGGCAATCTTACTTTCCGTATAGAAACCGTCTGCCTCTATGGAAACATCGGTTCTGATTTCTTCCGCAAGCCCCCGCGCTGTATCGGCTACGGGGATATAGTCTTCCAAAAACAGCTGCAGAGCTTCATCGTTTTTATTTGCTTCCAGCAGTGAGAGAATTTCTGTCCGCAGCGGCCCGCCCTGCTGGGCGATGACGTTGTTGAGCTGGTCCAACTTGCCCTGATCCCCCAAAAGCACTTGGGCCAGCTTCTCCCGGGAGGCGGCGTTGCTTTCAACCGATTGTGTGAGTTCTTCCAAATGCTTGCTTTGCTGCTGCTTGGTTGGCGCCGTAATTGCTTCGAGCACATACTTTTCCATTTCAGTGAGGTTGCGCTCTACATTCTGCGCTTCGGCCGATGCAACGAAAGAATTGTCATGGAATGTAACGAGATCACCGGAGATCGTGTTCATGCTGATGATGGTCAGCGCAACCACGATCAGAAACAGAACGATGACGATAAAAAACGTAACAATCAGTTTTTTGGATATGGATAAGTTTTTCATGCGATACTCCTTTATATTTAGTGCAGTTATGATCGTTATCGGGTCTGTTCCGCGGCAAGCAGCTTTTCGGTATCCAGCAGCAGCTTGACCTGCCCGTCCGCTTTACCGATACCTTTGATGTATCCCCCCGCTCCGGCGCTCTGTTCGGGCGGCGGGACAATATCGTCCGGCTCAATGCGCAGCACCTCCGTCACCTGGTCCACAATCAGCCCGGCCGTGTGAACCTTGGTGTTCAGGACAATGACGCAGGTGCGGTCCGTATATTCTTTCGGCTGCTTGCAGAATTTGAGCCGCATGTCGATGACGGGGATGATCTTACCCCGCAGGTTGATAACACCCTTGATGTATGCGGGCGTTTCGGGCAGCTGCGCAATGGGCTGTATGCCTACAATCTCCTTTACGTACCCGATTTCCACCCCCAGCGATTCGCCGTCCACAAGAAAGGTCAAATATCTTCCCCGCTGGGTACCTTCCCAATCTTCGTGCAAGGTTTCCTGTTCAACTCCCATTCCATTTCCTCCCTAATTATGTATTTGAAAATTCGATGCGGTGTGATGACGCACTGTTTTGGCTCATAAAGGCATAATTCCGAATGGATGTAAGTTATCGGAAATGCTTGTAGTTTATATAACAAATTTATTATTATGTTGCATTAAATATGGAAGAAAACAGGAGATATTATAAGATAGAATGAGATAATTCAAATTAATTGTTTTTTATTGTGCAGTTTAGTATAATTCTTTTTAGTGAATATTTGCATAAAACGTATCTTTGGAGGGATAACATGACGGTACAACCCATTCGCGATAAAAAGAAGATCAAGCAGATGTATGTGTATCTTGCGGGATATGAACCAAAGTACGCGGTGCTGTTCAAGTTCGGCATCAATACGGGGCTGCGCATCAGCGACATTATTCCTCTAAAAGTGAAACAAATCTGCCTGGACTCCATGCAATTCCGCGAATATCTGACCATAACGGAACAAAAGACAGGAAAAGAAAAACGTATCAAATTGAATGAAACGCTGCGCAAATGCCTTTCAGAGTATATCAAGACATATGAGTTGACGCGCGACGACTATCTGTTTTACAGCCGAAAAGGCGGGCATGTTGGCCGGATACAGGTATATAAGGTGCTGACAGACGCCGCTCAGGCGCTGGGGATTGAGAACTTTGGCACCCACAGCCTCCGCAAGACATGGGGGTATTGGACTTATCAAATCTCCAAATACAATATTGGGCTGATTATGGATACGTTCAACCACAGTTCCCCGGCCGTTACGCTGCGGTATATCGGCATTACGCAGGACCAGAAAGACGAACTTTATTCCATGGTTCAGCTGTAATTCTTAAATATTCATTGAAGAGAACTTGGCCCGCTTTCTAGCGGGCTTTATTTCGCCCATTAAAATCCAGAAAAGGCTAATGTTACACATGGAAATGTCGAAATATAGCGTAAGATGCCGTAGTTTGCTTTCTTTTAGCGAATGCAACATAATAATAAATGTGATAGATTGGTTGCACCGGCATCTGTTGGGAATGAACGGATTCGCTGTATCAGACTCCAGGCAGTCGATTCGGTTTATTCCATATATGACTATCCTGTGGGGAATAGAGTGAAATAGATGCAAAAATGGGGGAGCTGTAATTACAGCTCCCCCGCGCGTTGCTATAGGACGGTATGGCACGCTGCGTTACCGCTGGCGCTCAAACCCCAGGTACCGCGTCCCCTGGAATGTCAGCTTCCCGGCGTCGCCTTCCACAAGCAGCCCATACTCCGTATCGCGCACGGCAAATTCCATGCGGTCCCCGCTTTCCACCTGAAAAGTCACATAATAGATGGTGGAGGATGTGGTATGGCTCATCGTGTTCATATCATGATGATGATGGTAGCTGACGTCTGCGCGTTTGGCGACGACGGTGGAAGAAACGGACAAAACGGGTGAGTCGTTGTTCCGCTTCCACTGCCTTGCGCCCTTAACGCTCCGCCCGATGATGATGCCAAATACGAATAGGAACCCGATTACAATAATAAACGGAATGACGGAAAACATGATATTCATGCCGCCGAACGGGTAAAATTCCATTTGAGCGCTCCTTATCCTGCACGCCACATGAAAATGGCGTTTCAAGCATTCTAACTAACCCCTCCACTATACCGTAAGAATATATGGCCTGTAAAGAATGGCGAATTACTCAATATGCCCCGTTAGCTGCGCAATACTCGCGTAAAGTTCCCGCAGCTCTTGCCGGCTGACAAGGAAGGGATTGTGGTCGTCGGTGAGGTACAGGGCCTCGTTTCCGATTGCCAGATCGCGGATGCCGACTTCGCCCTTGTTGCTGATCAGGTAAGAATACTGCCGCAGTTTCCCGGAGCTGTCCTGCCCCTCAAGATATATCATGAAAAATATATCTCCGCTGGAGCCGCTTAGGAACAATTTCCTGTAATACGTTGGCGCGGTGATGAGGTCAACGATCTGCTGTTTGGTTTCCTCATCTGCCTTGACCGATACGGGCAGGTTATCTACTTGCTCAAACGGCTTCCATACCTCCAGGCTGGTGATACGGACGTTTTGCTGCAATTCTTCGGAAAACGAAAGCGAGGACAGCCAGCGGTAGCCGCCTGCCGCGGCCAATATCAGGACGATGCAGGCCAGTACGAACCAGAGCGCTGCAGCAGGTTTTTTCTGTCTCATGCCATCTTCCTTTCAAGTGTCTTTCTTTATAAATATACCATATCCAGGAAGATGTTGCACGGGTGAACCATAACGCATGTTTCCTCTTGTGATCGGCAAACTAAAGGGAAAAGGAGGGGTTGCGATGCAAACGGTATGGAAAGGCGCCATCAGCTTCGGGCTATTAAATGTCCCGGTCAAAATGGGTTCCGCCACGCAGAAGGAGAACATCAGCTTCCGGCAACTGCACAAGGCGTGCAACACGCCCGTCAACCAAAAGCGGTTCTGCAGCAAATGCAACAAGGAAGTGGCATATGAGGATATCGTGAAGGGCTTTGAGTATGAGCCGGGCAAATTTGTGCTGGTGACCAACGACGAACTTGATGCGCTGCCCATCAAAAGCGCGAAATACATGGACATTGTGGATTTCATTCATATTGGTGAGGTGGACCCGGTCTACTTTGACAAGACGTATTACCTCTGGCCGGAAAAAGGCGGCGAAAAAGCCTATCTTATTTTGCGGGAGGCCATGCGCCAGACGGGGCGGGTGGCGGTCGCCAAGGTAACCTTGCGGGAGAAGGAACACCTGTGCCTGATACGCCTCATCGGGGATACCATATCCGTCGCCATGATGTATTTTCAGGATGAAATACGCGATACCGCGGAGCTTGGCATCGCGCAGCTAAGCGATGCGGTGAAGGTCCGGCCCGAGGAAATGGATATGGCGATACAGCTGGTGCAGAACCTCACGGCGGAGTTTCAACCTGAAAAGTACCACGACGCTTACCGCGAGGAACTCTTAAAGCTCATCCGCGCCAAGGTGGAGGGCAAACAGGTGGTGGAGCCGGAATCCGTGGAAGTGCCGGCGGGCAATGTCGTGGATTTGATGGAACGCCTGCGGCAGAGCGTGGAGGCCACGAAGGCCAAGAACGAGCAGCCCGTATCAAAAGAGAAGAAGCCGAGGAAGCGGAAAGTGGCGGGAGGTTAAAGGGTTGCCAGTACCTTTTTAAAAATTATGGGTTCTTAGGTCGTTACGACCCTAAGCGGAGGTTTGGAGGCAGAGCCTCCAATATATCTTTGTCGTTTTGCTTGTTAAAGTTCCGGCAGCGCTTGCCGCGTTGTATAAGCGGGCGCGAACAAATCGCCCGTTTCTTTTATGCGATGGGCGATGTTGCGGATATGGAATTGCTCCGGCGCTACGCCGCGCTCAAGCTCCGCCCAGGTCAGCGGGGTGGAAACGCTGGCGTTGGGCGTGGAACGGACGCTGTAGGGGGAGGGGAGGGTCTTGCCGCGCGCGTTCTGCACGGCGTCCAAATACACCTTGTTGCCCCGCTTTTTGATGATGCGTTCTGTGGTGAATAGATCCGGCCTTGTTTTTTCTATGGCTTTGCAGATGACGGTCAAAAACTTGCGCGCTTTTTCAAACGGCGCGGGCTGTATGGGTACTACCACGTGCGCGCCCGTCTTGCCCGAGGTCTTGGGTATAGAAAACAGGCCGTACGCCTCCAAAGCGGACTTTACAAGCAAAGCACCCTCCACGGCGTGCACAAAACCCGTGTTGCCGGAAGGGTCGATATCGAATATCGCGACATCCGGCTCGTCAAGATTTGGCACGCGGGAAAACCACGCGTGCGTTTCAAGACACGAACGGTTGACCATGTACAATAGGCTCGGTGCGTCGTTGACCATGCACCAGTCCACAACTTTTTCTTTGGAAGGGATGCTGACGCCCGCTACCCAGTCGGGCGCGTCGTCCGGCCGCTGCTTTTGAAAAAACGTCTCCCCGTCCACGCCGTGCGGATAATGCAGCATGGAAAACGGGCGGTTTTTCAAATAGGGCAGTATGTACGGGGCCATATTGAGGTAGTATTCGATCAGCTCCGCCTTGGTGGCGTTGATGGCAGGAAAATAGACTTTATCGAGGTTCGTAAGCCCAAGCTCGCGGCCTTCTATGGTAAAGCGTTCTTTTGTTGCTGCCATATTACACCTCGGGCATTTTGATGATGGCGGGAGCGCGCATGACGCCCTCCTTGGTATATTCCGGAAACCGTACGCGGATGGGCAGCAGGGGTTCCACCCAAACGGCGTCCTTTTCCGTGGCGGGAACGCTGAAAAACGGGCAGGGGCCGGGGATGGCCTGAAGGCAGGCATGGAGCCTGCGCCACTCTTTTTGTGTGGGGCCGGAGGAAACCCTGCCGGTATAGAGCAGCCTATTCTCCTCCCATATTCCCACCAGCAGGCAGCGCATGCCGTCCGGCTTGGGTACATATCCTCCGATGACCCATCCATCTCACGCAGGCATTTGATTTTCTCCCACTCCGCGGAGCGCTCGTCGATCCGGTAGGGACTGTTGATTTTCTTAGGCCAGGCACCGTACGCCGTCCCACTTGACCTGGAACAGCGTATCCGGGCCGTCATACGGGGCGTCGCTTATCATGAGCTCCATGGGGATGACGGGCCAATCTTCCGGCGTCATGCTGCGCTCCTTTGGCGTTATTCCTAGTTTGGGCGGATGGGGGGATTTTATGACTTGTATGCTTCGATTTGGGATGGACAAGAATTCAATGAATTTTTGGCGAAATCGCTTGAACAATGCACACTTTTCCCTTATCATATATATCCTATAAGTATTTATCGGGAGTATAGCATGGCCATCAACCGGGAGCGTTTGCTCGGCGCGTTTGCCGGGCTTGTTTCTATAGACAGCCCGTCGCTGTTCGAAAAGGAGACGGCCGCGTATCTCGCGGAACGCCTTCTCAAGCTAGGCTTTACAGTTGCGCAGGATGACGCCGGGGAAAAGATCAACGGCAACTGCGGGAACCTGTACGGATATCTGGAGGGCAGCCTAGAGTACCCGCCGCTGCTTCTGTGCGCGCATATGGATACCGTGGAGCCGTGCCGCAACAAGCGCGCCGTGTTCCATGAGGACGGGAAGATCACAAGCGCCGGGGATACCATACTGGGCGCGGACGACTGTGCGGGGATCGCCGCCATATTGGAAGCGATGGAAAGCATAAAGGAATCGGGCGTTTCCCACCGCCCCATCGAGGTGCTCTTTACCGTGGCGGAGGAAATATATGCCTGCGGCGCCGCGAATATCGAGTATTCACTTCTTAACTCCAAAGAAGTCTACGTGCTGGATTTGGTTGGCCCCGTGGGAAACGCCGCCTACAAGGCGCCCACCATACTGCTGTTTACCGCAAACATTACGGGCAGGGCCGCGCACGCCGGGTTTGAGCCGGAAAAAGGCGTGCACGCCATACAAGCGGCTGCCCGTGCGATAGCAAGCCTGCAAATGGGCCGATTGGACGGGGAAACCACCCTGAACATCGGGTTTATCGGGGGCGGCACGGTCACCAATATCGTGCCGGAAAGCTGCACGGTGCGCGGGGAAATCCGGAGCTATGCGCATGAAAAGGCGCTCGACGCGTTGCGGTCGGTGAAACAGGTGTTTTTACAGGAAGCGCAGAGCATAGGCGCAGCGCTTCATTTTGAAGAACGTCTGGGCTGCCGGGCATATGAAACGGCGCTTGACCATCCGGTGACGACCCGTTACCAGAAAGCTTGCAAAGCGCTGGGGCTTGCGGGAGGCTTGGAAGCGACGTTCGGCGGGAGCGACAACAATTATCTTTCCCAAAACGGTCTAAACGGGCTGGTGCTTGCCACCGCCATGAATCGCTGCCACTCGAAAGAGGAATATACCACCGCGGAGGAGCTATGCAACATCGCATCGCTCGTGCAGGCGATTTTGCTTGAAGCGTAAGGAGCCGGAGGATGAAGAACCCGCTCAGCTATCAGATAACGGAATACGACTGCGGGCCCACCACCGTGATGAACGCCGTGAGCTTCCTGTTCAGGCGGGAAGAGATCCAGCCGGATATCATCAAGCACATCATGCTCTATACGCTCGACGGCTACAATGAAAAGGGGGAAAGCGGAAAAAACGGCACCACCGGCATGGCCATGCGGTTTTTATGCGGCTGGCTCAACCATTTCGGCAAGGTGATGAAATTCCCCATCCATTGCGAGGAATTGACGAGCGGGGAAGTGTTCGTGGCCCAAAACAGCAGGCTGGTGGCGGGGCTGCAGCAAAACGGCGCCGCAATCGTGCGCTTGCGGTACGGCTGCTGGCATTATGTGCTGTTTACGGGCGCGGATGAGGAGTACATTTACCTGTTTGATCCGTATTACAGGAAACAGCCGTTTAAGCAGAAGGATATCAAAATCATTTTGGACGCGCCCGCAAAATGGAACCGCAGGGTGCCGTATGCATATTTCAACAGCGAAGAAAACGGCCCGTACGCGCTTGGCCCCAAAGAAGCACGGGAGGCGACGTTGCTGTTCAATACCACGACCAGAAAGACGACGGGAGATACCATAGAGTATTTCATCTGATGCGGGCGTATTGCGCGCGGGAGCGTAAGTCTTACTACCTGCTTCCCTTACGTGAATCGTGCAGAAACGATAGAAACGGAATTGGGCAACCTTTTGCTTTGCTGTACCAAAAGCAATGACAGTTTGCTTGTTTGACGCGGTGCGTACGTTTCCTTACAATGGAAGAAAAAACGCAGGGGGGCTCGACATTGCAGTATACGGTGAAGCCTTTATCTCCTGAACTTGCCCAAACGTTTCTGGCCTACTTTGATCAATTGGATTTCTGCCATGCGCCGGATTGGGCGGCCTGCTACTGCCGGTTTTATCATACGGATTGCTCGGGCGAAGAGTGGGAGGCGCGTACGGGGGAACAGAACCGGGCGGAAGCAGTTGAAAGTATCAAAAGCGGCGATATGAAGGGCTACCTCGCATTTGACGGGGAGCGCTGCATCGGCTGGTGCAACGCCAACGACATCCGGGCGTTTGTCCGGCTCTTTGCGGATGTGGAGCCGTATGTGCAGGGAAAAAAGACAGGCTGTACCGTCTGCTATGTGATTGACCCGGCCTACCGCAGCAAGGGCGTGGCGCGCAGCTTATTGAAAGCGGCGGTGGAAGGCTTCAAAAGGGACGGCTTTGAAGCCGCCTTGGCTCTGCCTGTGGAAAGCCAACCCGGAATAAACCGATATCGGGGGACGTTCAACATGTACCGTGAGCTTGGGTTTGCGGAGATCGGGCGGGACGGAGACGCCGTGGTTATGCGGCTTGATTTGATACCGTACAGTGCGGAGCGATAGGATGAAGGCGAAAACCGGTCTGATTGTTGAAACCGCAGTTGCGTTGCTGCTTAGCTTCCTGATTGCCATAGGGTTTGTTCTGTTGACGCCCGTGGTCTTTGTACCCTCCGTTTCCGTGCCGTGGAAGATTTTATTTGAGCTTTTACCCTACCTTCTTCTAATGGGCATGGCGCTGCTGCTGTGTAAAACCGGCGGCAGGTTGTCTGCGTCCGGGTTGGAATTCTCCTGGAAGCCATTCGGGAAGCAACTGGCCACGGCGCTTATTCTGTTTCTGATCACCATTTCTCTTGTACTGCTGCCGCTGTTGTTTGGCGCAAAACCATCCGATGTGCTGGGCACAAAAATAAGGACCCCGCTTCTGCTCATTTATTATATGATAAAGGCGCTTCTCGTGGTGGGCCTGGGGGAGGAACTGCTATGGCGGGGCTATTTTTACGGGCGGCTGCGGGAAATCACGGGTTCTCCAATATGGGCAGTGATAATTTCTTCCGTATTCTTCGGGCTGTGGCATTATCCGATCGGGCAGAATTTCCTGCAGGTGATCGTGACGGCGCTGCTTGGATTTCTTTATGGGGTTGCCCGACTGAAGGTGCGCGGCTGCTCTACGCTCTCAACCGGCCTTGCGCACGGCCTGCATGACGCCGTTCTCCTTGCGCTGGGGCATCTTTTGCTGTAAAATACAGGAAACGGGGCTTGGAAATACGGCAGGGAGGTTTGGAATGAAACCCGTTAAGAAACGGATCTGGGTTTTCGCCGCGCTGTTTTTCGCAATCGTTGCGCTGACTGCGCTTCTGCTGCACTTGAACCGCAGGCCGGAGCCGGTGGTTACTGTTTTTCTGACCAAACTTTATACGGTGGAAGATCCGGCGGTTGTAAGCGAGCTATATGAAAAAGTAGAATTAGAAATACAACGGAAAATGGAACCGGGCGGTGCACAAGGCGTTGTTGCATTGAAAGAGGGCGAAGATGCTTTGTATTTGCATTACTCCATGCGGTATGGTTCCTTATGTACCAAAGAAGGCTTTGAAAAAATGGTTGCAAACCGCTTTTTTGCCGCATGCGAACAGGCCGCTACGCGCCAGAACTGGAAGCTTCAGGGGGGAATACCCATACTGGACCAACATACAGAAAATCAGTTCGGGTATAGCATAGACGTAACGGTGACAAATCTTGAAACGGGTGAGAGGAAGACGGTTGCGCAGCAGGGCACGATACTTGTAAAAAAGACGCTTCTGGGCTATAAAATTGAAGCGATTCAGATGCAATCCACCGATCTTGTGGACCCGCAGCCCGAACTGTTTTAGACAGGATACTTTGTTGCGGCAATCGTAACATACAAAACGGACGGTAAAACCGCCCGTTTTATATTTGCTACTGTTCCATTTGTTTGCCGATAAAGCTTGCGGCCGTCTCGGCAACCTTTAACTCCATTGGTCCCATCACGACGTCCGGCTCGCGGGAGAGAAGCATGACGGCGCCAATGGCGTCGCCCTCCGCCAGTATGGGAACGATGACTTGCGCCCGGTAGGGGTGGTTTTCCTCATCGCCTTCGGTGATAGCGAGCAGTTCCTCGCCTTTGGCGGCGGAGCGCATCACCTTGGTGCGCGCCTGCATCACCTGCTCCACGTCCTCGTGGATGGCCTTTTCCAAAAGCTCGCGCCTGCTGCCGCCTGCGACGGTAATGATAACGTCCTTGTCGCAGATCGCCGAGATATGCCCGAGGTTTTGGTGCATGGCTACCGCGTATTCGCGGGAAAAATCATTCAGTTCGCCAATGGGCGAATACTTCTTGAGTATGACTTCCCCTTCGCGGTCGGTAAAAATTTCCAGCGGATCGCCCTCTCTGATCCGCAGGGTTCTGCGGATTTCTTTGGGGATCACAACGCGCCCGAGTTCGTCGATGCGCCTAACAATGCCTGTCGCTTTCAAATGGATGCCCTCCTGTGCCCTGTGTTTTTGGATGCAGGAGTAGTATTTGTCGCTTTATGGGTTTTATGCGGACGATCAACAAGACTGAAAAAAATGAACAGAACCGAATGTTCATGGGTTGGTCAATGCGTGCTCATAAGGTGTATTTTTATGAATGCTGCCTTTAAACGGATGCTCGCCTGTGTCCCATATTTTTTGGATGCAGAAGTGGGATTGGCGCTATGGGTCATACGGACAATCAAGAACTGAAGAACTCAGCAGAAAAATAAATGAGGGTTATAAAAAATATGCGGGGAATCCTATGCTCCATACCGTCCGAGAGATACCAATGCGATATCGCTCATTGAGGCCGGTCAGATTGCATTTAAATAACAATGGGGGTATAATAAAGGCGACATATCTCACTTTTACCTATAAATGTTATGTTACTGCTCGGATAGAAAAGAGGGGGTAATTCAATATGGTTGTCACGCTCAGAGAAGATTTGCAGAAGCGCCTGCTCAACGGTGAGTTTAACTGCGAAAAGGAATTGACCCTTTCGCTCATCAGCGGGAAATGGAAAATCGTTATTTTGTGGCATCTCGGGCATGAAGGACCTCATCGCTACGGCCGGCTGTTCCGTTTGTTCAAGAATATCAGCAACCGCATACTGACCAAGCAGCTAAGGGAACTCGAGCAGGACGGCATCATCGACCGGATCATTTATGAAGAAAATCCCCCTAAGGTGGAATATTTTATGACCGAGCGCGGCATGACGCTGCTGCCCATCGTGGATTTGATGTTCGACTGGGGGAAGGTCAACATGGCTTACTATGCGGATTTGGCGCAAAAGAACCGCCAGCAGAAACTCAATGCGTAGAAGCCGGACAAGCGTTGCTTCTTTTACAAGCGGTGCTTCATGCACCGTTTTTTCATGCCGTTATTCCGGGCCGTAAGCTGCTCCGGTTACACAAATGTAAGTATCGGTTACATAAATGTGCGTACTTTACGCAGGATTCATCCTATTTTATAATTCAGCCATACTGATATTTACATAATTGCTAACCACCTGTCTCACAGGAACGCCTTATTCCATTTCACTGGCGGAGGACATCCAATTGAACGAAGAATACCGGGTAAAGATGCTTGGAATTAAAAAATCCTTTGCGGGCGTGAAAGCGCTCAAAGGGGTGGACTTTTTGCTGCGCCCGAGTGAAATCCATGCGCTGGTCGGCGAAAACGGCGCGGGGAAATCCACCCTTATGAAAATACTTTCCGGCGCCTATACACTGGATGCGGGCGAGATCGTAATTGACGGCGTGCCCGTTACAATCGGAACGCCCTGGCGGGGTAAGGAACTGGGCATCGGCACCGTCTACCAGGAGTTCGAGCTTGCGGGGGACCTGACGGTCGCCGAGAACATCTTTATAGACAGAATTGGGAAACGAGGCATCGTACATTGGAAGCGCCTGTTTGCGGACGCGGCCGGGATGATGGAGAAGCTCGGCTTCGATATCGATGTAAAGGGCCTTGTCAAGGATCTGAGCGTCGCATACAAGCAGGTCGTGGAGATCGCTAAAGTGCTCTCTTCCAACGCGAATATCCTCATACTGGATGAACCGACCGCCGTGCTGACCCCAAACGAAACGGAAAAGCTGTTTTTTACCCTCGACAGCCTGAAGGAAAGCGGAGTCAGCGTCGTATACATCTCCCACCGGCTGGAAGAGGTCTTTTCCATAGCGGATTCCGTTACCGTCATGCGCGACGGCGAGGTGACGGGCGGCGGCTCCATCGCGAACTTCCGGGTGGACGATATTGTGGAACTGATGATAGGCCGCAAGCTCTCCACCATGTATCCTGTACGCAGTGTGGAGCGGGGGGAAGAACTTCTAAGAGTGGAGCGGCTTACCGGCGATGTGTTCCGGGATATCAGCTTCACCCTGCATCAGGGGGAAATATTGGGCATCTTTGGGCTGGTGGGCAGCGGGCGCACGGAAATTGCGCGCGCCATTTATGGGGCCGATCCCACTAAAGGCGGCAAGGTCTTTATCGGCAAGCGGGAGGCGCATAACCGTTCCCCCTATCAGGGAAAACGTAACGGCATCGCCCTGATTCCCGAAAACCGCAAGGAACAGGGCTTGGTGCTGAATATGCCCATCAAATGGAACGCCACGATGCCTGCCATCAAAAAAGTAGAGGGTCCGCTGGGTGTGATCGATCGCAAAAAGGAAAGCGCCGTGGTGACCGAACTGGTGGCGAAGCTGAATGTAAAGACAAACAGCATAGACAACTTGGTGCAGAACCTGAGCGGCGGAAATCAGCAAAAGGTCGTTATCGCAAAGTGGTTTAATACGAGCGCGAACATCATTATCATGGACGAACCCACGCGCGGGGTGGATGTCGGCGCCAAGGTGGAGATCTATTCCATCATGAACGAGCTGGTGGCGAAAAAGGCGGGCATTTTGATGATCTCCTCGGAGTTGAACGAAATCTTGGGCATGTGCGACAGAGTCGTCGTAGTGGATAAGGGAGAAAAGAAGGGCGAGCTTGAAAAAGCGGAACTGTCCGAACTGAATATCATGAAACTGGTTGTTGGAGGCAAACGGAATGAACAAGCTCAATAGCAAAACGGCCGCCCGTAAGACAGGCGATATGCTAAGGACCTATCTGCCGGTGGCCGTATGCTTGATACTGGTGATCGTTTCCAGCTTTTTATCTGAAAACTTTCTGACATTGCAGAATATATTCAACCTGCTGCGGCAGAATTCCGGCACAATATTGGTAAGCCTCGGCATGCTGCTTGTCATCCTGACCGGCGGGATCGACCTTTCCGTTGGTTCCATTGCGGCGTTCTCCAGCGTGCTGTTTGCGACTTTGCTGGATGGCCGCGCAAAGCAGGCGATGAGCCTGCCAATTGCCCTCCTGATCACGCTGCTTCTTGCGATGGCGTTCGGCCTTCTTGCCGGGTACCTGGTTGCTTTTCAGAAGATCGCGCCCTTTGTCGTCACGCTCGCAACCATGACGGCGGCGCGCGGCATTGCCTACATGATCTCCCACGCCAAGACCATACCCATCACCAACACGGTCGTCAATATTTTCAACAAGGGCTCATGGTACTCGGTTCCGTTTTCGGTCATACTCGCCATCCTTTTATTCATCCTGATTGCGCTCCTTTTGAAATATACCGTCTACGGCCGCCTGATCCAGGCGATCGGCAGCAATGAGACCGCCGTGCGGCTTTCAGGCATACGCACGAATTATTACATCATGTCGGTATACGTCATTTCCGCCGCCCTGTGCATGTTTGGCGGCATCATAGAATCCCGCACCGGCGTAGGGGATGCAAGGGTAAGCCAGGGGCTGGAGCTCGACGCCATCGCGGCCTGCGTGATCGGCGGGGCGAGCCTTTCCGGCGGCAAGGGGACCGCGATCAATACGCTGATGGGCGTGCTGATTTTAGGGCTGATCGGCAACATTATGGCGCTGATGAAGGTAGCGCCCTACCCGCAGCAGGTCATCAAGGGCGTTATCATTATCGCGGCCGTGCTGCTGCAGGGCAGGGGCGAAAAGAACTGATTCCGCGGGTATTCAAAGGAATTTTATTTCCGCACAGCGCTGCGTCTTGACCCGGCGTAAATCTGCGAGTAGTGCCGCGGGTTTGCCACATATCGTACGCTGGCCCTTCAAAGCACTACTTGAGGGAACGGGGTACGCGCAACTGCATGCCATCCAACTATGAAAACAAGGGGGAAAGACTAATGAAAAAGGTATTCTCTGTTCTTCTGGTTGCGTTTCTGATTTGCGCCCTCGCTACATCCTGCGCAGGGGTTTCCACGGGTGAGACGCCTGCGGAACCGGCGGCTGCGCCCGCGTCCAATCCGCCTGCCGCCGCCACCGATGCGCCTTCAGCGCCCGCGCCTGTGGCCGGCAAACCCCTGACCGAGCAAAAGATCGGCCTGACCATGCAGACCCTTAACGGCGCATACTTCTCCGCCCAGGAAGAGACCTTCAAAATGCTTTGTGCGTCAAAGGGCATCGAATGCATCACTGCGGACGCCAACGGCGATACCAATCAGGAACTCGCCAATGTTGAAAACTTCATCACGCAGGGCTGCACGGTCGTCGTGATCAACCCCGTGCATCCGGAAGGAACTGTCGAGGCCACGCGCAAATGCGCCGAAGCGGGCGTTGCGGTATTCATCATGGACAACTCCATTTCGCCCAGCGCCGATTATGTTTCCATGATCCAGTCCGATAACTATACGCTGGGAACGCTGGTAGGCGCGGACATCGCTGAAAAGTTCGGCAGCGAGGAGATCCGCATCGGCATGCTCAGCGGCAACACCGGCAACACCCTGGGCGTGGCGCGCAGAATGGGCACGCTGGCCGGTATCGTGGAATACCAGCTGGAGAAAAACGGCGAGTCCAACGTAAAGATCGTGACGCAGGGCTGGGGCGGCTGGAATCAGGCGGATGGCCAGAAGGCTGCTGAAAACATGCTCACGGCCGCGCCCGAAACGAACTGCATATTCGCCGAGAACGACGATATGGCGCTGGGCGCGCGGGAAGCCTGCCTGGCTATGGGCCGCACCGATATCGTGATCTGCGGGGCGGACGGCAACAAGACCATGTACGGGCTCATTCAGGAAGGCGGCCAGATGTTTGCCACCGGCCGCAACGATCCCGCGGAGTGCGCCACCAAGGTGCTTGAAACCATTGAAAAATGGAACAGCGGCGAGGCCGTGCAGAAGCTGGTGTATCTGACGCCCGTCAGCGTCAGCCCCAAGAATATCAACCAGTATTATAAGCCGGACTCCCTGTTCTAAACCAAATCGTGAGGTGACTCGATGAAGATGTTCATTGACGGCAAACAGGTGGAAGCGCGCGACTGCCGTACATTTGACGTGCTGAACTCCGCTACGCTTGCATCCATAGACAAGGTGCCCAGCGCCACCCCTGAGGACGTGCAGAAAGCCATTGACGCCGCGCAGAGGGGCAAGGTTGTTTGGGGTGCAACGCCGGTACACGAACGCGCCCGTATCATGATGGCTTGCGCGGACGAAGTGGACCGCAGGCGCGAGGAGCTTGCGATATCGCTCAGCACCGAAATGGGCAAGATCATCCGCGAGGCGCGGAGCGAGGTGCGCGTCTGCGCGCAGATACTGCGGGGTTTTGCCGAGAAGGCCAGCCATCATTACGGACACACTCTGACCGATTACCAGATCGGTACGGAGCAGGATATCATATTCACCCGGAGGGAACCGCTTGGGGTGGTGGCGTGCATTTCTCCGTTCAACTATCCGGTGGAGCTGTGCATGCAAAAGGTGGCGGCCGCTCTGGCGGCCGGCAATGCGGTCATCGTAAAGCCGGCGTCCGATAATCCGCTTACGGTGATGAAAATCATCGGAATATGCCTTTCCTGCGGGATACCGGGCAACGTGCTGCAGCTTCTCACGGGCAGCGGCTCCGTCGTGGGCGAGCTGCTGGCCAAAAGCGACAAGGTCAACGCCATCAGCCTCACGGGCAGTACGGAGGTGGGCCTGCATGTAGCGGAAGCCGGCGCAAAGACACTCAAGCGCGTATTCCTTGAGCTGGGCGGCAACGATCCTTTTATTGTGTTTGACGACGCGGATCTGGAGCATGCCATACGCGACGCCACGCAGGGCAGGGTACAGAACGCCGGCCAGACCTGCTGCTCCCCCAAACGCTTTATCGTGCAGGATACCGTCAAGGACGCGTTTATCGCAGGCGTCATTGCGCGGATCAAGGCGCTGAAACTAGGGAGCCCGCTGGAGGAAACGACGGACCTGGGCTCGCTCATCAGCGAGCGCGCGGCGCAGGAGGTCCACAGACAGGTGGAGCATACCGTACGGCAGGGAGCAAAGCTCGTCTGCGGCGGCAATCTGTACGACAAAACCTATTATGAGCCGACCATACTGGACGATGTAACGCTGGAGATGGATGCCGCGGGCGATATGGAGATATTCGGCCCTGTTTTCCCGATCATTACGTTCAGGACCGAGGAGGAGGCCGTAGAGATCGCCAACCATACCTGCTACGGGCTGCAGGCGGGCGTTATGACGAAGGATATGGGCAAAGCCATGCGCGTGGCCTCCAGGCTCGAATGCGGCGGCGTAGTCATCAACAGCTCCGGCAATTACCGGCATCTGGATCAACCCTTTGGCGGCTATAAGATGAGCGGCGTGGGGCGCGAGGGTGTCAGCGTGACGCTGGATGAAATGACTCAGGAAAAAAGTTATATCATGAAAAACGTGCTTGCGGGCTAGTCCCCATATCCCCCAATGAACCTTTGGCAATCAAACGGGCCCGGCTTATGGCCGGGCCTGTTTGACAAGCGGGATATCGTGCCTGCCCGAAACCTTACAATCATCATCGAGGTAATCAGATGCATACGATCTTGCAGAAACTCGGGGAAATCGGAATCGTCCCCGTGATCAAAATCGACAATGCGGAACATGCGGTGCCCCTTGCGCGCGCGCTGCGCGAGGGAGGAATACCCTGCGCCGAGGTGACGTTTCGTACGGCGGCGGGGGAGGAGGCCATGCGCACGATAGCGCGAGAGTTTCCGGATATGCTGCTGGGGGCGGGCACCGTGCTCAGCATAGAGCAGGCGGACCGCGCAGTTGACGCGGGCGCGCGGTTTATCGTAAGCCCGGGCTTCAATCCTGCCGTTGTGGAGCACTGCGTCAAGAAAGGCATTCCTATCGCGCCGGGATGTTCCTCTCCTACGGATATGGAGCGCGCGATGGAGTTCGGCCTGGATGTGGTAAAGGTGTTTCCCGCGGAGCAGTTGGGCGGCCTGCCGTTTTTGAAAGCGGTATCGGCGCCATACCCGGCGCTGCATTTCATGCCTACGGGCGGCATCGGGCCGGACAATCTTTGCGCGTATCTTGGCTTTGAAAAGGTCCTTGCCTGCGGCGGCTCCTGGATGGTTCCGTCCGTCCTGATAGCGGGGGGACGCTTTGAGGAAATCACGCGGCTATGCCGGGAGGCCGTACGCCTGATGCTTGGGGTTTCCCTTGCGCATATCGGCATCAACACGGAAAACGAAGAGAAGGCCCGTGAAACCGCGGAGGCGTTTGCGGCGCTGCTGGGCTTTTGTGTAAAGCCCGGCAACGGCTCCTTTTTCGCGGGCGAGTATGTGGAGGCGATGAAAACGCCGTACTTGGGCTGGAACGGGCATATCGGCTTTGGCGTAAACAATGTTGTGCGTGCCCGCGCATATTTTGAGCGGCAGGGCTATGCCTTCCGGCAGGATACCGCCAAATATACCGATTCCGGCAAGCTGAATTCCATTTATTTCGAGAATGAGCTTGCGGATTTTGCCGTGCATATCGTGAACAAATGAGGCGTCCTGAGTTACGCGAACCATATTGGGATGGGATAACCCCGGGAGAACACGGGTTTCAGAACGGCGGCACGCTGCCTGAAGCATAAGAACTTCAGATACTTCAGGCAGCGTACCGTTAAGGTTTGGCGTTTTCCGGTACTGCGCATCTATTTACAATAGCAGCATCCATAAATGCATACGGCTGTAGCCGAATTGCTTACTCCACCTGCAGAGCGGGTACGCTTTCGTCGGGCAGCTGATCGCCGAGCGGGCGTATCATGGTCCGGTATACGGACACGAGCAAAAGCATGCACAACGCAAAAGCCACGAGCTCCGCTACGGGAAACGCATACCACACTGCGGAAAGCCCAAACAGCTTTGCCAAAAGATATGCGATGGGGAGAATGGCCAGAAGCTGGCGGGTCAAGCTCATCAACATGCTTAACGTACCCCTTCCCACCGCCTGAAAAAACGTGGAGCAGGCGATGCCTACCGCCGCGCCCGGAAAGCTCAGGCTGATGATTTTAAGCGCGGGCACGCCGATACGCAGCATATCCGGCGAAGCCTCAAACAGCCGGAGCATTTCCCCGGCAAGCAGCTGAAACAGCACGACGCCCAGGCCCATAATACCCATGCCGTACAGGACGGTGGTTTTGAGCGTATCCGTCACGCGCTTTCTTTGCCGTGCGCCAAAATTGTAGGCGACTATGCTCAGCGCCGCGCCGTTTAGCGCGAACACGGGCATGAACACGAACGAGTTCATCTTGAAATACACCCCCAACACCGATACCGCCGTAGGCGTAAAGAGTATGAGGATTTTGTTCAGCCCGAATAGCATAACGGTGCCAATGCATTGCATCACGATAGAAGGCGCGCCAACGGAATAAATATCGAATATCAGGCGCATGCTTGGCCGAAAACCGCGGATGCACAGCTTGACCTCGTGATCCTTAAAAAATATCAGGCAGAAACTTAGCAGCATGCCCACCATTTGCCCAATAACTGTAGCGACCGCGGCGCCCGAAATGCCCATGGCGGGGAAGCCCAAATACCCGAATATGAGGATCGGGTCGAGTATGATGTTGGTGATTGCGCCCGCGAGCTGCATGAGCATGGGGTAGAGCGTATTGCCGGTCGCCTGAAGGATGCGTTCGCAGCCGATCTGCAGAAATATCGCAAAGCAATACGTCATGCAGATGGAAAGATAGTCTACGCCCAACGACACGATTTCGGGGTCTTCCGTAAACAGCCGGAAGAACGGTCCCGTCAGCGTCAGCCCGAGCACGGTAAACAAAAGCGCGCTCAGCGCTAATAGAAACAGCCCGTTTGAAGCGCCAAGGTTCGCCTCCTCATGCCGGCGTTCGCCCAGACGGCGGGAGATCAGGGAATTCATACCCACGCCGGTGCCCACCGCTACGGAGATCATCAGCATCTGCATCGGAAAAGCCAACGATACCGCCGTGAGCGCGTTTTCACTCAGGCGCGCGACGAATATGCTGTCCACGATGTTATAGCACGCCTGTATGAACATGGAGATCATCACCGGCGCGGCCATGCTGATCAACAATCTGTTTACCGGCATGACACCCATTTTGTTCGGTATCCGTATCGTTTGCTGCTCCATGGGCACCTCGCTTTTATTTGGCTGCTTAAGGAGTAATTATACCAGTAAACCAATATAAAGCAAGCGCGCAACTAATATATGGGCATCGGCTGCGCGCTACTGACTTATCGGTGCTTCTTTACAATCATTGCGTATATTCAATCGCTTTGGAAAATACTAAAACCGCTGCGCTGTGATTCAGCTTTACATAAATCGATGAAAGAGAACTATGAAAAAGATACTATGCCTTCTCTTAGCGATCATCAGTCTTCTTCTGTGTGGGGAAACATACGCAGGGACTGGCTATGACAACGATATAGACGAATTTGCGGGACGGTATGCCGCATTCGCAAAGAGGAAAAAGGATAAAAGCTATCAGGATGTCATCATCGCGGTCAATCTGGGCTTGGACCTGCCCAATTATAAAGACGCAATTCTTATTAAAAACCCGGAGAGCGCCTCCGTTTTTGTAAGCAAGCACTATAAGCTGCCGCTTTCCTACAAGCCGGAAAATCTGGTTGCGGTAGATAGAAAGTATGCACAAAGCGGTGTGAAGCTGCGCGAGGATTGCTACCGGGCGTTTTTATCGATGGCGAAAGATATGGAGAAAGGGGGAATGCAGCTTTATATCAAGGCCGGGTACCGCGTGAACAGAAAGCGCACCGGCGGGGACAGCCTTTGGTATGCGTTTCCCGGCCATTCCGAGCATCAAACCGGGCTGGCATTCGACCTTCGCAAGAAGAACGTTACCTATAAAACGCTGGGCGCGTACGATTATGAAAAGACCCGCGAGTATGCATGGCTGTGTGAACATGCGTACAGGTACGGGTTTGTTTTAAGCTACCCGAAAGGCAAGACGGAACTCACCGGGTTTGGCTATGAGCCCTGGCACTGGCGGTATGTGGGCCGGGAGATCTCTACGGATATGAAGGTGGAGGGATTTTCAACGTACCAGGAATACTGGGCGACATATCTCATTCAGGACGTTATGCAAACGGAAGCGCAGTCTGAAGTTTTCGCGAGGAAACGCATCGCCCGGGCGCTTCATATATCCAAGAATGATCACCCCGAATACATGGGACTTTAGGCCGGTGGCATTGCGTTTGGGCAGGATGCGTAGTATCCTTTTTAAGGAGGATGCGATATGCTGATTTTGCTTTTGTTCGCAGGCGTCTTTACGATTGCTGTCTTGGGCGTCTTTGTGTTTTCCGTTGTACGGCTCAAAAAATCAAAGGCGACGGTATATAAAGTCTTTGCTATCCTTACCGGCGCGTATCTATTCTGCGTGTTCGCCTTCTTTGCATGGCGGGTTGGGGATGTTGCGCTGTCTCCCAAGGCAATTCCGTCCGGAAACGGAACGCTTGTTTTTGAAGGCAGACGTTATGTTTCGGATTCCTATGACGAATATCCCTATGGGGAGGATCTAAAGAGGGTGGCCCTTGTCGCGTATTCGAGCGACTCGAAAGCGCTCGATTTTATCGGCGATATCCTCTTCCCAACAAGGCTCTATACACAAAGCAATGATACTGAAAAAAACGTGCTCTGGGAAAGAGGCCTTATGCTCGAAGCGAAATATAAAAAGGCGGATTAAGGTTCCGGCAACCGCCCATGATCAGGCGAACTGTTTTTTCGCATTGGGAAAGAGGTGTCTGGCCTCTCATCAACAAAGCCTCTTTACTGTCATCCTGAGCAAAGCGAGGGATTTTAAAACGCCTATATTAGGGTGTATAACGGGGGCTAGATTCTTCGCCTTCGGCTCAGAATGACAGACGACGAGGTTTATCGACATGCTGAGAGGCCGTTTGGCCTCTTTTTTGTTTTCTTCGCATTTCTTATAACGCCGATTATGCGGAGCATATTTACAGCACGGGGAAACGCTTACAGGAAAACCCTTCCTTGATATGCCTTTTACACGAATGGCGGTTCGGTTTTGATTTGGATATCCCGATGTATGATCGTGAATGAAAAGACGAGGTATCCAGATGAATCGAATAAACTTTAAAACCCGGCTGCGGAGATTGTACATCCGCATTCCCCTGCAACTGATCCTGCTGCTGACGTCCATACTTGCTGTGGTGGCGGTGGTAGCCGCGCTCATTCTTTCCAATTCCACATTGAACCGCGCGAAAGAGAGGCTTTCGGGCATAACAAGGAACAACGCGACGCTGGCGGGCGAATTCTTCCTTGGGGTGGATACCAAGGCAAAAACTCTGGCACAGACGTTCAACATACTTCGCACGGATGCAAGAAGCGCATGGCAGTCCGAGGATTCCATTGAAAAGCTGCTGCGTGAAACGCTCAAGGAAGAACGGATATTTTCCGCCTATGCAGCGTTTGAACCCGACCTGTTTTTACCGGATACGCCCAAGGGGCTCTCCATCCGCGTCTCCCGCGACGGAGACCGGCAGATAACCGAGGTGTTCAATAATTTTGCCACATACGGCACCATGGACTATTACATGGCATGCGCGGGGTCTAAGGCCCCTTATATTACGGAGCCCTACCAGTATAAGGTAAAAAAGGACGAAAACGTACTGATATTAAGCATAAGCGAGCCGATTTTAGACGCGGACGGCAACTTTTTAGGCGTTGCGGTGCTGGACGTATTGGCCGAATCGGTCGACGGGCTCGCATATGACAACGGCGGCTACGCCTCCTCGTACGGGTATTTGATTACAGAAAAGGGCGCCTATCTTGCCCATACAAAGGATAAGGCACTGCTTGGCACTTCCCTGCTCAAAAGCGGGGAGACCGGTGCTGTAGAAATGGCCCTGGCAGCCAGCGGCAAGGAAGAAGTGCTGCTTGATCAGTATAAGGATCCAAACGGCAAGCCCCTTTATCTCTTTGTGCATCCCATGCGGGTGCCGGGCATCGGGCAGAATATTGCAAGCGTACTGGTCGTAGAGCAGGAAGAGCCTTCGGTACAGGTTTTAAAAGAGTTCCAAAGCATGCCGTGGCTTCTGATCGGAAGCGTCCTATGCTTCGGGGTGGGCGTTTCGTTCCTGCTGCGGCGCGCATTGAGCCCAATCGGGAAAATCGTGCGCTTTTCCGGGCAGTTGATGGAGGGCGAGCTGAGTGGAGAGCTTTCCATGCGCACCAACGATGAGCTGATGGATCTTTCCGTCGCGGTCATCGGCATACGGAATACGGTAAAAGCATTGCTGGAGGAAATGGGCGCATTGACGCAGGCTGCGGCGGAAGGACAGCTCTCCGTCCGCGCGGATGCAGGGCGGCACCAGGGCGCATACAGGGCGCTTGTGGAGGGCGTCAACAATACGGTGGACGCGCTGACCGGGCCGATCATGCAGGTAAGACATATGCTGCATGAACTGTCCCAGGGCAATCTGAACGAGCGCCTCGATGGGGAGTATGCCGGGGAATTTGCCGCCATACAGCAATCCCTCAACGGCGCCATGGAAACGATAGGCGGCTATATTGAGGAGATTTCAAGAACGCTTCAGCATATTTCGGAAGGCGACCTCACGCGGGAGATCAGGAGCGACTATGCCGGGGAATTCGTTGTGCTCAAGGATTCTATCAACCGCATCACGCGCTCCATGAACGACGTTTTAAGCCGCATCAGCATCGCGGCGGAGCAGGTGGCGGCGGGGACCCGGCAGGTGTCCCAGGGCAGCCAGACCGTTTCGGAGGGCGCTACGCAGCAGGCGGATGCGATTTCCGAGCTGACTTCCGTCATGGTGGAAGTCGCCGCGCAGACCAGTGAGAACGCCGCGCGCGCGGGCAGCGCCGATCAGCTTTCGCTTGCCGCGATAGAAAGCGCCCAAAAAGGCGATGGGCAGATGAAGAGCACGCAGGCAGCCATGAACGAGATTTCGGAAGCATGCAGGGATATTTCCCGCATCATACACGTGATAGACGAGATCGCCTTCCAAACCAATCTGTTGGCGCTCAATGCCGCTGTGGAGGCGGCGCATGCGGGGAAATACGGGCGCGGGTTCGCCGTGGTGGCGGAGGAAGTGCGAAACCTCGCCTCACGCAGCGCGCGGGCGGCGCAGGAAACCACGGATATGATCGAAAAGGCGATGCAAAAGGCGCAGGCCGGCGGAGACAGCCTATATACGACCGCCGAGGCCCTTTCGGAGATGGTAAAAAGCATCGAGCAGGAGGCGGAGCTGATCGGAAAGATTTCCGTGGCCTCCGGCGAACAGGCGACGGGCATTGGGCAGGTGGAGCGCAGCGTGGAGCAGCTTTCCCATGTGGTGCAGGCGAACTCCGCCACGGCGGAGGAGACCGCCGCCGCAAGCGAGGAGCTTTCCGGCCAGGCGGAGCTGCTCAAAGAATTGGTCGGGCAATTCCGGCTGAACGAAGGGGACATGGGCGCCTGGGGCGAAGAACCGGAGCGGGAGGAAGAGGATGCTTCTGAAGAAGCAGGCTTGGATACGCCGGACATCATATTGGACTGATCAAGAACAACAAAACAGGCGGGTAACACCCGCCTGTTTCAGGGTATCTACAAAGGAGGTATATTGAGGGCTTCCTTCAAACACCCGCTAAGGGCCGTAATGGCCTTAAGAACCCATCCCTGAAAACACCATAAAATAGGACATTTTCGACGAAAGGAATTCCCAAGGGATGTGTCCCTTGGGTGGGGATTCGGGGGCAAAGCCCCTGAAAAAAAGGTTTGTCGATGCTAAAACAGGCGAGCAAATGCTCGCCTGTTTTGTGTATCAACTGATTACCTGATTACCGCGTCCGTTCCTCCAGCGCCCGGGCAAGCCGTTTGAGCGCTTCCTCCAGCGTGGCGCGCGGGCAGGCGATGTTGATGCGCTGGAAGCCGTCGCCGCCGTCGCCGAACATTTCGCCCGCGTCCAGCCAAAGCCCGGCTTTGTATACGATCAAATCGTCCAGCGTTTTTCCGGAAAGCCCAAGCGAACGGAAATCGAGCCAAATGAGGTACGTGCCCTCCGGCTCTACCAGCCGCACACCGGGCATGCTCCGTGCAATATATTCCCGCGCGAACAGAAGGTTTTGCAGCAGGTATGTTCTCAGCTCGTCCAGCCACGGCCCGCCATGCTCATAGGCGGCGCGGCAGGCTTCAAGGCCCATGACGTTGGGCTGGCTGTAGCCCGCGCGCGTAAGCTCCTGCTTAAACCGCCGCCTCAACTCCCGATCCGGAATGAATATGTTGGATATCTGCAGCGACGCAAGGTTGAATGTCTTAGAAGGTGCTGTGCAGGTGATGCTGTTGGCGGCAAAGCGCGCATCCAGGTCCGCAAATACGGTGTGCGGATGGCCGGGGTAGGTGAAATCCGCATGGATCTCATCGGAAATCACAAGCACGTTGTGCGCAAGGCAGATTTCTCCCAGTTGGGTCAGCTCCTCGCGCGTCCATACCCGGCCCACGGGGTTGTGCGGGGAACAGAGGATAAAGAGCTTGACCTGGTTTTCTGTAATCTTGCGCTCGAAATCCTCAAAATCGATGGAATAGCGTCCGTCCTCGTATATGAGTTCGTTTTTGACGAGCCTGCGGGCGTTTGCCTCTATGGTTTCCGTAAACGGGTAATAGACGGGCGGCTGTATGAGCACGGCGTCCCCGCGTTCCGTAAACGCGCGCACGGCGGCGCTAATGGCAAATACGACGCCGGGCGTCTTTATGATCCACTCCGTCCGGGTCTCCCATTGGAACCGATTGAAAAACCAGTTCTGCACGGCGGAATAGTAGGCGTCCCGGCCATCGGTATAACCGAATATGCCGTGTTGCGCGCGGGCGGTCAGCGCCTCGATAACGGCGGGCGGCGCCTTAAAATCCATATCCGCCACCCAAAGCGGCAGGATATCCGCGGGCTTGTTGCGGCGTACGGCAAAATCGTATTTGAGCGAGTCGGTATCCCTGCGGTCGATAAGTTCGTCAAAATCAAACGGCAATTTATGCTTCCTCCTCCATGGCCTGGGCAAGATCGGCTATGATGTCCTTCGCGCTCTCCAAGCCTACGGACAGGCGCAACAGGCAATCGTCGATGCCCTTACGGATGCGTTCCTCCTCCGGTACATCCGCGTGCGTCTGCAGCATCGGGTAGGTGATGAGCGACTCCACACCGCCTAAGCTTTCCGCATACTGAATGAGCTTGACCCGTTCCAGCACGCGCCGGGCGAGGAAGGCGCTTTTTACGGAAAATGAGATCATCGCGCCAAAGCCGGTGGCCTGGCGGCGGGAAATCTCATAGCCGGGATGGCCCTCTAATCCTGCATAGTATACATGCTTTACACCGCTTTGCGCAAGCAGCCATACTGCTATCTCCTGGGCGGTTTCCTGCTGGCGCTCCATACGCACGGCCAATGTCTTGATTCCCCGGGTAATGAGGAAGCTGTCAAATGGGGAAAGGCAGGGCCCCACCGTCTTATATAAAAACCGCAGGCGCTCGCTTAAACTCGCGTCGTTTACCACCAGGAACCCGGCGAGCGTGTCGTTGTGGCCGCCCAGGTACTTCGTGCCGCTGTGGGTTACGATATCCGCGCCCAAGGCGAGCGGCTGCTGGAAGTATGGCGTTAAAAATGTGTTGTCTACGATCAAAAAAATGCCTCTGGGTTTCGTGAGCGCCGCCACCGCCGCGATATCCGTCACCTGCATCATGGGGTTGGTGGGCGTTTCAATAAATATCGCTTTTGTGTTGGGGCGGATGCGCGACCCGAGCGCGTCAAGGTCGCTGGTATCACACAGCTCGCAACGTATGCCGTTCTTTTCGGATATGGTCCGGAACAGGCGGATGGAACCGCCGTAAAGATCGTCGGAAGCCAATACATGGTCGCCGGGACGGAAAAGCTCCATCAGCAGGGAGATCGCCGCCATGCCGCTTGAAAAAGCCAGCGCATCCACGCCGCGCTCCAGCGCGGCCACGGTCTTTTCCAAGTGCTCGCGCGTAGGATTCTGCACGCGGGCGTAGTCGTAACCTGTGCTTTGCCCTACGCCGGGGTGGGCAAACGTCGCGGTCTGGTATATGGGCACGGTGACTGCGCCAGTCCCCTCATATACCGTATCGTCCCCGTGAATACATAGCGTTTCCAGGTCCATTCCAGTGCTCCTTCCGTCCGCCTCCTTTGGGGCTGCAAAGGATATTTCGCCTACGGCGAAATCCCGGGGTTCTAAAATCGCGTCACTGGCGCGATTTTTGCCCTTGAGGGCACCGAACCCGCTGCAGCGCTAAGTGCATTGGAAAAATTCATTGTATGCATAGCGCTACAGCCCTCATAAGAAACCAGACAAACCATAGTATTAGAATATGGATTTATGATAAAAAACTCGGGCAAGCATGTCAATAGAAGACTTGACGGTTTATTTTATAAAATATAGAAAAAATACTTGACAGGGTGGAACATTCGCAGTATGTTATGTATAACATAGTTATCAGATAGGAAATAATGATTTTAAGGAGGAAAGCGTATGTCCAACATTTATAAAAGCCTGACCGATCTCATTGGCAAGACCCCGCTTCTGGAGCTTGGCAACTACAACAGAAAATACGACGTAAAGGCAAACATCGTCGCGAAACTGGAATATTATAACCCCGCGGGCAGCGTCAAGGACAGGATTGCGAAATCCATGATCGAGGACGCCGAAAAGCGCGGCATCCTGAATCCGGATTCCGTCATCATAGAGCCCACCAGCGGCAACACCGGTATCGGCCTTGCTTCCGTGGCTGCCGCGCGCGGCTACCGCGTCATACTCACCATGCCGGAAACCATGAGCGTTGAGCGCAGGAATCTTTTAAAGGCCTACGGCGCGGAACTTGTGCTCACCGAAGGCGCAAAGGGCATGAAGGGCGCCATCGCGAAGGCGGAAGAGCTTGCCAAAGAGACGCCGAATTCCTTTATCCCCGGCCAGTTCGTAAACCCCGCCAACCCTGCCGTGCATAAGGCGACGACAGGCCCCGAGGTCTGGGAAGATACGGACGGCAAAGTGGATATTTTCGTGGGCGGCGTCGGCACGGGCGGTACCATCACCGGCGTGGGCGAATATTTAAAAGAAAAGAAGCCCGGCGTCAAAATCGTGGCGGTGGAGCCCTTTGACTCTCCGGTGCTTTCCGAAGGCAGGCCGGGCCCGCACAAAATACAGGGCATCGGCGCAGGCTTTGTTCCGGATGTACTCAACACCTCCATCTACGATGAAATCATCAAGGTCAAGAACGAGGAGGCGTTTGCCGCGGGCCGTGCGGTAGCGGCTGCGGAAGGTCTGCTGGTCGGTATCTCCTCCGGCGCAGCCCTGCATGCGGCGACATTGCTTGCGCAGCGGCCCGAGAACGCGGGTAAGTTGATCGTGGTGCTGCTGCCGGATACCGGCGAGCGTTATCTTTCCACTGCGCTGTTTGCGGAGTAAGCCGCGGGATATCCCCGGCAGTATACGGATTATTAGAGGGTGCGTCGTTGGATGCATCCTCTTTCCTTTTCTCTGAAGGATGCACATCGTTACCCACGGCGTTGACAAGCCCTCTCCCACTGCGCTACGATACAGAAAAAGAATGACGAAATTTGGGGGAATACGCCATGCAGCGGGATTTCTATAAACGGATATGGGACGGGTTGGATGCAGGAAAGCGCTCCGTCCTGCTGACGGTACTGGGCGAGCAGGGCGCACAAAAGCGGCTGTTTTATGAGGACATGTTTGCGGGGGAACCGGATGGGCCTCATACTGCGCTTGCAAAAGCGGCGTTTGAGAAGAGCGAGCTAAGTTACCTGCCGCTGCCGGGCGGTTACGCTGCGTTTGCGGAACCCTTTGTGCCGGAGCCGAGGCTCATCGTATTGGGCGGCGGGCATATCGCGCTCCCCCTGGTGGAGTTTGCCGCCAAATGCGGCTTTGCCGTCACCGTTGTGGACGACAGGCCCGCGTTCGCGAACGCCCTCCGGTTCCCGCTCGCACATGAGGTCGTCTGTGAATCGTTTGAGCGGGTGTTCCCCAAACTGCGGCTGGACCCATATTGCTTTGTGGTGGTCATCACGCGCGGGCACAGGCACGATAAAATGTGCCTGCGGGAGCTGACAAAATATCCTCTTGCCTACCTTGGGATGATCGGCTCCAAAAACCGGGTGCGGACCGTTAAGGACTCTTTGCTGGAGGAAGGCGTAGCAGAGGAAGTACTAAACAAGATCTGCGCGCCCATCGGCATGAAGATCGGCGCGGTGACGCCTTCGGAGATCGCCGTTTCCATATTGGCCGAGGTGATCCTCTACAAGCGCACGCTTAACAAGGAGGCTTGGCCGGAGCTGGACCGCGAGGTGCTCTTTGCCTTAAAGGAGGCAAAGGAAGCGCCGTTTGCCATCGTTACCATCATCGAGGCGAAGGGCTCCGCGCCCCGCGGCGCGGGCGCAAAGCTTCTCGTGTGGCCGGACGGGCGCATCGCCGGGAGCATCGGCGGTGGATGCAGCGAAGGGGAGGCCATGAAAGCGGCCTACGAGGTCATACG
>JAFABA010000174.1 GCA_023426265.1 Bacillota bacterium
TGGCCAACCTTGTGTTTAACCCCATTTCCAAAAAGCTCAAGGTCATGACGGCGCAGGAGGCCCTGCGCAAAGAGTTGCTCTTGGAAGGGTTATTGTCCATACAGGCCGGAGAAAACCCGCGTATTATTCAAAAACGCCTGTATTCCTTCCTTTCCCGCACGGAGATCAAGCGCAACGAGGAAAAGGGCGGAAAGCGGGTTGTGGAGACAAGATATGCTGACCGGACGTAAAAGACCGGAGCCGCCACAGGAAGAGGGCGCGCCCGCATGGATGAACACCTACGGGGATATGGTGACGCTTCTGCTCACGTTCTTTGTGCTGCTGTTTTCTTTTTCCACGATCGACGCGAAAAAATGGAAGGCGATCGTGCAGGCCTTTACCGGCAGAACGGATTATGACGGCCCAACCGCGACATTGGACCCGGATTTTGATCCCGCTGACGTTGTTTTCCCCATTGCGACGCCGAAACCTTCCATAACCCCCGACCAGGCGGACGGCGCCAACATGGAGAAGCGCTTTAACGAACTGTATCAGAAGGTGCGCAACCACATCATCATCAACGGGCTGGACTTTGCCTTAAACGTTACGAAGGATGACGACCTGATTGTGATCCGTATCACCGATACCACGCTCTTTGACTCCGGCCAGGAGAATATCCGGCCCGAAGCGATCGACCTGCTGGACAGTATCGTGGCGCTCTTTGAGGAGTATAACGACGCAATATATCGCATTCAGATCGAGGGACATACGGACAATGTGCCCATACGCAGCGCCCGCTTTAAAAGCAACTGGGATCTTTCCACCTCCCGCGCGGTCAGCGTGGTGCAGTATTGCATTGAAAACTCCAGTTTATCGCCCATGAAATATGCCGCATCCGGCTACGGGGAATACCACCCCATTGCCGATAACGATACGGAAGAGGGAAAAGCAAAGAACCGGCGCGTGGATTTCGTGATACAGAGCGCGCAGGATTTTACGGCCCCGGATGACGTTTCCTGACGGCCCATACTTAGGGCCGGACGCAGCTGGCTGCGCCCCCAGGGCGCAAGAATCATCTATATATTTTATGCTTTTTATGATAAAATATGTAGACTGGTGACAGATTTTATTGAACGAGGGGATCAAGTTTGGCCGATATCTTATCGCAAAGCGAAATTGACGAACTGCTGGTGGCCCTGGCTACCGGCAGGGCGGAGCCTCAGGAGCCTGAGCCCGCTGAGCAGCCGCAGCAAGTTCGCGTTTACGATTTTAGAACAGCAAACAAGTTTTCCAAAGAGCAGATGCGCATGCTCAATTTTATATACGAAAATTATGCCGGAAGGCTGGGTACATTCCTTTCCGGTTCTTTGCGCGCACGCTGCGATGTGGAACTTGTTTCCATAGAGGAGCAGACATTTTCCGAATTCAGCAATTCCCTGCCAACCCCCGCTTTTATCGCGATACTCAACATGCCCCCGCTTGCGGGGTCGGCGCTTTTGGAAGTCTCATCCACCATCGCGTTTGAAATCATCAGCCGCCTCTTGGGCGGTACGGGAACGTTCACCGATATTGCGGGCAAATCCTTTACGGAAATCGAACTGAGCATACTCACGCGCATCTGCGGGCAGATGCTTTCCATTATGAACGAAAGCTGGAGCCGCGTAACACCCATCCGCTCCATGATTGAGCGCGTGGAGACGAGCGCCCAGTTTGCGCAGATCGTCGTAAGCTCGGAACCGATTGCCATTATCACAATCAACGTGACGATCGGCGATGTTTCCGATATCATCAATTTCTGCATTCCCCACCCCGCGCTGCAGCCGATCGCAAACAAGATGACGACGAGGCTCTGGTACAATGACCAGAGAGTCGTGCATACAGACCTGGAGATTATCAAGGATCCTGGCGTCAGCGCCCGCATCGTGAGCACACCGGTCACGCTGCATGCCATGTTTGAGCCGACCAACGCGACCGTGGGAGATATTTTGAATTTGCAGGTCGGGGACGTCATACGCGTGGAGCATCCCTTGAACCAGGGCGTTACGGTGCTGGTGGAGCACATTCCCAAGTTCAAGGCAAAGATCGGGCACAAGGGACAACAAATTGCAATCAAAATTAGCGAAATCATAAAGGAGGTGGCTGACGATGAATAACCCCGCAGGAGGTAACGATACTGCGACTTATGTCAATCCGTCGCCAGTCGATTACGAAAAATACCCGCTGAGCGAGTATGAAAAAGATGCGCTTGGCGAAATTGGAAACATATGCATGGGGACTTCGGCCACCACGCTTTCCTCATTGTTGGGGAGAAAGGTTTCCATTACCACACCGCACGTGATGCTCACCAACAATCTCGCAGAGGTAGGTCCCTATAAAAAACCGTATGTCGCGGTTGAGGTTTCCTACACGCTGGGTATCGACGGCTACAACATACTGCTCATCAGCAACGAGGACGTGCTCATCATAACCGATCTTCTGATGGGCGGCGACGGGAAGAATGTTTCTCCCGACGACGATGTGGGAGAGCTTCAGCTTTCCGCAATCAGCGAGGTAATGAACCAGATGATCGGGTCCTCTTCCACCTCGCTTTCGAACATCATCAAAGTACCGGTCAACATTGCGCCGCCGCACGCAAGCAAGATCACGCTGGAGGAAGACAGCCTCGAATCTTTAATCTGCGGGCACGATACCATAATCGTTACCCGGTTTGCCATGCAGATCCAGGATGTGCTCAACAGCGACATCATGCAGATCATGCCCTTCAATTTCGGCAAGAAGCTGGCGGGCGTACTGCTCAAGGAAATGGATGATGAATCCAGCAAGGTGGCCGCAGCCATTGTAAATCAACCGCCGGCAGAGGCGCCCGCACAGCAGGCCCCGGTTCAGGCGGCTCCGGCCAAAGCAGCGCCCGTTCAGGCGCCTGTGCAGCAGCCCGTAGCGCCCCCGCCTCCCGCTCCGGCACCGCCCCAGCAGCCGCATTCTCAGGCGCAGTACGCGCCCCCGCCCCCGCAGTATATGCATGCCGCATACCCGCATCAGCAGGCGCAGCGTGCGCCTGAACCCAACCGCGTGAGTGTGAAAGCGATGCAGTATCAATCTTTTGACGATCCGTATCAGGACGCCGCACGCAGCGCTTATGAACGGGGCGAATTTGGGGACAGCCTGGGACTCATTCTGGATGTGCCGCTGCAAGTCACGGTTGAACTTGGCCAGTGCAAGAAAAGCATCAAGGATATCCTCAACCTCAGCATGGGCTCCGTCGTGGTGTTGAACCGGATGGCTGGCGAAATGGTGGATATCATGGTCAACGGCAAGCTGTTTGCCCGCGGCGAGGTTGTCGTGATAGACGACAATTACGGCGTGCGCGTGACCGAGATCATCTCCGCCACGGGTGGAAGCAAAGCCGCGGCGCT
>JAFABA010000232.1 GCA_023426265.1 Bacillota bacterium
AGTCGGCGGCTATCTTCCCCGCGCAGGCGGCAAGGGGAAGGGCCTCTTTTTGCGCGCGCACCGCCTCGCATACGGGCATGGCACGCGTAACCGCCGGGTATTGCGCGGGCATCTGCGGCGGAAGCTCGGTTCCGTACGGAAGCGTGCACAGGCCGTCCAGCAGCATTTCATACCATACCGGGTCGTCGGCGGGGGTACAGATGCATGTGACGCGGCGCACATCCGAAAACTCCACGTAGGCGTTCCGCTCCTCCAGCGCGCGCTGCGCTGCAAACCCCGTAATGCCGCGGCGGCTGACATCCACGGTGATGCGGGTGGGATCAAGATGTGCGATTCCCGCCGAACCAACGACGGACTGCGGCAACACCGAAAGCCCCAGCAGCCCGTCTATGCTTTGCTTGAGCGTATAGCAGACATTACACGCCTGCGTCCAGCAACGGGGCCGGCTTGCGGTGTAGAGCGCCCAATCGAGCGACGCAAGCAGCAAATAAGAGGGCGAGCTCGTTTGCACCATGGAAAGCGCCTGCTGTACGGCGTAAACATCCATGCCTTTGTCCACATGCAGCACGGCCGCCTGCCCGAGCGCGTTCATGGTTTTATGCACGCTGTTGACCCATGCATCGGCATCACCTGCGGGCGTGGGCGGCAGCATATCCGAAAACGGGAAATGCGCGCCGTGCGCGGCATCTACAAACAGCAGCGCCCCATGCGCGTGGGCAATGCGGGAAAGCGCCGGGATATCGGCGCAGAGCCCGTAATAATTGGGGGAGGTCACAAGAACGGCGTCGACAGCTTCCTCAACAAGCGCCCGTTCCAGGGACTCAGGCGTGACGCAGCCCCACAGTCCAAACGTTTTCTCATATTCGGGTTGCACAAAGCGGCACTCAAGACCTCCAAGCGCAATGCCGGATATGGCGGAGCGGTGGCAATCCCGGCCCAGCAGCACACGCGACCCTTCCGGCAGGGACAACAGCATGGAGAGTATACCCGCCGTAGCGCCGTTTACCAAAAAAAATGTATGGGCCGCGCCGTAACATTGGGCGTAGGCGCCCTGCGCATCCGCGATTATGGTATTTGGGCTGTGCAGATTGTCCGAAAAGGAGAGTTCCGTAATGTCCCACTGGGCAAGCTCGGGCCGCATGAAGCCCGCCATACCCCTGCCCTTATGGCCGGGCATATGGAAGCGCGCCACCTGCCTTTGCGCATATGCGCCAAGTGCATCCGGCAAACGCGAAGGCTTTTGCATATGCTCCCTTTCTGAAACCGCGCAGACAATTTGATATAAAATCGCGCGGGCAATCCTGCTGTTCCAATGCTTTTATGATATAACAAGGCTTTGCCCACCGTCAAACATAAAAATCAAACGCAAGAGCAAACGCGAGCATTCGAGAGATTTTACGTGATTACATGAGATAATGTTCATAATCCAGATTGGGTTGACGTTGCGATGGACTATCCGGCTGCGGTATTATGATTTGCGAGCCGTTCCTCAGTAGCTCAGGGGTAGAGCATCCGGCTGTTAACCGGAGTGTCGTAGGTTCGATCCCTACCTGGGGAGCCAAAAAAAGGTCCGTAAACACTAAGTTTGCGGGCTTTTTCTATGTCGATTTTTTAGGTTTACAAACGCCATTTTGCTTAAAATTCGGCCATTTCCTGATTGATAACCTGAATGATTTGCCTTGAATTCTAGCGCGGAAACAATAAAGCAATTTCACTGCCAGCGGGTATCGCACTTGGATAACGTACATGCCGTCCCAAGCATCCTAGGACATATAAAGCCCGTGCGCAATGTGCTCCAATCCCTTGTCCTCAGCTTGCCCATGTTATCACCTAACTTTCACGCTCCTATTATTGGCGAAAAGAGTATAAAAGTAAACAAGGATTTAAAGCTTTGCTTTCGCGCACTGACAGGCCTTTTACTTTTGCTAAGGAAAGTAAGGAATTCTTTAAATTGTACCAAAAGGAACATCCGGTATGGAGATCGCCAAGATCACAAGCAAGGGGCAGATTACGATCCCGATTAATGTCTGCAAGAAGCTCGGCCTGAAAGAAGGCGATAAGGTCATCTTCATGGAGAAAGGCGGTGACATTGTTTTTGTAAATGCGGCCACGGTTGCCTTCACGAATATGCAAAAGGCGTTCGAGGGAGAAGCCGAAAAATCGAGCATTAGAGACGAGCAGGATGTCGTGAACATGGTCGACGAGGTCCGGCAGGAACTGTGGGATAAGCGTTATGCGGGTAATGATTGACCTGCTTTCGACACGCTCTACCGCTTTACTCCCGAAACAACATATATCTCATCGTTGGATACAACCACATCAACATCAACATATCGTTTAAACAGAGCAGCAAGCTCATCTTCGTGCAGCAAACCAAGGGATACCTTAGATGCCTCTCCGGCGTGATGATGGTTGATGGCCGCGCGGCTTCTGCTGTGGGCCACGGTGAGCCTGCCTCCGGTCATGAGCTTTTCTGAAAGGCAATGAATGAGCCGTGCCGGGTCTGGAAAATGCGGAAACGCATTATACACCATGCAGCGGTCGAACGGCTTGGCAAAGGTTATTTCTTCAATGTCTGCAGCCAGCAGGATGATGCGCGGATCTGCAAACTTCTCCTTTGCATACCCGATCATGGCTGTTGAAATATCAACGCCCGTTACGCGCTTTACGTTCCGGGCAAGATAATCCGGGAACAGCACGCCCGTACCACAGGCAACGTCAAGCACATCAGATCCTTCTTTGATATCCGCATAATCGAGGATCAGGTTGATTTTTTTATCGTCGTGAACTGTGTTGTCATCCCATGAAGACGCAAGCCCATCAAAGAAATCAATGACATCCTTCTTGTTCATGCGGTCTCCGTTTCAGCCGGATAACGCTTGGAAATCAGTTTGGCTTTTTCCAACGCAAATATAATCGACGGGATCAAAGCCAATTGAATGATCAGACCGGGCCAGCACGTTACAAAATAACCGGCTGTCCATGCGGCAAAAGAATACTT
>JAFABA010000019.1 GCA_023426265.1 Bacillota bacterium
TCGCCGATCATCACGAGCACCATATGCGAAAGAGGGGCAAGGTCCCCGCTCGCGCCGAGGCTTCCCTTTTGCGGGATGACAGGATGCACGCCGCGGTTGAGCATTTTAAGCAGTGTATCCATGGTGGACAGCCGGATGCCGGAGTTGCCGCGGCTGAGCGTATTGAGGCGCAGCAGCATGCTGGCGCGCACGGTTTCTTTGTCCAGCGGCTCCCCCATACCGCAGGCGTGGGAGATGATGAGGTTCTTTTGCAGTTCGGCGGTCGCTTCCGGCGGGATGAACGTATCCGAAAACTTGCCGAACCCGGTGGTGAGACCATAGATGACGGCATGTGCCGCCAGCTTTTCATCCACATAATCGCGCGCTCTTTGGATCAGGATGCGCGCTTCCTCCGATATCCCGGCTTCCTCACCGTTCCGGGCGACGGATACCACCTGCTCTATGGTCAAGTCTCTTCCGTTTAAATATACCAACGTATCCACCCTCTGCATCATGAAATGGGCGCCCGCTGTATAGAGCGGCGCAATAGATACATGCAATTTTCTAAGGCTATAGCATCATTTTATGGATGACCTCCACATTTGTAAAGTTCTGCAAGGTAAAGCGGAAACACGCTAACACGATGATGTCGTTTGCAAGTGCTCCGGCTCATGGTATGATAAGGAAAAACTTAGGAGAAACAGCATGGATTGGAGCACCTTATATGGGCCGGATGCACAGCCCACCGAGGAAATGACGCGCGATTATATCGGAAGCCCGCTTTGGGATACGTTCCACACGAGGATACAGGACGCCTACCAGCTGCAGCCTATCGCTTCTTATAGTAAATGTTCCGCGCAGCCGGGCTGGAATGTGAAATACCAGAAAAGCGGCAAATCCCTCTGCACGCTGTATCCTATGGAAGGATATTTTATTGCGCTGGTGGTGATGGGGGCAAAGGAGGAACCGGAAGCCGAGCTTCTGATGCCGCACGCAACCAATTACGTACGGGAGCTATATGGGCGAACGCCGTTCTCCTGCGGCGGCCGGTGGCTGATGCTGCATGTGACGGATGAAGAGATATTGGAGGATGTCCTGCGGTTGATCGAGATAAGAAGGCCTGTGGCAAAGAAAAAAGCAGTGTAAAGCAGGCACAAAATCAGTGTAAAGCAGCAAGGGATACCGCTTTGGCGACGGTATCCCTTTTCCAATGTCATTTTACTTATGTACAAGCCACTCTGCTTTATACATGTGGAGCAACCCCTTGCCCAGACACCTCATCGCGGTATGCAGGATCTGTCTGAGCTATATCCAATATTCTTATATCAGGCACCCCGGCTGACAGATACATTTCTTCTGCTGCCTGCTGGGCCTGTTGCATGGTTTCTATAGCGCTCGTTAGTGAGCGGAATAACATTTGATACATTTCTTTATAGTCGGACATATCGATTACGCCTCTTACACATGGTGTTTGTGAGTTTATCTCAATATACATTATTTAATTATGCAAGTCAACCAAATTCAACAGTTCAATTATGCATAACCGCCTTTGGTAGTAAGTAAAATTGTGTACAAAGGAGGCTTGCCCTTATGTACGAAGATTTTTTCCCTGAACGTTTGGCACAGTTGCGTCTGAAAAAGGGCGTTTCAGCGCGTGACATGAGCCTTTCGTTGGGCCAAAGCGAAAACTATATCAATATGATTGAGAACAAAAAATCATTTCCATCCATGGCCGTATTCTTTTATATCTGTGAATATTTGAGCATTTCGCCCAAAGAATTTTTTGATGACGGGAATAAAAATCCACAACAACTGAACGAAGTCATTGAGAATTTAAGAAAATTGGATGATACGGCGCTTGTCCATATTGCCGGCCTGGTAAAAGAGCTAAGCAATAAGAAATAAATCAGTCACGCACAGATTTCCCTATCTCTTAACATGGAAGCCGTCCAAAGGGGCCGGTTTTCTATTGTCATTCCGCCTTTCCCGTTCGAAGCAGCCTTAACACCTCTTCTTCGGTTTTACATGCGTCGTAATCCCCGCTGTAGGTCTTGCCGTGGTGGTAATGGACGCTGCTTTGCACGTTGCGCAGCAGGTACCCCGCCAGCACCTCAATGCCATCCTCCTTGGCGCAGCGCAAAAACGCGCGAATGCGCAGGCTCCGAAAATCACACTCGCAGCAGGGGAATATATCGCATTCCCAGCAGCCGCGGATGCTGCGGCTTTTACAGCAGAGTCTTATTGGGCAGGGTTCGTGCTGATTCTGGCAGCCTTTGCAGTTCCGGCTTACGGTATCGTAGCACATGCCGCAGGCATACCCGCAGGGAGCGATGTTCTGTGCGATTTCTTTTGCCGTTTGATCAAGAAAAAATTCTTCTTCCGGATAGTATGACACGGCTCGCTCCCCCCGTCTATCATATTAGAACGTTTGTTCTAAGTATAGTGCCAATCCTTCGCCCTGTCAAATCCGGGCATGAAAAAGGCCGCCTGAAAGGCGGCCGGATATACCTATCCGCTCATTTCACAATCGCATGGCTTGCAATCGAAAACTCTTCCTGCGTATATTGGACCAGCTTTTCCTTGTAAGGAAACTGCTTGTCATACTCCGCGGCGTCCGATGGGTTGAAATGATACGCATCGTTGTCGTGAAATTGGCCGGATATACCGTCCAGCGCCCCGGGATACAGCTCCAGCACCAGCATGGAATACGGGTACTCGCCATCCGGGTTTGTAATTTTAAATTTCTTGGAACCCCGGAATCCGTTTACACAATAATTGTTGGGATACCCGTATATGATGACGGCCCGGTGGCCTTTTGAGGCCGCTATGTTTCTGGTATGCTCGATCAACGCTTTCCCGACGCCCTGCCTTTGAAATTTGGGCAGTACGAATATGGGGCCAAACGTAATCGTATCATGCCTTTGCCCCTCGGCATCGAGGATATGGGATTTCATATAGTAAATGCCGCCGATGATCTCGCCGTCCTTTTCCGCGACAACACTTAAATCCTCCAGGTAATCCGGATGCTTCCGCATGGTATGGATCAGGTAGTGCTCGTCGCACCCCGGCACGTACAAATTCCAGAACGCTTCCCTTGCGGCCTGCTCCGCCGCCAGATAATCGCGCTCCGTTTCCCGCCTGATGATCATATTCATGTTATCCCGCCTTTTCTTTTGCGCTTTCTTGTTCCAATATACGCCAAAAACAGGAAAGGAACAAGCTTATCAGGCTTGCTCCTTAAAACATGTTTTCAGGTAAGGTTAAAAATACTATGAAAGCGAATTACCCGCTAACAGATCGCTTACTTCCACATCCAGCACATTTGCGAACATTACCAATTCCTTATCCGTAACCGTCCTTGTTTGCCCCTCAATCTTGGATAAACAGGAGCCGGTAATATCCATCCCCTCCGATTGAAGCTTTGCAAGCAATTCTTTCTGTTTTATATTTTTCCCAGCCGAATACGCGTAATATTTGCGCCGACTATATTCATATTTCCCAACGGAAGTTTACGAGGTTTCATAGATTAGCCCCTTATCGATAATTCCATAAAAGAATTATGGGATCTACAATTCAATGAGGACTATATCACCCGAAAGCGAAGCCTTCACGTCGATGGCACGCTGGTTTTTTGAGCCGCGGAAACGGAGATCGTAACTCTTCTCTTCCTGCAAGAACGGCCCGTCGATCAGCACGTCGGTTTGCTGCAGAAGCAAAAGGACGTCCGGATCGGCTTTCGCTTTTTCCATAAGCTCCTCAAACAGATAGCCGGTGTAGGTGATGACGTCGTACCCCGCCGCGTGAACGAGAGCCGCAAGCTCCGCCATGGCCCTGCTCTGGCAAAACGGCTCGCCGCCGCTTAGGGTTACGCCTCGCAGCATGGGGTTCCGCTTCATTTCCGCCACGATCTTTTCCGGTTCGGCCAAAAATCCGCCGGAAAACGGCCAGGTCTTCTGGTTATGGCAGCCGGGGCAATGGTGCGGGCAGCCCTGCCCAAACACCGTATAGCGAATACCGGGGCCGTCCACGATTGACTCGCGGATTACCCCGGCCAAACGAAGCTTTGTCACAGCGTCTCCATCGGCCCCGGGCCTTGTGAAATATTGATGTGCTTCACCCTGTCGTTCACTTCGGCGCGCTTGGCATTGTTGAACCGGTCCAGCGTGCCCACGAGGTAGCCGGTGATGCGGCGGATGCGCTCAAAGCCCGGACCGTCCTCTTCCGTCCGCCCGCACTTGGGGCAGGTATCCCCTATGATGCCGGAAAACCGGCAGGCGGGGTCGCGGTCCAGCGGGTGGTTGATGGAACCGTAGCCTACGCCGCTTTCCCGCATGGCGCGGATCACGGCCTCAAACGCCTCAAGATTCTGGGAGGGATCGCCGTCCAGCTCCACATAGGTGATGTGGCCGCCGTTGGTAAGCGCGTGGTAGGGGGCTTCCTTCCTGATCTTCTCATGCGCGCCGATGGGGAAATACACCGGCACATGGAAAGAGTTCGTATAGTACGGGCGGTCCGTCACGCCGGGAATGGAGCCAAAGCGTTTGCGGTCGATCTCCACAAACCGGCCGGAAAGCCCTTCCGCGGGCGTCGCGATGAGGGAGAAATTGAGCCTGTGCTTCTGCGACTCGTCGTCCATGCGCTTGCGCATGTGGGAAATGATGGCTAAGCCCAGCTCCTGCGATTCCGGCGATTCGCCGTGGTGCTTGCCGGCCAGCGACTTGAGCGTTTCCGCAAGGCCAATGAAGCCCAGCGTCAGCGTGCCGTGCTTTAGCACCTCACGCACTTCGTCATCCGGGCCCAGCTTTTCGGAATCGAGCCAGATGCCGTCCCCCATCAGGAACGGGAAATTGCGCATCTTCTTGCGGCACTGGATCTCAAAGCGGTCCAGAAGCTGATCGACGCACAGGTCGATCATTTCATCGAGCTTCTGATAGAACGTCTCCACGGAGCCGCTGCTCAATATTGCGAGGCGCGGCAGGTTGATGGAGGTAAAGCTCAGGTTGCCGCGGCCGTTTACTATCTCCCGCTCCGGGTCGTTGACGTTGCCGATCACGCGGGTGCGGCAGCCCATGTAGGCGATTTCCGTTTCCACCTGTCCGGGCTTGTAATACTGGAGGTTGAACGGAGCGTCGATAAACGAGAAATTCGGGAACAGGCGCTTGGCGCTCACCTTGCAGGCAAGCCGGAACAGATCGTAGTTCGGGTCGCCTTCGTTGTAGCTGACGCCTTCCTTGACCTTGAATATCTGGATGGGGAATATGGGCGTTTCGCCATAGCCCAGGCCCGCCTCGGTCGCCAGCAGCATGTTTTTGATCACCATACGGCCTTCGGGCGTAGTATCCGTGCCGTAGTTGATGGAGCTGAACGGCACCTGCGCGCCCGCCCTAGAGTGCATCGTATTCAGATTGTGGATGAGCGCCTCCATGGACTGGTAGGTGGCGCGCTCGGTGGCGGCAAGCGCGTGTTTCATGGCGAACGCCTGGCTCTTTTCCACAAGGGAAAGCGGCAGCGTTTCATCCGCAAGCAGAACGCGCTCTGCGGCAATGTACCCGCCTTCGTCCGCCACGGTGGGTTTCAGGCCCTTTTGACGAAGCGTTCCCAGTACATTCTCCACCTTTTCGGCCACTTTTTCCGCGGCCGAATCCTGTTCTGCGCTAAGCAGGGAAAACTCCAGGGATTTCACAAGGTGCTCTTTGTAATTTTTGACGAATGTCTTTCGTACGCCATCCGCCAGGGCATAATCAAAATTAGGAATAGATTGCCCGCCGTGCTGGTCGTTCTGGTTCGACTGTATGGCGATACAGGTCAGCGCGGAATAGCTCGCGATGCCGTTGGGCTCGCGTAAAAAGCCGTGGCCGGTAGAAAAGCCGTTTTCAAACAGCTTTTTGATATCAATCTGGCAGCAGGTGGTGGTCAGCGTATAAAAATCAAAGTCATGGATGTGGATATCCCCCATCTTATGGGCACGGCCATGCTCCGGCTTTAAAATATACATTTCGTTGAATATCTTGGCGCCTTCGGAGCCATATTTGAGCATGGTGCCCATGGCGGTATCGCCGTCGATATTGGCGTTGTCCCGCTTCAAGTCGCTTTCAATGGAGGCGGCGTGGGTGATCTCCTCATAGGTGCGCATCAGGCGCGTGTTTATTTCACGCGCGCGGGTACGCTCCGCACGGTAGAGGATGTAGCGCTTGGCGGCCTCCGCGAGGTC
>JAFABA010000028.1 GCA_023426265.1 Bacillota bacterium
GTGTTGACGGACATGGATGTGCTCGAAATCGTGGGCACAGGCGGGGACGGCTCCAATTCCTTCAACATCTCCACCACGGCGGCGCTGGTGGTATCCGCCGCGGGCGTGCCTGTCGCAAAGCACGGCAACCGCGCTGCAAGTAGCCGCTGCGGGGCGGCGGACGTGCTGGAAGCGCTGGGCGTGGACATCAAAATCCCGCCTGAGCACAGCAAACGGCTGTTAAACGAAATCGGCCTGTGCTTCCTGTTCGCGCAGAATTACCACATTGCCATGCGGTATGTGGCACCCGTAAGAAAGGAGCTGGGCATTCGCACCATATTCAATATCCTGGGGCCGCTCGTAAACCCGGCGGGGGCGAATATGGAGCTTCTTGGCGTATTCGAGGAGGAGCTGGTGGAGCCGATCGCCCACGTGCTTTACAACCTTGGCGTGTACAGGGCGATGGTGGTCTACGGGCAGGACGGCCTCGATGAAATCTCCCTGAGCGCTCCCACCTCGGTATGCGAGGTAAAACATGGCGAGTTCCTGTGCTACACCATCACGCCGGAGGAATTCGGGTTTGCCCGCTGTGAGAAGGACGCGCTGCTGGGCGGCACGCCGGAGGAGAACGCTGAGATTGTGCGGGAGATACTTTCCGGCGCAAAAGGCCCCAAGCGGGACGCGGTGGTATTGAATTCCGCAGCTGCCCTGCATATCGCGCGTTCCGCGCTTACCATGCGGGACGCCGTGGCGCTCGCGCAGCAGGCAATCGATTCGGGCGCGGCCATGGAGCAGCTACAGCGCTTTGTATCGCTGTCCAACGAGGTGCAGCCATGATACTGGATACGATTGCGGAAAAAACGCGCGAACGCGTGGCGGCATTAAAACGCGAAAAGAGCTTCGCCGCCACGCAGGCGGAAGCAGTGAAATTATCCGGCGATAACGGTTTTCCGTTTGAAACCGCGCTTCGAACCCATACCCCCGCCTTCATCTGCGAGGTCAAGAAGGCTTCACCCTCCAAAGGCGTGATCGCCGAGGATTTCCCCTACCTTGCGATTGCACAGGACTACGAGGCGGCGGGGGCGGCGGCCATCTCCGTGCTGACTGAGCCGTATTTCTTTTTAGGCAGCGACGCGTATCTTACGGAAATCGTGCAAGCGGTCTCCATTCCCGTGCTGCGCAAGGATTTTACGGTAGACGCGTACCAGATTTATGAGGCCAAAACAATCGGCGCGCAAGCCGTGCTGCTGATTTGTGCGCTGCTGGACGGGATGATGCTCCGGGACTATATTGAAACCGCCCACGGGCTTGGGCTAACAGCGCTGGTGGAGGCGCATTCGGAGAGGGAAGTCGAACAGGCGCTAAAAGCAGGGGCACGCGTCATAGGCGTGAACAACCGGGACCTTCAGACATTCGAGGTGGACGTATCGCTCAGCCTGAAGCTTCGGGCGCTGGTTCCGCCGGAAGTGCTGTTTGTTTCCGAAAGCGGTATTTCTTCGTATGAACAGGTCGCCCGGCTGAAGCAAGCCAATGTCAACGGGGTATTGATCGGCGAAACGCTGATGCGGAGTAAGGATAGAAAAGCGGCGCTTGATGCGCTCCGGGGAGGGGAAGCATGACAAAGCTTAAAATCTGTGGCCTGTCCCGCGCTGCCGATATCGATTATGTAAACGAGGCGAAACCGGATTATATCGGGTTTGCGTTCGCGAAAAGCCGCAGGCAGGTCAACCCTGCGCTTGCGCGGACGCTACGCGAACGGCTCGATAGCGGCATCACGCCGGTGGGCGTGTTTGTCAACGCACCGCAGGCAGAGATCATTCAGCTATATCGGGAGAATATCATAAGCATCGCGCAGCTGCACGGCGGGGAAAGCCGCGCGTATATCGAGAGCCTGAAAAAGAAAGGCATACCCGTTATCAAGGCCGTGCGGGTGGAAAGCGGGGCGGATATCCTGGCGCATATGGACTCGCCTGCGGATTATCTGCTGCTGGACAATGGCGCGGGCGGCACCGGCATGGCGTTTGACTGGAACCTATTATCCGCCTGTACCCGCCCGTATTTCCTGGCGGGCGGCGTGAACCTCAGCAATATTTCGGATGCGCTCAAAATACATCCATACTGCGTGGACGTCAGCTCGGGCGCGGAAACGGACGGCGTGAAAGACGGTGAAAAGATTCACCTTCTTGCAAAAGCGATCCGTGCTGAATAAAAATTCATCATTTACTATTATTGCGTTGGTTTTCTTTTGGTACTTGCCCCCGAATGGTACATTCGGGGATCTTTCAAGGATTGAGGTACAGCCTTCGGCTGTACCACCGATCTTTTGCAAAAGAAAAGTACCGTTCCCCAGTTTGAGATCATAGGAGGAACAATCCAATGACAACAGGAAGATACGGTGTACACGGCGGACAATACATCCCGGAAACGCTGATGAACGAGCTTCACGCGCTGGAGGAGGCGTACGCGCATTACAGCGCGGACGCGGCGTTCCAGGCGGAACTAAACGAGCTACTAAACGGTTACGCCAACCGCCCGTCGCTTTTGTATTATGCCGCGCGCATGACGGAAAATCTGGGCGGCGCAAAAGTGTATTTGAAGAGGGAGGATCTCAATCATACGGGATCGCATAAGATCAACAACGTGCTGGGGCAGGCGCTGCTCGCAAAACGCATGGGCAAGACGCGCGTCATCGCGGAAACAGGCGCGGGGCAGCACGGCGTGGCTACAGCGACGGCGGCGGCGCTATTGGGCATGGAGTGCGAAATATTCATGGGGGAGGAGGATACGGAGCGCCAAGCGTTGAATGTCCACCGCATGCGGCTGCTGGGGGCCAAAGTACACCCGGTAACGAGCGGTACCAGGACATTGAAGGACGCCGTCAATGAAACCATGCGGGAATGGACGCGCCGGGTAACGGAGACACATTATGTGTTAGGCTCCGTCATGGGCCCGCACCCGTTCCCCATGATGGTGCGGGATTTCCAGAGCGTTATCGGCAGGGAGGCGCGCGCGCAGATGCTAGAGCGGGAAGGGCGGCTGCCGGATGTGATCCTCGCGTGCGTGGGCGGCGGAAGCAACGCCATGGGCATCTTCCATCCGTTCCTTGCGGATGAAAGCGTAAAGCTCATCGGGTGCGAGGCGGCGGGGAAGGGAATCGATACGCCCTACCATGCCGCGACGATCACAAAAGGCACTTTAGGCGTGTTCCACGGCATGAAATCATATTTCTGCCAGGATGAAAACGGGCAGATCGCGCCGGTGTACTCCATTTCGGCGGGCTTAGATTATCCCGGCATCGGGCCGGAGCACGCCTACCTTGCGGATACGGGCCGCGCAAGCTATGTGCCCGTGACGGACGAGGAGGCGGTGACGGCATTTGAATATTTGGCACGTAAGGAAGGCATCATCTGCGCGGTGGAAAGCGCGCACGCCGTTGCGCATGCCATGAAGATCGCGCCGAGGATGGGAAAGGAAGAAATTTTACTCATCAACCTTTCGGGCCGCGGGGATAAGGATGTGGCGGCGCTGGCGCGGTACAGGGGGGTGGATATCCATGAGTAACATACGGAAGGCATTTCAGAACGGCAAGGCGTTTATCGGGTTTTTGACCGGCTGCGATCCGAATTTTGAAGCGAGCCTAAAAAACATACTCGCTCTGGTGCGCGGCGGCGCGGATTTGATTGAGATCGGTATCCCGTTTTCCGATCCCGTGGCGGAAGGGCCGGTGATACAGGCGGCAAACGTGCGCGCGCTGGCTTCGGGTATTACCACGGGGCGGCTGTTTGAGCTTGCGGAACGTGTGAGGGAGGAAACGGACGTGCCGCTGGTGTTTTTGACATACCTCAACCCCGTATTCAAGTACGGGTATGACCGGTTCTTTGCCCGTTGCGCAAAGGCTGGGGTGGATGGCGTCATCATCCCGGATCTTCCATATGAGGAAAAGGGAGAGGTGGAGCCGCACGCGGGAAAATATGGCGTGGATATCATTTCGCTTGTCGCACCGACCTCGCATGCCCGCGTGCGGGAAATCGCGGCGTCTGCCAGGGGGTTCTTATACCTCGTTTCCTCCATGGGCGTCACAGGCGTACGCAACGAAAT
>JAFABA010000029.1 GCA_023426265.1 Bacillota bacterium
CAGGAAGTGACGGCTGCACAGCAGATATTGAGCGCCGCGGGCTTAAGAAGGGCAAAGCTTGAGATCATCAGCTGTCCCACCTGCGGGCGGTGCGGCGTGAATTTGGAAAACATCGTACAGTCGCTACGCCAGCGGTTGCAGGAAATCAAGACGCCCCTCACGGTCGCTGTGATGGGCTGCGCGGTAAACGGCCCGGGAGAGGCAAAAGAGGCGGATATCGGCATCGCCTTTGGCGCGGGCAACGGCGTACTGTTTCACAAAGGAGAAAAAATCGCATCCGGCACGGCGGAAGAAATGCTAAATCGGCTGGTACAGGAAGCGAAAAATATGACGGAATAGCGTTTCTTTTGGTTGGAGGGTAAATTTGAATACGGAGTTTACGCAATTGCTGCTGCAGGCCGGGGAATGGGCCGCAGGGTTAACGCTTCAGCAGGCGAATTGGAATCCCGCTACGCAATCGCTGCAAATACAGTTCCATACGCAAGTCAACCTCACAAACGAGCAGCATTCGGCGCTGCAGTCCATTCTTGTAGCGCACTTTGCACCATGCAATGTGGAGCTTGCCATCAACAGCCCCACTGTTTTAAGCGCACCCGTAATTCCCAGTGAAAACGGCGGCGCAAAGGAGAAGGGCAGGGAAAAGCCAGCCATAGCGGAGGACCAGGTTTTATTCGGCAAGCGCATCACCCGGGCGGACATCACGAAAATGGTGGATCTTCGGGATGATTCCGGCCGCGTGACGGTGGAAGGCCGCCTGCTTTCCATGGAAAGCAAAAAGCTCAAAAACGGCGCGGACAAGCTTCTGCTTCTTTTTCATGTGACAGATTATACCAACACCATGCTGTTTAAGGTGTTCGCGTTTGATAAGGCCGCCGCTTCTCTTTTAAAATCCATGGAGGAGGTGCAGAAGGCGAACGGCTATCTGCGCATCCGCGGCCAATGCGAGTACGATAATTTTTCGCGCGAGCTTGTCATACTGGCGCAGGATATCATGACGGCGCAGGGAAACGTCCGCAGGGATACCGCCGAACAGAAGCGCGTTGAACTGCATTTGCATACCCAGATGTCCGCCATGGACGCGCTCACCGGCGTAAAGGACGCCATACAGACCGCCGCATTCTGGGGGCACAGCGCCATCGCCATTACGGACCATGGCGTGGTGCAGGCGTTTCCGGACGCGTACAAGGCGGGCGCAAAGAATAAAATCAAAATACTTTACGGCGTGGAAGGGTACCTAAAGGCGGATACCGCCGTGCTGCCGCTCGAACAAACATACGTGGTATTCGATATCGAAACCACGGGTTTGAAAGCCGAGCAGGGGCATATTTTGGAAATCGGCGCGGTCAAGGTGAAGGACGGGGCAGTCATCGACCGCTTCAGCACGTTTGTAAACGCGGGCGTCGCCATTCCGCAGAATATCGTTGCGCTTACCGGCATTACCGAAGATATGATACAGGGCGCGCCGCTTACACGGGAAGCGCTCACGCAGTTCGCCGCGTTCTCAAAGGATTGCGTGCTGGTGGCGCACAACGCTTCGTTTGACGTCGGCTTCATCCGCACGCACGGCGAACGCTTTTCCATACCGTTTGCGCAGCCCTACGCGGACACGCTGATGCTTTCGCGCTACCTGCTCTGGGGTATCAAAAACCACAAGCTCAACACCGTATGCGAATACCTTGGCGTATCGTTGGAACACCACCACCGCGCGGTGGACGATGCGGAAGCGACCGCCGCGGTGTTTTTGAAGTTCGTTGAGCGCATGCAGGGCATGGGCCTGACACAAATCCCGGTCTATACCAATGAGGAAGAGGAAGAAGGCCGGGGCAAGCGCGCCAAATTGAACCACATCGTCATACTGGCCAGCACGCAGGCGGGCATGAAGAACCTTTACCGCCTGGTGAGCCACGCGCATATCGACTTTTTCCACAGCAGGCCCCAGATACCCAAAAGCCTTTTACGGATGTACCGGGAAGGGCTTCTCTTGGGTTCCGCCTGCGAGCAGGGGGAATTGTACCAGGCTATCCTCCATAAAAAGCCGGAAGCGGAAATAGAAGAGATCGCGCAGTGGTACGATTATTTTGAAATACAGCCGCTTGGCAACAACGCGTTCATGCTGCGCGAAGGCATGGTGCCGGATGAGGAAGCGCTGCGCGACATCAATCGCCGCATCGTAGCTTTGGGGAAAAGGCTTCAAAAGCCAGTCGTCGCCACCGGGGACGTCCACTTTTTAAATCCGGAGGACGCCGTTTTTCGCGCCATATTGCTCAATGAAATGGACTATAAGGACGCCCACCTCCAGCCGCCGCTCTATTTCAAGACCACCGACGAAATGCTTGAAGAATTCTCCTATTTGGGGGAAGAAGAGGCGATGGAGGTCGTGGTCCACGCCCCCAATCGCATCGCCGCAGGCTGCGATACGCTCAAACCTTACCCGGACGGCACGTACGCGCCCAAAATCGAGGATGCGGAAAACATACTGCGCAATATGGCCATCACCCGTGCCCATGCGCTCTATGGCGACCCTCTGCCGGAGATCGTGCAGAAGCGTCTTGACAAAGAGTTGAATTCTATCATTGGCAACGGCTTTGCCTCGCTTTATTTGATGGCGCAGCGCCTTGTGAAAAAGTCCATAGACGATGGCTACCTGGTGGGTTCCCGTGGTTCGGTTGGCTCCTCGTTCGTCGCCACCATGGCGGGCATTACGGAGGTCAATCCGCTCTCACCGCATTACCTGTGCCCAAACTGCCATCACAGCGAATTCGATGTGGACCACACAAAATATGCCTGCGGCGTGGATATGCCGGACGCGAACTGTCCCGTTTGCGGTACGAAATACGATAAGGCGGGCTATGAGATCCCCTTTGAAGTGTTCTTGGGGTTCCATGGCGATAAAACGCCGGATATCGATTTGAACTTCTCCGGCGAATACCAGCCGGTGGCACATAAGTACACGGAAGAAATGTTCGGCGACGGGCACGCATTCCGCGCGGGCACCATCAGCGGCGTGCAGACGAAGACCGCTTACGGCTATGTGCTTAAATACCTCGAAAAAATGAATATGACCGTCACCCGCCATGAGATCGACCGGCTATGTGAAGGCTGCTCGGGCGTCAAGCGCACCACAGGGCAGCATCCGGGCGGCATCGTCATCGTGCCCAAAGAAAACGATATCCTGGAGTTCACGCCGGTACAATATCCGGCGGACCAGAAACAAAAGAATACCATCACCACGCATTTCGACTTCCACGCGCTCGACGACCGCCTAGTCAAGCTCGATATTCTGGGCCACGACGACCCGACGGCGCTGAAAATGCTCAACGACCTGACCGGTATCGACCCGCGCTCCATCCCGCTCGACGATGAGGATACCATGAGCATCTATTCCTCCTCCGAACGTCTGGGTATTGATTTGACTCCGCTCAGCGGTTGCGAGGTCGGCTCTTTGGGCATTCCGGAATTTGGCACAAGCTTTGTGCGGCAGATGCTGATGGATACGAGGCCGACCACGATGGAAGAGCTTGTGCGCATCGCGGGGCTATCCCACGGCACGGACGTGTGGCTCAACAACGCCCAGACATTGGTGCTCAACGGTACGGCTACGCTTTCCCAGGTCATTTGCACGCGCGACGACATTATGAATTATCTCATTGCCTGCGGATGCGAGCCTTCCATATCGTTTAAAACCATGGAAAGCGTCCGCAAGGGCAAGGGCCTCAACGACGACATGAAGGCCGCCATGCTTAAGCAGAACGTTCCGGCATGGTTCATCGACTCCTGCGAAAAGATCAAATATATGTTCCCGCGTGGGCATGCCGTGGCGTATGTCATGATGTCCTACCGCATCGCGTACTATAAAGTGCATCATCCCAAGGCGTTTTACGCCGTTTACTTTACCGTGCGCGCCGATGCGTTCGACGTGAAATACGCCGTGGGCGGGGCTGCGCGCGTGCTGCAGAACATCCGGGATATTGAAGCAAAGGGCAAGGACGCAAGCAACCAAGAGACCGATCTCTTGACCATACTGGAAGTGGTGTATGAGATGAACCTCAGGGGCATCCAGCTTTTGCCCGTGGATATTTATAAATCCGACGGCGTGAATTTCCTCATTGAGGAAGAAGGTATTCGCGCGCCTTTTAACGCCGTGGGCGGGGTTGGGCGCAACGCGGCGGTCGCGATATCGGAAAACAAAGGGAATGAAAAGTTTCTTTCCATAGAGGATTTTCAATCCCGCACGGGCGCGAACAGCGCCGTAATCAACGCCCTGACCGAGGTGGGCTGCTTTGACGCGCTGCCAAAATCCAACCAGTTGAGCCTGTTTTAGGGCTGTGGCGATCCAAAAAACAGGTGGGCTGGCGGCATCTGCGCGGAAAGAATTGTAAATATATGGTATATAGTTCGCTTGACAATTGTACACAAAGGTTTTACAATCGATATTGAGAAATCATGCAGACTAGTTGCGAATTCATAATATTTCTTATGAAGTTGCCGGTATGCAAACCGGGCTAAGGTCCGGTTACATTTATATAAATTGGAGGTTGCCTGCGTGATAAGTACTTGGATTGCAATAGCCTGCGCAATTGTTGCCGTGGGGATTGGCGCATTTGTGGGGTACACGTACCGGCGAAATATCGCCGAGGCCAAAACGGGCAAAGCGGAAGAAGCTGTAAATAGAATGCTGGAAGACGCGCAGAAGCGCGCGGAAGAAATCAAAAAGGAAAAGGTTTTAGAAACCAAAGAGGAAGTATTCAAATTAAGGAGCGAAGGTGAACGGGAACTTCGCGAAAGGCGCAACGAACTGCAGCGCTCCGAGCGCAGAATTCTTCAAAAAGAGGAGACGCTGGATAAAAAACAGGAATCGCTCGAACAACGTGAGCAGCATCTGAACAAGCGCGAAGGCGAGATAGATAGCAAAGAGTCAGAGATCGACGAGCTGCACAACCGCCAGCTCAAGGAGCTTGAGACCATATCCGGTCTCTCCATGGATGCGGCAAAGGAAATCCTTTTAGGCAATGTGGAGCGCGAAGCGCGCCATGAGGCGGCGCTGCTGCTCAGGGATATTGAGGCAAAAACAAAAGAGGAAGCGGATAAGCGCGCGCGCAACATCGTGTCGCTTGCCATACAGCGCTGTGCGGCGGACCATGTGGCGGAAGCCACGGTTTCCGTTGTGCCGCTGCCCAACGACGAAATGAAGGGCCGTATCATAGGCCGTGAAGGGCGCAACATCCGCGCCTTGGAAACGGCGACGGGCGTGGACCTCATCATAGACGATACGCCGGAGGCGGTTATCCTCTCCGGTTTTGACCCTGTCCGCAGGGAGGTCGCGCGCATCGCTTTGGAAAAATTGATACTCGACGGCCGCATCCACCCTGCCCGCATTGAAGAAATGGTGGACAAAGCCAAGCGCGAAGTGGATAACCAGATCCGGGAAGCGGGTGAACAGGCGGTGCTGGATGTGGACGTCCATGGGCTGCACCATGAAATCGTCCGCCTGTTGGGAAGGCTCAAATACCGCACCAGCTACGGCCAGAACGTGCTCAAGCATTCCATAGAGGTGGCGCACCTTGCGGGCGTCATGGCTGCGGAACTTGGCGCAAACGTTGCGTTGGCCAAGCGCGGCGGGCTCTTGCACGATATCGGCAAGGCGATAGACCATGAGGTCGAAGGCCCCCACGTGCAGATCGGCGCGGACGTCGCCAAGAAATTCAGGGAAAACAACGCCGTCATCCACTGCATCATGGCGCACCACGGGGACGTGGAAGCGCAGACGGTGGAAGCGGTGCTTGTCCAGGCCGCGGACGCCATATCGGCGGCAAGGCCCGGCGCACGGCGTGAGACGCTCGAAAGCTATATCAAGCGCCTGCAGAAGCTGGAGGAGATCGCGAATTCATTCGAAGGCGTGGATACCTCGTTCGCCATACAGGCCGGCCGCGAAGTGCGCATTATCGTAAAGCCCGAGTGCGTGAACGATGCGGATACCATCGTCATGGCCAAGGATATCGCCAAGCGCATCGAGGCGGAGCTGGAATATCCCGGCCAGATCAAGGTCAACGTTATCCGCGAGACCCGTACGGTCGATTACGCGAAATAACCTTGATTGAAAACTGATATCGTAAGGATATGCCTCAAAGCATATCCTTATTTTATGAGGGCGGAGCCGTGCGCCGCCAGTGGCGGATACAGCACGGCGTAAGCCCAGTGAGTAAGGGAGCGCAAGGCAGCGGCCTTGCCGCAACGCAGCGCGACCATTACGAACTGTGAGGAATCAGGCCGAAGCGTTGCCTGTGGCAGGGTAAGCGGGGTTGGGGCCGGTGCCAAGGGCAGTTCACGGTCCAGTGAACCGTTTGCTGGCCGAAACGGCCTCCGCTTTGCAGGATGCCCCGGGCACAAAAAGCCCGATGAGGCCCTCGGCGGGGTACGCCAAAGGGCACTAGGCCTGCAGGCCATCGCAAGGAAGTACCGCGACCGGCAGGGAGCGGGACGACCATTGCGAATTGAGGGACCGAACCCGAAGTGCTGCCTGTGGGCAGATGCAGCACGGCGTAAGCCCAGTGAGTAAGGGAGCGCAAGGCAGCGGCTTTTACCGCAACGCAGCGCGGCTATTGCGAACTGTGGAGGTATGGGGGCTCTTCCCCTGAAAAAAGGTTCATTGGCAGCATGACGAAACCAGGAAAGGCAGGCAGATGGATGAACATTCCGGTTGCCGACGCGCATTGCGACTTTTTATATAACATGTGGCAATGCGGGCACAGCATCGACAAGATACAGGATAACCAGGCCATTTATTTGCCGCATATGCTGGAGGGCGGCGTAGCGCTGCAGTTTTTTGCCGCGTGGATGGACCGCTCGCTTCGCACGCCGTACCTGCAGCAATGCATGGGCATGATAGACGCCTATTACCGCATGCTAAAAGAGCATCCGGAGAATCTTGAACCCCTTACCCCGGCGTTTCAGCCTGGAAACGGCAAGATTGCAACCGTGCTCACCATAGAGGGCGGAGAGGCGATAGAAGGAAGCCTCGCCACACTGCGCGTGCTTAAAAAACTCGGCGTATGCGCCATGACGCTAACATGGAACTACAACAACGAGCTGGCCGGGGCCGCGACGGCGCGCGTCAACAGAGGTTTGACCTCCTTGGGCCGCGAGGTGGTGGAGGAGATGGGGCGTATCCATATGGCGGTGGACGTGGCGCATTTAAGCGATGCGGGCATCGACGACGTGCTTTCCCTCTCAAAGGAGCCCATATTCGCTTCCCATTCCAACGCCCGCTCGGTATATTACTCCCCGCGCTCGCTGCAGGACGCGCATATCCGGGCAATCTCGCAGCAGGGCGGGGTAGTTGGCGTCAACTTCTTTCACAAGCAGCTTTCCAGCCGGAGCAGCGCAAGGATAGAGGATATCGTCCAACAGATCCTGCATATCGTCAAAATCGGTGGGGTAAAATGCTGCGCCATAGGCTCGGATTTTGACGGCATGCCGCTCTATCCGCAGGATTTAAGAACGAGCCGGGACCTGCCCGCCCTGCTTTTTGCACTTGGGCAGGTGGGGCTTACCGGGCCGGAAATTGCGCAAATCGCCTACTACAACCTTCATGATTATATTTTACGGTTTGTTTGCGATTGCTGATGTTTACGATCCCTATTATAAAATGCTATAATACTGGTTAAGCGTGGAGGTGCATTCTATGCCTTCTTTTTCGGATTTTGGGAAAAAGCTAAGTAATCTTGCGGAAACAGCCGGAAAAAAATCCAGCGAAATGGTTGAGACTGCCCGCCTGAACAACGAAATCGCTGGCTTTGAGGAGAACATTTCCGAATTGCAGTTCTATTTGGGCTGCGAATATTACGAGCGGAACAAGGATCACCCCGAAGGGCCCTTTGAAGAAACCATACGGAAAATCCTGCGGTGTGAGCAGGAAATACGCATACGCAGCGAACGGCTCCTTTCCTTAAAAGGCATGATGTACTGCCCTGCGTGCGACGCGGTGATCGGCATGGGGGATGGGTTTTGCAGCAAGTGCGGCGCGCCGCTGCCCACCGTAAAGGAAGAAAAGCAGGAAGAGACGGACCTGTGCGCGAACTGCGGGGCGGCGTTTACAAAGGGGCAGGCGTACTGCAACAAATGCGGGTATCTCGTAAAGGATGATCTTTCCATATAATTGAGGGGGAAATCTCATGCTCAAACAAATGCAGTTTGATGTTGAAAAACAGATCTGGCGCGGCAACCTGTTTGGGGATTTGGACGCCGTGCAGGCACCCAAGCTGATTTCTGCCATACACGACGCGCTTGAAACCCATGCGGTGCCCGTCGTGTTTGATTGCAAGCAGCTGGATTTTATAGACAGCATGGGCCTGGGCGCCCTGGTCAAAATGCGCAAGATGGCGGAGGCGAAAGGCTGCACCGTCAAGCTTTTGCGCATGAAGCCGCGCATCCACAAGCTCTTCGTCATTACCGGGCTGGACGGCTCTTTTGGAATCGAGGTGGAGCAGTAATGGAAGAATTCGTTCATCTGACATTGCCCGCCAAGGCGGAATACTTGACAACGGCAAGGCTGGTGGCGGGGTCTTTGGCCGGCCAGGCCGGGTTTGACATGGAAGAAGTAGAGGACGTCAAAACCGCGCTTTCGGAAGCCTGCCTGCTTTTGATTCCCTGCATGCAGCAGCCCGGCGTTTTGAAGCTGCGGCTCTGCATCAAGGACGGCGTCAGCGTGAAAGTTTCGGCGCATTGCTCGCCGGAAAGCTGCCCCAACACGCCGGAACGGCAGTTCAGCGTGTTCCTGTTGCAGGCGCTTTGCAGCGAATTTGAGTTTTCCTATACCGAAGGAGAAAGCGAATACCGTTTTTATAAGGCGCTCTCCGATTGATATACGCTGATTCTTACAGAAAGGAGTGCGCCGCGCGTTGGAAGAAGCTTATAAATACGATGAATTGATGTTCGAATATTGCAGGACTCGGGACGTTGCGCTTCGGAATGAACTTTTAAACCATTACCTGTTTATTGCCGAAATTGCCGCCAAGAAGTTTGTAGGCCGCGGCGTGGACTATGACGATCTCTTGCAGGTTGCCTCGCTTGCACTGATTCGGGCGCTGGAGCGCTTCGATTGTACGCGAAATGTCAAGTTCGGTAGCTTTGCTACGCCTTCCGTGATCGGTGAAATCAAGAACTATTTCCGGGACAGGAGCCGCTCCATCCGTTTGCCGCGCCGTGCGACGGAATTATTAAAAAAGCTCTACGAGGTGCAGGAGACGCTGACCTCCCGTATGGACAGGCCCCCGCGGCCCGAGGAGATCGCCCGCGAGATGGAGGTCCCCGTTGAAACGATATACGAGCTGATGGAAGTAAGGGCCAGTTCGCAAATACTGTCGCTGGATGAAACCGTACAGGGGCAGGATGGGGAAAGAAGCCTGGCGGACCTGATTGGGACGGAGTCCGAAGAGTATATCAGCATTGAAAACGCGGATTTTCTTAAACGCAGCCTCAGCCAGTTGACCGAAGAGGAACGCGGCGTGCTCATTGAGCGCTATGTGCACCACAAAAGCCAGCGCACGATTGCGGAAGACCTTGGCGTTTCGCAAATGTACGTATCACGGCTGGAGCGAAGGGTGTTGACCAAGCTGAGGGAAAAGCTGGCGGTGGAGTAAATATCCGAAAATCGTTTTAGAAGTTTCAAAGCGGGTATGAATACTATTGGAATGGCGTATGCCCTGTGCAAGTCCTGCGCCAAAAAAGAGTGATCAAATGCCCGACTGGAACTTTCGCGGTACATTTTCCACTCCCGATGAAATGCGCTATGTCGCCTCGGAACTGCTCACCGCGGTGCGGAAGCAGCTTCCGGTTCCGGAAGAGACGTGGTACGACCTTAAGCTTATCTTATATGAGCTTTGCTCAAACGCCCTGGAACACGGGAAAATCCCGGCGGAAGTCATTGCGGCGGTATGCAGGAAGGATTGTTACCTGCATGTGCTGGTATCCGATTCCGGAGAGGGGTTTTGCCCGGAAATTTGTACCCCGGCAGATTTGGAAAAGGAACGGGGCAGGGGCCTATCCATTGTCCATTCGCTGGCGGATGAAATCGTGTTCAACAGCGCGGCGAACAAGGTTCTGGTAAAGCTCCACATTTCTTAATAGGCATTGAGGCATACGGCGGGCCGTATGCTTTTTTATTGCAGCTTTCGCCTCCAATATACGAACATTGCGCTGTAATATAGGGATATCTTATAAGCATATACGAACAAACAGTAGAAGACCGGGAATTATTATTTGACTTGCGCGCCGTGGCTTTGTTACTATGGTAACGGAAAAGGGAAAAGTCCACTTTCTACTATTGTAGCAAAAAAGTCCTTTCAAGGAGGAAACTATGTCAACCTGTGCGATCGTGGGAGTCAACTGGGGCGATGAAGGAAAAGGCCGCATGGTCGACCTTCTGGCAAGCCGTTACGATATTGTGGTGCGTTACCAGGGCGGCAGCAATGCCGGCCATACGGTCATCAACGAATACGGAAAATTCGCGTTGAACCTCATTCCGTCCGGCATATTCCGCCCAGGTGTGGTGAATATACTCGGCAACGGCACCGTGGTGGATCTGGAACACCTGTGCGGGGAAATCTCCCGCTTACGGGCGGCGGGTATCTCCATCACGCCTGAGAACCTCAAAATCAGTGACCGCAGCATCATCGTGTTCCCCTTCCATAAGGAGCAGGACGGGCTGGAGGAAGCGCGCCTCAAGGACGCGAAATACGGCTCCACCAAACGCGGCATTGCGCCCGTTTACAGCGACAAGTACCAGAAAAAGGGCATCCAGATGGGCGACCTTCTGCTGCCGGACGTGCTCAATAAGCACTTAAAGACGGTCCTGGAATGGAAGAACCTCATGCTGAGCAGCATGTACGGCGCAGCGCCTTACGCCTATGAGGATATCATAAATTGGCTCAACACGTTTGGCGGAGAATTGAAACCTTTCATCACCGATACCGGCGCATACCTCTGTGAGGCGCATAAGAAGGGAAAGTCCATCCTGTTCGAGGCGCAGCTGGGCGCGCTCAGGGATATTGAATTCGGCATTTATCCGTTTACGTCCTCCTCTTCGCCGCTTGCGGCATACGCGCCACTTGGGGCGGGCGTGCCCGGCGTGAGGGTGGACGAGGTCCTGGGCGTTGTCAAAGCGTATTCCACCTGCGTGGGGGAAGGCCCCTTCGTTTCGGAATGGTTTGGCCCCGAGGCGGAAGCGCTGCGCGAAAACGGCGGGGAATATGGCGCCGCCACAGGCCGCCCGCGCCGCGTCGGTCCGTTCGACGTGGTGGCCACCCGCTACGGCGTGCGCGTGCAGGGCACTACGGGTATTGCGCTTACCAAAATGGACGTGCTCTCCTATATGGAGCAAATCCCAGTTTGCGTGGCCTATAAAATGAACGGCAATACGGTGACAGAATTTCCGTTTACGCCGCTTCTTGATTCTGCGGAGCCTGTGATCGAATACCTGCCCGGCTGGGGCGAGGATATCAGTAAAGTGCGCCGCTTCGAAGATTTACCCAAGGCCGCGCAGGAGTACGTGCTCTATATCGAGCGCGCCCTGGAGTGCCCCATACCTTATGTTTCCGTGGGGGCGGACCGGGAAGCGCTCATTATACGCTAGAACAAGGAGCATAATATTTCCATGCAGCATACGGATACCTATGAAAGCCCTCTGTGCAGCCGCTACGCATCAAAGGACATGCAGCGGCTGTTCTCCGCGGACACGCGTACCACGACATGGAGAAAGCTGTGGGTGGCGCTTGCGGAAGCGGAGCATGCACTTGGCCTGCCCGTAACGCGGGAGCAGGTGGATGAGCTGCGCGCGCATGTGGCGGATATCGACTATACCGCCATCGCGGAAAAGGAAAAACAAAACCGCCACGACGTCATGGCCCATGTCTACGGGTACGGGCTTGTCTGCCCCAAGGCGGCTGGCATCATCCATTTGGGCGCCACAAGCTGCTATGTGACGGACAACGCGGATATCCTCATATACCGGGACGCGCTGAACCTTACGCTTAAAAAACTCCTTGGCGTTATAAGCAACCTTGCGGCGTTCGCGAAGGAGTACCGCGCGCTGCCCGCGCTCGGGTATACGCATTTCCAGCCCGCGCAGCCGGTCACGGTGGGCAAGCGCGCGACGCTTTGGATGCAGGATTTTGTGATGGACGTCGACGAGCTGCTGTTTGTGCGGGACACTTTACAGCTCCTTGGCAGCAAAGGTACGACGGGCACGCAGGCAAGCTTTTTGGAGCTGTTCGACGGCGATCATGAAAAGGTGAAGCAGCTGGATCAAATGATCGCGGAGACGTTCTCCATGCCGGGTTCCTACCCGGTTTCCGGCCAGACTTACCCAAGGAAGGCGGATTCCCGCATACTCAACGCGCTTTCCGCTATTGCACAGAGCGCATATCGGTTTGCAAACGATTTAAGGCTGCTCCAGCATGAACATGAGGTGGAGGAGCCGTTTGAAAAGGGGCAGGTGGGGTCTTCCGCCATGGCTTACAAGCGTAACCCCATGCGCAGCGAACGCATCTGCTCGCTTGCGCGCTATGTCATGGCAAACGCGCAGAACGCCGCCATGACGGCTTCCACCCAATGGATGGAGCGAACGCTCGACGATTCCGCGAACAGAAGGATCGCCTTGCCAGAAGGCTTTTTGGCGGTGGACGCCATACTCAATCTGATGCTCAACGTGACGGACGGATTAAAGGTGTACCCCGCCGTCATCCGCAAAAACCTGATGGAGCAGATGCCTTTTATGGCGACGGAAAACCTCCTGATGGAAGCGGTCAAGCGCGGGGGAGACAGGCAGGCGTTGCATGAAATCATACGGGAGCATTCCATGGCCGCTGCCGCCCGCATGAAAGAAGAGGGGGTTCCCTGCGACCTCTTGGTGCGCCTTGCGGCCGACAAACGCATGGGCCTTAACGCTGCCGACATCGGCGCCATCCTGGAGCCTTCCGCCTATATCGGCCGGGCGCCCGAACAGGTGCTCGAATATTTGGAAAACGTGGTGGAACCGCTGCTGGAGTCCCATGGCGCGCAAAAGATCACGGCGTCCATTCAGGTTTAGCGGAACATCAGCAGATGTTCCAATAAAATCTTCACGCCGATCAGTATCAGCATAATGCCGCCTAAGAATTCGGCCCGCCTTTGGAACATGCAGCCGACCCTGTGGCCGATCATCACGCCGATGAAGCACATCGCGGCGGTAATGCCGCCGATCGTTACGGCGCACGTGAATATGGCCGCATGCTGTATGGCCAGGCTGACGCCCGCGGCAAGCGCGTCCACGCTGGTGGCCAATGCGAGCACAAGCAGCGTCCGCGTATTGGATATGCCGGGCGGAGGCGCGCAATCATCTGTAATGCGCGTGCTCTCCCGCATCATGCGGATGCCGATAAACGAAAGCAGGCCCAACGCCACCCAATGGTCCACGTTTTCGATATATTCGTCTACGGAAATACCGAGAAGATACCCGAAAGCGGGCATAATCGCCTGAAACAGGCCGAAAAGCAGTGCGACCTTGAACGCATGCGACGGCTGCAGCGTTCTCATGCGGATTCCTTCGGAGATGGCTGCGGTGAACGCATCCATCCCAAGAGCTACGGCAAGCAGCAAAAGCTCGTAATGTTCCAACGCAAGCCTCCCTCGGTCCGCCCAATGGCTTCAGCGGATTTTTCGGTTGAGTCCCTACCCCAAAATGGTAGTATGCGCCATACCGTTTCATGACCAAAAAGGCGAAAAAAGCGCAATCAAGCATGGTTTTTGGAATACTCTTGCCAACGGATGGCGGGCATGCTATAATACAGCTTGTCGGAATTGTTGGCGTGTTAGGAGAGTGGGGAGTCCCACTCTTTCATTTTGATAAGACGGTTGAGGCCGCATGGGCGGGCAAAATAAACGGAGGGTATCGTTTGAAGACTGTTGACGTGGTGCAGGCACTGGTGCAGGGCGCCGTATCGGATTTGGGTTACGAGCTGATCGATGTTGAATTCCAAAAAGAGCAAACCGACTGGATTCTTACTTTATATATCGATAAACCAAACGGCGTCACGGTCGATGATTGTGAGCGTGTGAGCCGCGCTGTCGAGCCGCTGCTTGACGAGGCGGATCCCATTTCGCAATCCTATTTTCTTAGCGTATCCTCGCCGGGGCTTGACCGGCCATTGAAAAAGGAACGGGATTTTGAACGCAACCTCAACAAGGATATCATAGTCAAGCTCTATGCGCCGCAGGACAAGAAAAAGGAGTTTATCGGGACATTGCTGCGCTTTGACGCAGACTCTTTTACCATAGCGGAAAAGAACGGCAAAGAGCGGACCATACTCCGCAAAGACGCGGCGAATATCCGCCCGCATATCGTTTTTTAATAAGAACACGATAACAGGTACATTTTATTTGATAGAGTAAGGGGTGCGAACTATGAATGCCGAATTTATCAATGCGCTCAATGCCATCGAAAAGGAGCGCGGCATCAACAAGGAGATACTCATCGACGCGGTGGAAAACGCGTTGATTTCCGCCTACCGCCGCAATTTCGGCACCTCCAACAACGTCCGTGCGGAAGTGGACCGGGATACCGGCGAAATACAGCTCTTTGCCTCGAAATCCGTCGTGGAAGCGGTGGAAAACCCGCATTCCGAAATTTCTTTGGAAAACGCGCGCAAGATCAATACCCTCTACGAGGTTGGCGACGTGCTTGAGGAAGAAGTCAAGCCCAAGAATTTTGGGCGTATCGCGGCGCAAACGGCCAAGCAGGTCGTTGTGCAGCGCATCCGTGAGGCCGAGCGCGGCGTGATTTATGACGAGTATGTGGAAAAAGAGAACGAGGTATTGACCGCCATCGTGCAACGCGTGGAGAAGAGCGGCGCGTATGTGGAGCTTGGCAAGACCGACGGTTTACTCGCGCCCAACGAAATGATCCCGGGCGAAAGCTTTGAAAGCAACGACCGTATCAAGGTCTATGTGCTCGAAGTGCGCAAAACCAATAAGGGGCCGCAGGTGCTGGTTTCCAGGACCCATCCGGGCTTAGTCAAGCGCCTGTTCGAGCTGGAGGTTCCTGAAATTCAATCCGGCATCGTGCAGATCCGTTCCATCGCGCGCGAGGCGGGCTTCCGCACCAAGGTAGCCGTATCCTCCAACGACGCGCAGGTGGACCCGGTGGGCGCCTGTGTCGGCCAGCGCGGCATCCGCGTGGAGCGCATCGTGTCCGAGCTTCACAATGAAAAGATCGATATCATCGAATGGGATTCCGATTCCGCCGTCTATATCGCGAAGGCTTTAAGCCCCGCAAAGGTGCTTATGGTATATATCAACGAGGCGGAGAAGGCCGCAAAGGTCATCGTGCCGGATAACCAGCTTTCCTTAGCCATTGGCAAGGAAGGCCAGAACGCCCGCCTTGCCGCCAAGCTGACCGGCTGGAAGATCGATATCAAGAACCAGTCCCAGGCCGAAGAAGCCATGGTGAGCATGTACAGCGAGCCCCAGGCGCCCGAAGAAGAGGAAGACCAAGACCAAGATCTGTTCTAACGCTTATTAAGAGGATGCGGGGTGCGGTATGTCCGCTAAGAAAGTGCCGATGCGCATGTGCGTCGGGTGCCGCGTGATGCGGCCGAAAAAAGAGATGCTGCGCGTTGTCCGTTCCGCGGAGGGGAAAGTGAGCATCGACCCCACCGGAAAAGCGGCAGGCCGGGGCGCGTATATCTGCAAGGATATCGCCTGCCTGGAGCGCGCCGTTAAATCCCGGGGGCTGGAGCGGGCATTTGAGCAAAAGGTGGAGCCTGAGCTTTACGAAACGCTCAAAGCAGACTTTATGAAACAGTATGGATGAATTTTTTAAGCTGCATGGCGCGTTGGGATTGTCCCGGCGGGCAGGCAAATGTCTCACGGGAGATTTTGCGGTGGAAAAAGCGCTCAAATCCGGCAAAACAAAGCTTGTTGTGCTGGACAGGGAGGTTTCGGAAGCCACAAGGGAGCGTTATCGGGGCTTGTGCGGGCGCAGCGGCGCAACGCTGATCGAGGCGCCCGGCATCGGGCAGGCAGTCGGAAAACCGGCGGGGAAAATCCTTGCTATCACCGACGACCGTTTCGTGCATATGATACTCTGCGCGCATGCGCAACTTCAGGAAAACAGGAATAGTTAAATCCGGTAGGGTTCAAAATGCGGGGGTGCAACAGATATGGCCAAAGTTAACATCGTAGACGCGGCAAAGGAGCTCGAAGAACGCGCGCAAGCGCTGTTTTCGCGCATCAACCAATCCCATGCGGATGTTGGGGAAACGCTGCAGGGGGTTCGGGTAAAGGAACGCGAACTACGCGCAAAAGAGGAGGCGGAGCGTTCTGCCCGCCTGGAACGCGAGCGGCAGGAGCGCCTGATGGAGGTGCTTTCTTCCGATCGCGACCTTGCCGTACACATCGGCGGGGATGACAGCGTGTTCGAGGACGCGCCCAAAGAGAAAAAGGCGGAGCCTTCCAAACAGCATGCCGCTCCAAGCGAGAAGCATGCGGAAAAAGCGGAAAAGGCGGAAGAAAAGTCCGCTCCAAAGGCCGCTGAAGCGCCCGTGCAAAAACCGCAGGAGCCTGTGAAGGAACAGCCTGCTGTCCGGCAGGAGGCTCCCGTTGAGCTTAAATCCGAACCCAAGACCGAGTTGAAAGCCGAGCCTAAGTCAGAATCCAAGGCCGAGCCCAAGCCGGAAAGCAGCGCAAAAGAAGAGCAGCAAACGCCGGAACCGCGCGTTCAGAAGACGCCTCCGGCGCAGGGCGGCTATCAGCAGCATACCATTGACCCCGCCATGTATCAGCAGCGCCCGCAGGGGAGCTATCAGCAGCGTCCGCAGGGCGGGTACCAACAGCGCCCGCAGGGGGAAGGCTACCAGCAGCGTCCGCAGGGCGGCTACCAGCAGCGTCCGCAGGGCGGCTATCAGCAGCGTCCGCAGGGCGAAGGCTACCAGCAGCGTCCGCAGGGCGAAGGCTACCAGCAGCGTCCGCAGGGCGGCTATCAGCAGCGTCCGCAGGGCGAAGGCTACCAGCAACGTCCGCAGGGCGGTTACCAGCAGCGTCCGCAGGGCGGCTATCAGCAGCGCCCGCAGGGCGAAGGGTTCCAGCAGCGTCCACAGGGCGGCTATCAGCAGCGCCCGCAGGGCGGCGGTTTTCAGCAGGGCGGGTATCAGCAGCGCCCGCAAGGCGGCGGTTTTCAACAGGGCGGGTATCAGCAGCGTCCGCAGGGCGGTGGTTTTCAACAGGGCGGGTACCAGCAGCGCCCGCAAGGCGGTGGTTTTCAACAGGGCGGGTACCAGCAGCGCCCGCAAGGCGGCGGTTTCCAGCGCCCGCAGGGCGAGGGATTTCAGCGCAGGCCCGGCATGGGCGCAAAGCCTGCGGCGCCTATCGCACCTGCCGTTGGCAAGGAAAAGGTAAGCAATTACGATCCCAATAAGAGCAATTATACAAGAAACTACGAGGCCGAAAAAAAGGCCCGCACCAAAAAGGCGATCCAGAAGGAGGCCGTCCCCATCGCCCGCGCCGCGTGGGATGAAGACGCGCCTATGGGCAGCAGCCGCCGCAAGCCGCGCAAGCAATTGCAGCCGCAGCACCGGCCGGAGCCTGTAATCATTGAAAAGGCGGTTATCACAACGGAAACAATTACGGTAAAAGACCTTTCCGAAAAAATCGGAAAGCCCGCAGGCGAGATTATCAAGAAACTCTTTATGCTGGGCATCATCGCGACCATCAACCAGGAGATCGATTTTGATACCTGCGAACTGATCGCTTCCGAATACGGCATTGCGATGGAGCTGCAGCTCACCAAGACGTTTGAAGAGGTGCTCCAGGACAGCTCCGACGAGCAGGACGCCCCGGAAACCCTGATGGACCGCCCGCCGGTCGTCACAATCATGGGCCATGTCGATCACGGCAAGACCTCGCTGCTTGACGCAATCCGCAACGCCCGTGTAACCGAAGGCGAAGCGGGCGGCATTACGCAGCATATCGGCGCGTACACGGTCGATTGCAACGGCAGAAGCATTACGTTTATCGATACCCCGGGCCATGAGGCGTTTACCTCCATGCGCGCACGCGGCGCGCAGGTGACGGATATCGTTATACTTGTGGTCGCGGCGGACGACGGCATCAAGCCCCAGACGGTGGAAGCCATCAACCACGCAAAAGCCGCGGGCGTGCCCATCGTGGTGGCGCTCAACAAAATGGACCGCCCGGAGGCGGACCCGGACCGCGTGAAGCAGCAATTGACAGAATACTCCCTCGTTTCCGAGGAATGGGGCGGCGACACCATTTGCGTTCCCGTTTCCGCTAAAACGCAGATGGGTCTCGATACGTTATTGGAAATGGTCCTGCTGCAGGCGGACGTATTGGAATTAAAGGCCAACCCCAAGCGCCTTGCGAAAGGTACCATCATTGAGGCGCAGCTTGACAAGGGCCGCGGCCCCATTGCCACGGTGCTGGTGCAGAACGGTACGCTGCGCGTAGGCGATACTATCGTAGCGGGCACCGCCTATGGCCGCGTGCGCGCCATGATGGACGACAAAGGCCGCAGGGTCCAGGAGGCAGGCCCCAGCCAGCCGGTCGAGGTGCTGGGCTTTAGCGAAGTGCCCGCTGCGGGCGATATCTTGAACGTTGCCGAGATCGACAAGCTTTCCCGCCAGGTGGCGGAGGAGCGCCGCGACAAGATCAAGGCGGAGCAACTGAAAAACCTTTCCAAGGTCTCGTTGGACGATCTTTTCAGCCAGATTGCCGAAGGCGAGATCAAGGACCTCAACATCATTGTCAAGGCGGATGTGCAGGGCTCCGTAGAGGCCGTCAAGCAGGCGCTTGAAAAGCTCTCCAACGAAGAAGTCCGCGTCAGGTGCATCCACGGCGGCGTGGGCGCCATCACGGGGTCGGATATCATGTTCGCTTCCGCGTCCAACGCCATCATCATCGGCTTCAACGTACGCATGGATAACGTGGCGCGCGTGGCCGCCGAAAAGGAAAAGGTGGATGTGCGAATGTACCGCATCATCTACAACGCCATCGAAGACGTCCAGAACGCCATGAAGGGCATGTTCAAGCCGGTGTTCAAGGAAGTGGAGCTTGGCCGCATTTCCGTGCGCAATACCTTTAAGGTTTCCGGCGTCGGTACCATTGCAGGTGCATACGTACAGGAAGGCAAGGTCGCCCGCAACGCGCAGGTCCGCGTGGTACGCGACGGCATCGTCATACACGAGGGCAAGATCGCTTCCTTAAAGCGCTTTAAGGACGACGTAAAGGAAGTTGCGCAGGGGTACGAGTGCGGTATCGGCATAGAAGGCTTCAACGATCTTCTGGAAGGCGACAGCATCGAAGCGTTTGTGATGGAAGAAGTCAAGAAATAAGCGCACACTAACGGTAAATCCTTGGTTGTGATGAGGAGAACGAATGTCTGCCATACGACAGGACAGATTGAACGAAGAAATCAAAAAAACCGTCAGCGAAGTCATACGGGAAATGAAGGATCCCCGCATTTCCGCTATGACTACCATTACGCAGGCGGAGGTTACCAATGACCTCAAACATGCGAAGCTGATGGTAAGCATTTATGAGGCGGACGAGCAGGCGCGAAAAGCGAGCGTGGACGCGCTCAACCATGCCGCGGGCTTCATCAGCCGCGAGCTTGGGCACAGGATGCAGATACGGCGCCTGCCCGCATTGAAATTTGTATTGGATACCTCCATTGAGTACAGCGTACATATCGCAAAAATACTGGACACGCTGCACGCGGAAAAGCGGGAGACACAAGATGAGTGAGGCGGTTACAACATTCGCCGAATGGCTCCGCCGGGAGGACGGCTTTACGCTGATTTCCCACGTCTCCCCGGACGGGGATACGATCGGTTCCTCCCTGGCGCTTTTTGGCATACTCGCCGCCATGGGTAAACGCGTGCAGGCCATCTGCGAACAGCCGGTGCCCCGCGTTTATTCTTTTTTGCCAAATGCCACAAAAGTGCTTTTACCGGACGGGGCAGATACAAGCTTTCAAAACGCCATATCCATGGACTGTGCGGACAAAGCGCGCATAGGCGGCGCAATCCTGTTTTTTGAGCGGGCAGATAAGAAAGGCAATATCGACCATCACCGTACCAACCCGCTGTTTGGCGACTACGTTCTCTACGACGGGGACGCCGCGGCAACAGGGGAAATCGTATACGCGCTATGGCAGGAACTGAGCGTTGCGACAGACGGCGCTGCGGCGCGGGAAATCGCCGAATGCCTGTTTACCGCCATCAGTACGGATACGGGGAATTTTGCCTACACCAATACCACGCCCTCCACATTCCGTGCGGCGGCGGGGCTTTTGGAAACAGGAATAGACATCGCCGGCATCAACCGGAGGGTGTACCGCACCGTGCCGCTCGCAAAAAAGCGGCTTCTCGGGCATGTTCTGACCAATATGGAACTCCACGAGGACGGCAGGGTCGGCTTTGCATTCGTATCGCTGGAGACGCTCGCTTCCCTGGGGGCTACTCCGGAGGAAGTGGACGGCGTGATCGACGATATCCGTGATATCGACACGGTGGAGATTGCCATCTTAGGGCGGCAAGCGAAAGACGGCACCTGCAAAGTCAGCATGCGCTCCAAGCAGTATGCGGACGTAAGCGCAATCGCGCACAGCCTGGGTGGCGGCGGGCACATCCACGCCTCGGGCTGCACCTGGGAAGGGGAGCCGGAAGCTCTGAAGGCGGAATTGTTGCGTTTGGCGAAGGACGCATTGCAGTGACCGAAGGAATCGTCAATATATTGAAGCCGCCGGGCATGACGTCGAGCAACGTCGTGAGCGACGTCCGCAGGCTGTTTGATTTAAAGCGCGTGGGGCATACGGGAACGTTGGATCCCGGCGCCGCGGGCGTACTGCCTGTTTGTCTGGGCAGGGCGACGCGTTTATTCGATTATCTGGTGGATAAGGAAAAAGAATATATCGCGGAACTCGCATTCGGCAGCTGTACGGACACGCAGGACAGCTATGGGCACATCGTGGCTACAAGCGATCGCGTGATCGACGAGGCGGAGCTTCGCGCCGTATTGCCTTCTTTTTTGGGGGAGCAAACGCAGATTGCCCCCAAGTATTCCGCGTTAAAGTCCGGCGGCAAGGCGATGTACGCGCTTGCGCGCAGCGGCCAAGAGGTGCCCGAACGCATACGCCCTGTTACGATTCATTTGCTGGAGTTTATTGCGCAAACAAACGAAAATCGCTTTTTGATCCGCATCGGCTGTTCGCGCGGCACATACATTAGAACCCTGTGCGAGGATATCGGCAAGCGCCTGTCTGTGTGCGCGCACATGTCGTTCTTGCTGCGTACGGCGGCCGGACCGTTCCGGGTGGAGGACGCGTACAGCATAGAGGAACTCGCGGCGCAGAAAGAGCAGGGGACGCTTCATAGCAGCATCGTCCCCATACCGCAGGCGCTTTCTTTTTTGCCTAATGTAACGATAGGCGACAATAAGGCGCTGTTCCGTCTGCAAAACGGCTGCGCGGAGTCGGTTCCCGGCTGCGCCGATCTTGATGAGAATCAAAGCTGCCTGGTATATGGCAACGATGAGCTCATCGGCATCGGCGTATTTACGCCCGAGGGCCTGAAGCTGAAGATCCATCTCGGCGCTTAATTTTTTATGCATACTGATTCGCAACGCCTGTGCAATAAGGCGGCGTTTGCGGTTTTAAAGAGGTTTTTTTATGCAGGACAGGAAGAAAACACCCGTCGTCATCGCGCTGGGTATGTTCGACGGCGTACACTTAGGGCACAGGGCGCTCTTGAAACACGCTGTGGAAACGGCAAAGGAACTCGATGCACAGAGCGTTGCCTATACGTTTTCCAACCACCCCAGAAGCGTATTCGCGCAGGCGCCAAAGCTCCTTTCCACCGAAGAGGAGCGGCGCAACTGCATCAAAAAGCTGGGGCTCGACCGTGTGCGTATGGAAGTGTTTGATAAGGAAACCGCCATGCTCTCTCCGGAAGCGTTTGTCAACCGGCTGCAGGAGCAATATGACGTCCGCGCGTTTGTGGTGGGGTTTAACTACACGTTCGGCCAGGGCGGAAAAGGCACGCCCGAAACCCTGATGGAGCTTGGGAAAACGCATGCCTTTGCGGTCCATGTGATTTCTCCCGTATTGTTCAAGGACGATACGGTATCGAGCACCCGCATCCGTCAGCTCATCACAACCGGCGAGCTTACGGACGCGAACAGCATGCTGACAGAGCCATACGCACTGACCGGCGTGGTAGTCAAAAACCGCCGCATCGGAACCTCTTTGGGTTTTCCAACGGCGAACATCCTGCCACCTGCGGAAAAAGCGCTGCCAGCGACAGGCATCTATGTAACCTCCACGCTGCATGCGGGGCGCTGTTATGAGTCCGTAACCAACGTCGGCACTAACCCCACCGTAAACGGAACCGCGCTTAGCGTGGAAACCTACCTGATGGATTATGAAGGCGACCTTTACGGCAAGGAGCTCACCGTGCGCTTCCATCAGCGCCTGCGCGACGAGATCCGGTTTGCTTCCAAAGAGGAGCTGATTGCGCGGATCAAGCAGGACGTACTTGACGCAAGAACGTATTTCCAGAACATGGGAAATACGGGAAAAGTCTAAATCAGACGGATTCCCATAAGCAAAAGCATGTTTACAGGAGCGGAGCTCTATGCTACACTATACCCTGTGAAACGGTGAACCACGGCTCGGTTTCGCGACTCTCCGACGCGTTACTTTGCCGGTGGGGATACAAAAAATTAGGAGGATATCATGGAAAAGGACCGTAAACTTGAAATTATCGAGCAGTATAAGCTGCACGATGGAGACACCGGCTCACCCGAGGTGCAGATTGCGCTTTTAACGGAGCGCATCAACCACCTCAACGAGCATTTAAAGCTGCACAACAAGGATCATCACTCCCGCCGCGGCCTTCTCAAGATGGTCGGCCAGCGCAGGGGCTTGCTGAATTACCTCAAGGATAAGGATATCGAGCGGTACAGAACGATTATCGCGAGCCTGGGCCTGAGAAAATAAGTGCAACACAAGCGGGGAAAAGCGGGGAGCTTCCCCGCTTTATTTATGCCGCTGGTAAAGTCCCGCGGACTTTTCAGCGGGTCTTCTGCAGGCTAAAAGTGCACGTTCTAATTCTCTTCCGTTGGCGGGATGGCAGGGCATCTGCCTGCAGGTAGAGGACGGAAAGCCTCCGATTTTCATAATAAAGGGCCGGAGAAAATTCCATATTTTTCAATATAACGCAAATTGCATGAAAATCGGCTTTTTCGGGCGAAAAGCGCGGAGGAGGCGGCGCTTCCTTTGCCGTATTCGCGATACTGCTATTTTTTTGTGGTACGCTTTGCCTTCGCGTGCTATACTAGTTTGGTAGAAAAAAAGAAAGAAGTAAAATGAAGGAGCTATTTCAATGCACAGAACGTTTGAAATGCAGCTTGGCGGCAGGACGCTTGTCGTCGAAACCGGAAAGTACGCCGAACAGGCGGGAGGGTCCTGCCTGGTTCGGTGCGGGGACACCGCCGTGCTGACCTGCGCCACGGTAGCCAAGGCCGCCCGCGACGGCGTGGACTTTTTGCCGTTGAGCGTAGAGTTTGAAGAGAAATTGTACGCGGTGGGCAAGATTCCCGGCGGCTTCATCAAGAGGGAAGGCCGCCCCACCGAAAAAGCCATACTGACCTCGCGCCTCATAGACAGGCCCATCCGCCCGCTGTTCCCCAAGGGATTTTACCGGGACGTACAGGTGATCGCCACCGTCCTTTCGGTGGAACAGGATATCCAGCCCGACGTATTGGGCATGATCGGTTCTTCCATAGCGCTCTCCATCAGCGAAGCGCCCTTCATGGGACCCACGGGTTCCGTCAACGTCGGCTATGTGGACGGCGAGTTTATATTGAACCCCGACTGCGCGCAGCGTGAAAAGAGCCGCATGAACCTCACCGTCGCAGGTACCCGCGACGCGGTCATGATGGTGGAAGCGGGCGCGAACGAAGTGACCGAAAAGGAGATGCTCGACGCCATACTCTTTGCGCACGGGCATATCAAGGAAATCGTCAAATTCATAGAGGGCATTGCGGCGGAAGCCGGCAAGCCCAAGGTGGAATTTGAAATCTATCATCCTGACGATAAACTTACCGAAAAAGTCCGCGCCGCCGCGTTTGACAAGGTCGTGTGGTCTTTGGATACGTTTGACCGCAAAGAGCGCGAAATGCGCTCCAACCAGGTCAAAGAAGAAACCATCGCCGCGTTTGCGGAAGAACATCCCGGCAGCGCGGGCGATATCGACGCCATTCTTTACAACCTCACCAAAGAGGTCGTGCGCGACAAGATCATCAACAAGGGCATCCGCCCGGATGGCCGCAAGCATGATGAGATCCGCCCCATCTGGAGCGAGGTCAGCATCTTAGCGCGCACCCATGGCAGCGCGGTGTTCACCCGCGGACAGACCCAGGTGATGACGATCGCAACCTTGGGCACCATAGGCGAAGCGCAGATATTGGACGGCATCACGCTGGAAGAAAACAAGCGCTACATGCACCAGTACAACATGCCGCCCTACAGCACAGGCGAAACCAAGATGATGCGCGGCCCCGGCCGCCGCGAAGTCGGCCACGGCGCATTGGCCGAGCGCGCGCTCGAACCCGTGCTCCCCAGCGAAGAAGAATTCCCGTACTGCATGCGCCTTGTTTCCGAGGTCATCAGCTCCAATGGCAGCACGTCCCAGGCTTCCATCTGCGCAAGCACCATGTCGTTGATGGATGCGGGCGTTCCCATCAAGAAGCCGGTGGCGGGCGTCGCCATGGGTCTGATCAAGGACGATGCGAACGGCAATATCGCCATTCTGACGGACATCCAGGGCCTCGAGGATTTCCTTGGCGACATGGATTTCAAAGTGGCGGGCACAAGGGACGGCATCACCGCCATCCAGATGGATATCAAAATCAAGGGCATCAGCGAGGAAATTCTCACCCGCGCGCTGGAGCAGGCCCGCGTAGGCCGCCTGTTCATATTGGGCAAAATGCTTGAAACCCTGCCCGAACCCCGCACCGAGCTTTCCCGCTTTGCGCCTCGCATCCTCTCCTTCTCCATCAATCCGGATAAGATCCGCGACGTCATCGGCTCGGGCGGCAAGACTATCAACAAGATCATTGCCGATACCGGCGTGAAGATCGATATTGAGGATGACGGCCGTGTGTTCATCGCCTCCCCGGATGCGGATGCCGCGGATGAAGCCAAGCGCATCATCATGGGCATTGTCAAGGATATCGAAGTGGGCGACGTATTCTTAGGCAAAGTCGTGCGCATCATGCCGTTTGGCGCGTTCGTCAACCTGACTCCCGGCAAGGACGGTCTTGTCCACATCTCCAAGCTCGCCAACCGCCGCGTGGAGAAAGTGGAGGATGTCGTCAACATCGGGGATGAAATACTTGTGCGCGTCGTGGAAATCGACAAGCAGGGTAAAATCAACCTCACCCGCAAGGGTCTCCTGCCGGAAGACCAGGAGTAATTTTTGTTCGGCGAAAGCAACTGAAAGAAAGAGGGGCGGGGCGGCTTGGCCCTGCCCCTTTGGCGTTTTCAACCATTGTGACATCCTCCTTATGTGTGCGGCATATACTATAACAGCGCCCAAAAGGAGGAAAAAGCGATGCGGTGGTTGTATAAAAAAGGCAGAACGATCGTCAATATCCTTCTGGCCGCGCTGATGGTTGCGCTTTATATTGCGACCACGACGCCCGTGGCGCAGTCCGCCATGAGCGAACTGTACAACAGCCCCGTCTACAGGGGATATGGGAAGGGCGTTATTGCCCTGGAATGCGCCGTCAGCTGGAATGCGGCGGCGATGCCCGAGCTTTTGAGTATACTCAAGGAGCGGGGCATTAAAATTACGTTCTTTGTCAGCGGCGAATGGGCGCAGAGCAACAAGGAACTGCTTGTCCAAATTGTGCAGGACGGCCATGAAATTGGTACTATGGGGCAGCTCCCCATGCGGGATGGCGACCCGGAAGAGGTGCTTGCGGACGTTGCGCGTTCCGTTGAAGCGATCCAAACCGTTTCGGGCGTTGAGCCAAAGCTCTATTATTCCGGTATGCGCCGTCTTTCCAGCTCCACGCGCGCGGCCAACCGGCTGGGGCTTACGCATGTGTTATGCACGGTGGACCTCTTATCGGGCAGGGGAAAAGCCGAGGATATTCTGCTGCGTGCATTGGATGCGCCCTTTGATGGAAGCATATTGCTTATACAGCCTACGGCGGAAGCCGTAAAGGCGTTGCCCGCCTGCATCAGCGGGTTAGAGCAGCGGGGGTTTCGCATCGTGCCTGTAACGGAGACCCTTGGCGAGCACACACAAAAGGAAGTACGCGTATGATCATTCAGGAAACGTTGGAAAACGGGATTCGCGTTGTAGGCGAAACCATGGAAAAGGTCCGCTCCTGCGCCATCGGCGTCTGGGTTGGGACAGGCTCCGCATTCGAGCGGGAAAACGAGGGCGGCGCCTCGCATTTTATTGAGCACATGCTTTTTAAGGGTACAAGTACGCGCACGGCGCAGGATATCGCGGCGGAGATGGACAGCGTAGGAGGCAATATCAACGCGTTCACCTCCAAGGAATGCACCTGCTTTTACGCCAAGGTGCTTGATGAGAACCTGGATACTGCCGTGGACGTTCTTTCCGATCTCGTACTCAATTCCACATTCGACCCGGAAGAGCTCAAGAAAGAGCAGGGCGTCATATGCGAGGAGATTCTAATGACGCAGGACAGCCCTGAAGACCTTGCGCATGAGTCCATCGCACAGCTTTACTATGACAGCGATCCTCTCGCAAGGCCCATACTCGGCACCGAACAGAGCGTGCGCGCCTTTACGCGGGAAAGCCTGTTTGACTATATGCACCGCCAGTACGTGCCCGAGCGCATCGTCATTTCTGCAGCCGGACATTTAGAGGAGGACAAGCTCCTAACCCTTGTGCGCGAGAAATTCTCGGGCATGAAAAAAGGGGATGCGCATCCGTTCGGGCAAAACAAGGCGCCGGGCGGCAAGCGCTTTAAGCCGGTGGAAAAGGATATTGAGCAGATCCACATCTGCATGGCCATGCCGGGTACGGCGCTGGACACAGAGGATCAGTATCCGCTCTTTGTACTGAGCAACGTCTTGGGCGGCAGCATGAGTTCCCGCCTGTTCCAGAAGATCCGCGAGCAGCGCGGCATGGCGTATTCCATCTATTCCTATCCCACCTGCTATCGCAGCACCGGCAGCTTTTCCTTCTATGCGGGCACGGGCGAGCAGCAGGCGGTGGAAGTGATCCGCCTGATGCGTGAGGAGATGGAGAGCGTCATCAAAAACGGCATTACCGAAAAGGAATTCAAACGCAGTAAGGATCAGTTGAAGGGCAGTTACCTGCTTTCCCAGGAGGGTACCTCCAGCCGCATGAACGCGCTTGGGAAAACGGCCTTGCTCCAGAACAAGCTTTACAACGAGCAGGAAACCTACGACCGGATCGAAAGCGTTACCATAGAGGACGTAGAGCGGATATTACCCAAAATATTGGACATCGAAAATACCGCCACCGTTTGCGTTGGCAGGATTAAAAAGCGCGAGCAGGAGATTAAGGACCTGCTTGAGCTGAACGAATAGTTGTGATAAAAGGAGGTTGGGGATTTGGACAAGCTTGATGAACTGTTTCAACTGCAAAAGGAACTGGACGACGAGATCGTTGCACGCCGCGAGCTTTCGGGTATTCCTATGGAGCAGTGGGTGCAGAAGGATATTTTAGCCATCATATCCGAGCTTGGAGAGGTGCTTGACGAGGTCAATTTCAAGTGGTGGAAAAACCCGAAGGAAATCGATGCCGCCGCCCTGTCCGAAGAGCTGGTGGACGTGCTGCACTTTTTCTTAAGCATGTGCATCCATGCGGGCCTTGACGCGGATACGCTCCACCGCATCTATGTGGAAAAGAACAAGGAGAACATCAACAGGCAGCTTGGTCGCTCAAAAAAGCCGGGGTATTTCTTTAAGGAAGGCAATTAAGTCTTGCATTAGGCTTGAAACCCGGCCGCTAGGAGGGAAACATGCAGAGAGTCAGAGTCCGGGGACGGTTTTATGTGCTGCTCCTGTTTTTGATTGCGCTTGTAGGGGTGCTTGTCTACTTTTTGGTAAACGGAGGCAGGGAAGGCGAGCTCGCCATGGGCGCCATGCGTCTTTCGCGCACGGCAAAGACGGTCCTTGTACGCGATGAAGCAAGTATCACGGTGGAGCGTTACGACAAGATACTCTTCGACGTCGTGGAGGGCGCGCATGTAGCGACCGGGGACCAGATCGCCCAGGTGTTCAAATGGGGCTATCAGGAACAGACCATGCAGTCCCTTTTGGATGTGGAAAAGAACATTCTGGAGTATCAGCTTTCCCTGGTAAAAGGGATTGTCAATCCCGATCTGGATGCGCTCAACCTCCAGATCCAGCAGAAGCAAAACGCCATACGCGCCGCGGTACGCGGCGAATCGAACGCCGACATGCTCACGCTGGAGCAGGAGCTAAAAGCGCTCTTGGACGCCCGCAAGGAGCTTTTGCGGGATATTCAGCCCGATGAAACGCTGACCGGCCTCTATGAACAGGAGCAGCAGCAGCTTACCAACCTGAATACCTGGAAGCGGGACATCCTCAACAACGAGGGCGAGGGCGTGGTCAGCTTCTATTTTGACGGCTACGAGCAGGCGCTAAGCGCCAAAAAGCTCAACATGATCAATTCGGATCTCATATCCGGCGTCATCCGGGGCAGCGGCGTGGTTTCGGACATGGATACCACGGACGTAAGCCCGCTTTACCGCCTGATCGATCCGGATCATTTTTATATCGCCTTTCTGACGGATGCACAAAGCCCCTTTCGCGTCACGCAGGGAGAAACGTATACCGTCATATTCAACGGCTATGCGGACCAGCCCTATACTGGCACGGCGTTAGCGCCCATACTGTCCGGCAAGCAGATGGTGAACCTTTTAGAATTCAACCAGCCCGTGAACGATTTGATGGGCGTGCGCGTGGTGGAGGCTTCCATCATGAAGGATGTCACGGGGCTTTATGTGCCGCTTGAAGCGATTGAGATCAGGGAAGGCATGCCGGGCATATTCCGTATAGCGGGGGATGAAGCGGCCTGGACTCAGGTGGACGTGCTTGCCACCGACGAGGAGGGCGCAATCATCCGCGCCGTAGCCGGAGGGGAACTGACGGCGGGCTTAAGGTACCGTAAGCCATAACAATTAATGCGGATGGCGGGGGAGGATATCCATGGGCATTCGGGAAAACTATGAACGCATACAGGAACAAATTGCGTCCGCCTGCGCGGCTTCCGGAAGAAAGCCGGAGGAAGTAACGCTTGTTGCCGTCACAAAATTCGTGCCGACAGAGCGCATCGCCGCAGCGCTCGATCTGGGCATTACCCACGTGGGGGAAAACCGCGCGCAGGAACTGACCGATAAACTCGATTTTTTCACAAGACGCAAATGCGACATTCATTTTATTGGACAATTACAAACAAATAAGGTAAAATATATTATCGGACGTGTGGACCTGGTACAATCGGTGGATCGAATCCAGCTTGCGCAAGAATTGGAACGGCTGGCTGTACAGCGCAATATTGTGCAAAATATACTTGTCCAGGTCAACATCGGGGCGGAGCCGCAAAAAGGCGGAATAGACGAACACAATCTTTCCGAATTTTTGCATTCCATGTCGGACAGGCCCAGTTTAAGGGTGATGGGGCTCATGTGCGTACCGCCCGCCGTGGAGGCGGAACAGGCAAGGCCGTATTTCGCCAGGATGCGCAGGCTGTGGGAGGCCTCAAAACACATCCCGGGCGTTACGATGCAGCACCTTTCCATGGGAATGAGCGGCGATTATACCGCAGCCATACAGGAAGGCGCAACGATGATCCGTCTGGGCAGCGCCCTGTTTGGCGAAAGACCGCCAAAGACAGTGTTACAAACGGGCTTATAGATTAGAAAGTGCCCGTTATACTAATGGAGAACATTAACGCACCCAAAGCGGAGAGGGATTTTCGATGCGGGGTAAGGAGCCGGAGCGAGACGTAGCAGCGCTACGTTGGGAGGAAGGTAACGTTGCTCCGCGCGAAAAGAGCCGCCGCGACGATGCGTTCATGTTTGGAATTAGTATTAAATGCCGCGATAGATAGAAAAATATGCGGCAATCTCCAAGCGCCAACGAATTTATATTCGTTTGGAGGTAAAGTATGGCAAAGTTCTTTAACAAATTCCTCGATTATATCGGCATCGAGGAGACGGACGTTGAGGAGGAATTCCAGAACGATTACTATGCGGAATCCCCCTTGGAGCAGCCGGACAATGTCGTAAGCTTCGGCTCGCGCGACAAGAGGAAGAGCAACGTAGTCAGCATCCCCACGGCGGTGCAAATGAAGATGATCGTGTACCACCCCATCAGCTATGAGGATACACAGAACATCATCGACAATTTGAAGAGCCGCAAGCCGGTCATCGTGAATATGGAAGAGCTTGAAATCGAATGCGCACAGCGCATATTGGATTTCATGGCGGGCGCGGTTTATGCGCTCAACGGAACCATATTCAAGATTTCGCGCGGGATATTCGTAGTGGCCCCCAACAATTACGATATCATCGGCAACGGCGAAGGCGAACTCAGCGACGATGGGTTGATCTGACGATCAGAGGCACAATGGCGCGCGCCGTAAAAATAATTGCGGCGCGCTTTTTCATGGTATGAAATGACTTTCCAGGATAGCGCAAAGGAGGTTAGGGGTTTGCTGCGTGCGGACGACATTGTAAACGCCCGGTTCACCAAGGTGTTCCGCGGCTATGACATTCAGGAAGTAGACCTTTTTTTGGACGAGGTCATCGATACGCTTGACGAACTCGAGGAAGAGCGGGATACATTGCTTTCCCGTCTGGAAGCGCTGCTGGAGGAGTTGGACCGTTGCGACGCGCTTTTGGAGCTTCACAACATCAGACGGCCGGAGTTGGAGGAAAAGATTCTATAACAGCCGGTTTGGCGTGAATCCATATCACAGGCGGCTGCAATTGCCGGCCGTATGCTGTACCGTTCATTTGTCATTCTGAGCCGAAGGCGAAGAATCTGTCTCTTCAAGATCCTTCGCTTCGCTCAGGATGACGGTAAAGAGGCTTTGTTGATGAGTTGGAGGACGGCATTGTCGTCCTTTGTTTTGCCTTCCGGTTGCGTCTCACCCCCGTTTGGGGTAGAGTAAGGATATGCGAAAAACAGAACAGGCCCTGCCCATGAGCATGCAGGAGTTAAAAGCGCGGGGCATAGAACAACCGGATTTCGTTTTGATTACGGGGGACGCGTATGTGGACCACCCGAGCTTTGGCGCAGCCATTATCGGGCGGGCATTGGAGCATAACGGCTACAGCGTGGGGATTATCGCGCAGCCGAAGTGGACGGATGTGAACGCGTTCCGCGCGCTGGGGCGGCCCAGACTTGCGTTTCTCGTCACCTCCGGGAACCTCGATTCCATGGTCAACCATTATTCGGTCACAAAGCACAGGCGCTCCACCGACGCGTATTCGCCCGGCGGCAAGGCGTGCTTGCGGCCGGACCGCGCCACTATCGTCTATGCCAACCGCTGCAAGGAAGCCTACCGCGGCGTGCCCGTGCTGCTGGGGGGCCTGGAAGCAAGTCTCCGGCGCTTTGCCCATTACGATTATTGGGAGGATGTTGTGCGCCACTCCATACTGGCGGATTCGGGAGCGGACCTTTTATTCTACGGCATGGCGGAGCGCGCCATGCTGGAAGTGGCGGAGGCGCTTTCTTCCGGCCTTGCCATTGCGGATATTACCTATGTGGCGGGCACATGCTTCATGAAAACCGCGCTGGACACGATATACGATTATGAGTGCATTGAGCCGTATTCTGTTGTTGCTTCTGATAAAAGGGCCTATGCCCGCGCGTTTATGAAACAGTACCGGGAGCAGGATGCCCTGCGCGGCAAACGGCTCGTGCAGGAGCACGAAAAGGCGTTCCTCGTGGCCAATCCGCCCGCCATGCCGCTTGCGGAGCAGGAGCTTGACGCCGTATACGCTCTGCCGTATACCAGAAAGCCGCACCCCAGCTACAAGGAGAAAATTCCCGCGCTCGACGAGGTGGAGTTTTCGCTCACCTCCTGCCGCGGCTGCTTTGGCGCGTGCTCGTTCTGCGCGCTCGCATTCCATCAGGGGCGGGTGGTGCAGTCCCGCAGCCATACGTCCATGTTGGAGGAGGCAAAGAAGCTTATAGAAATGCCGGGCTTCAAGGGGTATATCCATGATGTCGGCGGCCCCACAGCGAATTTCAGGCAAACCGCCTGCCCGAAGCAGCAAAAGAACGGAACCTGCGCGGACAAGCAATGCATCGGCTTTCAAAAATGCAGCAATCTGGTGGTGGACCATGCCGATTATCTCGCGCTGCTTAAAAAAATCCGCAGCCTGCCCAACCTCAAAAAGGTGTTTGTCCGCTCCGGCATCCGGTATGATTACGTGATGTACGACAAGGACAAGACGTTTTTGCGGGAGTTGGCGAAGAATCACGTTAGCGGACAGCTGAAAGTCGCGCCGGAACACGTGAACGAGCGCGTCCTCTACTACATGAACAAACCCGCGCATGGCCTGTACGACCGTTTTGTGCAGCGCTACAACGAGGTAAACCGCTCCTTGGGGCTGGAACAGTACATCGTGCCGTATTTCATTTCCTCGCATCCTGGCAGCGACATCCATGCCGCCATAGAGCTGGCGCAGTATTTAAAAAAGAGCGGGCAGCGGCCCGAGCAGGTGCAGGACTTTTACCCGACCCCTGGCACGCTTTCTACCTGTATGTACCATACGGGGCTGGACCCGCGCACCATGCAGATAGTCTATGTCGCCCGTTCCCAAAAGGAAAAGGGGATGCAGCGGGCATTGATGCAGTACTTCCTGCCGCAGAATTTCCATAAGGTGCGTGAAGCGCTCATGGCGGCCGGACGGGAGGATCTCATCGGCTTCCAAAAAGACGCTTTGGTTCCGCCGCCAAGGGAGGCGCAATATACAAGGCAGGAGATGCCAAATAACCGCCGGCCCCGCCAAAAGTGCCGCAGAGAAAGGCAATGACCACCCAATTTTAATCCATGCTTTTCTAGGCAAGCCATATGGAGTATAATAGAACACGGTAAGAAACGGCAAATTGCGGCAGCGCTTCCTTGAAAGAAACCGTAAGCGCATAAACTGATTTTCGTACGCGGCCGTTTTGTACAAGCCTGTAAAGCGTTATTTTTGTATTCTTTTGTGCAGGAGGAACCCTACATGATCAATCCTGACAGGGTGGCATTTTCCGTATTCGGCAGAGATATCTACTGGTACGGCGTGTTGATGGCGCTGGGTATCGTGATCGCGGTGCTGCTCGCCATGCGCGAAGCCAAGCGCAAGCATCTGAGCGAGGATACGGTGCTGGATCTTTGCCTCGTCATCATCCCGTGCGGCGTGGTGGGCGCAAGGCTATATTACGTGCTCTTTGAACTGGATCAATACTTGGCCGACCCCATTCGCATGCTCTACATCTGGGAAGGCGGGCTTGCGATATACGGCGCGGTGATCGGCGGCCTCATCGGCATGCTGATTTATGCGCACAAGAAGAAGCTGCGTTTTTTCAAGCTGGCGGATCTTATTGCGCCGGGCCTTGTGCTGGCGCAGGCGATCGGCCGCTGGGGCAACTTCTTTAATCAGGAAGCGTTCGGCCTGCCGGTGACCAACCCGGATCTTTTGTGGTTCCCCATGTCCGTAAAGATCGATGCGTTCCATACGTTCAACGGCGTTCCCTGCACCGAGCCGTATCATTTGGCCACGTTCTTCTATGAATCGTTCTGGTGCGTGCTTGTGTTCCTGTTCCTTTGGTTTATCCTGCGCAAGCGTACCAAGCACGACGGCGATGTGTTCATCTGGTATGTGATGCTTTACAGCTTTGAGCGCATGTTTGTGGAAGGCCTGCGCGGGGACAGCCTGTGGCTGATCGAAGGCGCCGTGCGCGTTTCCCAGCTGTTGAGCGCCCTGCTGTTCCTGGCTGCGCTCGGGTTCCTGCTTGTGCGTCACTCCAAGGAAAAGAAGCTGGGCTACCTGATTTGGCCGAAGCCCGAAACCCCTGCCGAGGATGCTGCACAAAGCGCGGCTGCCGGGGAAGCGGATGCGGACGGCGACGGGGAAGAAGAGACCGCGTCTGAAGAGGAAGAATCCGATGGGGACGTGGAGGAATCCGAACCCGTTGAGGACGCGAATGAATCTGCTGAGGAACCCGTTGAAGCGGCTAAAGAGGATAACGTTCCGTCAGACGATCCCACAGAACCTAAGAATTAATCGATTTTATAACGCACTTCCATCGCACGGCTTTCATGCGTTTGCATGAAAGCCGTGCGGTATTGCTATATGAAGCGAGGACCTCAAATGCGCAACCTTACCCTGATGACCGATCTCTATCAGCTCACCATGATGTATGGGTACTTCAAGCACTCCATGCGGCGTAACGTCGCCGTATTCGATCTGTTTTTCCGCCAAACCCGTCCCAACACCGCCTACGCCATCATGGCGGGTCTCGAGACAGCGGTGGAATATATCAAAAACCTGCGGTTTGACGAGGACGATATCAGCTATCTGCGTTCGCTCAACCTCTTTGACGAATCTTTCTTTGCCTATTTAAGGACGTTCCGCTTTACCGGCGAGCTTTACGCCATGCCGGAGGGGACCGTCGTTTTTCCATACGAGCCGCTTGTTCGTGTCAAAGCCCCCATCATTGAAGCACAGCTATTGGAAACCGCGCTTTTAAACATCATCAACCATCAGACGCTCATCGCCACCAAGGCCAGCCGCGTGGTATACGCCGCGAACGGCGACCCTGTGCTGGAGTTTGGTTTAAGAAGGGCCCAGGGGCCGGACGCGGGCATATATGGGGCGCGCGCAGCAATCATCGGCGGCTGTTCCAGCACGAGTAACGTCCTCACCGGCAAGCTGTACGGTATTCCGGTCAAGGGCACACATGCGCACAGCTGGGTGATGAGCTTTCCAACCGAGCTTGAGTCGTTCCGCGCATATGCCGCCACATTCCCGGACACCTGTTTGCTGCTGGTGGATACCTACGATACGCTGCATTCCGGCGTACCCAACGCCATCACCGTGTTCAGGGAATTGCGCGAAAAAGGCTATGAGCCCGTGGGGATACGGCTCGATTCCGGGGACCTCGCGTATCTTTCCAAAAAGTCCCGCGAAATGCTGGATGAAGCCGGTTTTCAAAACGCAAGGGTCTATGCTTCGGGGGATCTTGACGAAACGCTCATACGCGACTTAAAGGCCCAGGGCGCGCGCATCGATGTCTGGGGGGTAGGAACGCGGCTTATTACATCGGACGATCAGCCCGCTTTGGGCGGCGTATATAAAATGTCCGCCGAGGTGGTAAACGGCAAACTGCTTCCCAAAATCAAGCGCAGCGACAACCCCGCCAAGGTGACGAACCCCGGCTATAAAAAGGTGTACCGCCTCTACCGCAATAAAAACGGCAAAGCTGTTGCGGATCTCATGACGCTGGAGGATGAAACGATCGATACAGCGCATCCGCTTCGCTTATTTGACCCGGAGCAGACATGGAAAACCATGACGGTAACCGATTTTACCGCAAGGGAGCTTTTGGTTCCTGTGTTTGTGGATGGGGAACTCGTATACGACCTTCCGGATATCCATACCATACAGGCATACGCTAAAAAGGAGCTTGCTTCCATGTGGGAGGAATACATGCGCCTCCTAAACCCACATACGTACAAGGTTGACCTTTCGGATCGGCTCTATGACCTCAAACAGCGGCTCCTTCGGGAGTATTCGAGTGTGCTATGAAAAAGCTTCTCATCGTGTTCGTTCTCATTTTCTTACTACCGGGCTGCATCAGGCAGCAGCCTACTTTGGTGGGCGAGCCTACGCCCGCGCCCACGCCTACGCCCGCGCCTTCCCCTGTTGCGCAGAGGATCACGAACGAACCCTGGGCAAAGGACGCTACTGGCGCCCTTATTTATGACGAAAGCAATCATTTTGAGCGCTATCTTACGTTCACCAACATCCGCGTATTTGAATACGAGGGCGGTACGCTGATGGAGGGCGTATGCGAAAACACCTACCCGAAAGCGCTCACCGGCAGCTATGAAATCGTGTTTACGGACAAGGACGGTACTCAAATCGCGCGCGCCGACGTGCTCACCCGCGGGGAAGCGGATACCTTCCAGCCGGGGAAGACCGTCATTTACGCCTCGATCGATACGGATATGGACATACTGATGATGCAGTTTGCACTCAAGGCAAAGCAGCCGGTCGGAGAAAAAGAGTAACGGCTGCCGTTTCTTCCCATATATTTTTCGGGAGGTGCCATATGCTCAAAAAAGAGGCAAGCGCGCTGTATGGACGGCTGCTTGATATTCTTACGCAGCGTTCTGATTTTCAGGCGGCGCAGTTTTCCAAAAAGACGCTGCGGGAACTGCTGCAAGGCTGCGGGTTTCGAAGCGGGCTAAGTCTGCTTCTTGCGAAGGACAATTACAGCAGCAGGGACATTTTGACCTTGTGCCTGCCCGTTATGGAGCGCCTGTGCCCCGGGGATCCGCGCAGGGACTGGCTGCTTTTTATATACGACATGCTTGTAGAGGGTCTGTTCCCGCCGGAGAAAAAAGAGCCTATTTCGGCAGACCGTATGCGCGCAAACCTGTTCTACCTGGGCGTATACCGCCTGCTGTTGGAAGAGGAGCAGCAGGAAAAGCCCTTCGCAGCGGATACGCATTTTCAGTTCGCAACCGGCGAGGAGTGCAAGGGGAGTCCCACCCGGCAGCAGTACGCAGAATTCTTAAGGGTAATGCTGAGCGGCTTTTTTGTTGAACTCATGCGCATTGGCCGTGATGTGATGCCATTTGATATGCTTGGCCATGTGGCGGGCGTGCACCATGTCGCCATGCGGATGGCGCGTCAGTTGAAGGAAAAAGGGATAGCTGTAGATCTCCCGCTGATCTCCGCTGCTGCGGCCACGCATGACATCGGCAAATACGGCTGCAAAGGGGAAGAGCAAAAACGCATCCCGTACCTGCACTATTACTATACGGAGCAATGGCTCAAGCGCTACGGGTTAAATGCGGTTTCGCATGTTGCGGCCAATCATTCCACCTGGGATCTGGAGCTTGAAAACCTGCCCGTAGAGTCCCTTCTGCTCATCTATGCGGATTTCCGGGTAAAAAGCGTAAGAACAAAAAACGAACGGGAGTGGATGCAGTTTTTGACGCTTGCAGAGGCTTACGCCGTCATATTGAGCAAGCTTGACAACGTGGATGCGAAGAAGCGTCTGCGGTATGAGCGCGTTTACCAAAAGCTTGCGGATTTTGAAGCGTATATGGTCTCTTTAGGCGTCAATACCAATCCGTTTTCGGATGAGGCGCTTTCCTCTATACAGACAGACGTTGCGCTGCTCGAAGGCAGAAGCGCAGTCACGGCATTAAAATTCCAGGCCATTTCCCACAACCTGACGCTGATGCACCGCATCAGCTCGGAAACCTCATTCGCGGATCTTCTGGAGGATGCGCGCACCCAGACGGAATGGCAGAACATTCGCACCTATATCGATATCCTCAGCGAATACTTCACCTATATGACACAGAAGCAAAAAAGCCAGACCATGCGCTTTTTATACGAGCTGTTTATGCACAGCCACGGCGATATCCGCTACCAGGCCGCCACGCTGTACGCGCGGATACTGGCCGGCTACGATACGATATACCGAAAAGAACTGCCCCCGAATATCACGCTGCCCGTAGACGGCCCTGCGAGCTTCGATATCTGGCGGGAAAGCCTCTCCATGATACTCCTGCCGGACCACAAGATTGCCCCAAACCACAGCGCCTGGATCTCCTATACGCTTAAGGTCATACTGCCCGCGCTGTTCGAAAGCTGCAAGGCGGGGGACGTGGAAACCTACCTTCAAATTTATCTTGGCTGCTTTGCAAACGAGGACTATCTGGAGCCTTCTGCCGCGTTCGTGCTGCTGGACAGCCTTCTGCACGTTCCCGCCGCAATCATTCAAAAAGAAGCGTTCGCGCAGCCGCTTATGATAGCCGCCCGTCTGGCTGCTTTGACAGAAACGCGCATGCAGGCGGCGGCGCTGCGCCTGGCGAACCATGTCTTAAAGCGCGAAGGCGAGGGAACGTATTTCTTGCCGTTTGTGGAAAACGTAATTGCGGCGCTGCCCGAAGAGAGGGAAATCAGCATAGACTTCCTGCTTTCTCTGGCCGCACAGTATTTAAATGGCTATGAAGACGAGCACGCGCGCTGCACGCTTCGCTTGGCACGCTTGGACAGCGCGGATCTATTCTTGGAAAACCTCAAAACCGCCACGCCGTGGATCATTAAGGAAGTCAATATCGCGCTGTTATTATACCGCGTGCACCACGGCGGACAGGCGCAAGCGTTTCAGGTGGCGGCGCATGTCGCAAATCTTATCCGCGTGAGCGAACGGTTTGCCGTGCGCAACCGGGCGGGGGAGGCGCTCATTCAGCTGGCGCCTGTGCTCACGCTGGACCAGCGTAACGAAATCGCGGTGGAACTCGTACGGGGCCTGGAAAGCGCGAGCCACGAGTTTTCCAAATACATTCCGCAGTACCTTGGCCAATTCATGCTCTACCTGCATCCCAAGGAAATGGACGAATCGCTCAACGAACTGACGCATTACATCAAGTCCTCAAATGAGCATACCGCCTGTGTTACGCTGGAGACTGTGGGTATCCTGCTGCAGCATTACACCGAAGGCTACCGCAGCGCGTTTTCAGAAACCGAAGAAACTTTTGAAGAAAGAAAGCGCCGGATGCTGAGCATGCTTTTGAGCAGCCTTGCGCATCACAACGAATCCATTGCCCGTGTGGCGCTGTTTGTGCTGGGCAAGTATCTGTTTGGCGGTGCATTGGCGCATGCGGAAAAATGCCGGATGTTCCGTGTGTTGTATAAAAAGCTGCTGCTGCTCGTTAATGAGCAGACGCCGGGGAAGCTGACGTTTTTCAGCAACGCCGCGTCGCTCAATCACATTTACCGTTTTATCATTGAGGAAGAGACATCGGATACCCCCATGGTTCTGGAAAAGACGGAAAAAGCCGTGTTCTTTCCGGGCACGTTCGATCCGTTTTCGGCGAGCCATCTGGGTATCGTGAACCAGATACGCGCGCTGGGGTTTGAAGTATACCTTGCTCTCGATGAATTCAGCTGGTCCAAGCATACGCAGCCGCATATGGTCAGAAGGCGGATCGCAAACATGTCCGTCGCGGATATGTATGGCGTGTATCTGTTCCCGGAGGATATCCCAATCAACCTCGCCAACCCCGCGGATCTTATGCGGCTGAAGCTCCTTTTCCCAGGCAAGGAGCTTTACATTGCGGTGGGAAGCGATGTGGTGCGCAACGCTTCGGCCTATAAAAACTCGCCTTCGGCCGGCTCCATACATGGCTTCCACCATGTGATATTCCTGCGGGGCGCGGAGAACGGCACGCTGCGGGAAGAACGCAAACTAGTACAAAGCCGTATCGCGGGAAGCATTACCGAACTCATGCTGCCGCCGGAGCTGGAGGAGATCAGCTCCACCAGCATACGCGAAAGCGTGGACCACAACCGCGATATTTCCGCCCTGGTTGATCCGACCGTGCAGGGTTACATCTACGACAACGGCCTCTATCTGCGGGAGCCGCAGGATAAGGAACTCCTGCGTCCGGAGGACATGCGCTTTGAAAGCTGTTCCCCTCATGATGCGGAGGCGGGTAGACACTTATTCTCCCTCGCGTTTGACCAGGTTCTAAAAGAAGGGGAACAGAATGGCTGGTCAGCCGATCGCCTGACTGTACTGTTAAAAAAGCCCGGCGCGCAGCTTTTGCTGCTTCGCCAGAAGGGCGCAAAGAGCAACGTGCGCGGCGTGGCGCTCTATTACGCCACAAGCGCGGCGGAACTGTTCGCGGAGTTTGAAAACATCCGGCTCGCGGAGTATGTCAGGCGCCATACATCCGGCAAAATTGCCGTTCTGGCGGGCATTTACGTGAACAAGGGGTTCAGCCGCCGGGACACCATACGGCTGTTGCTTAACGAAACCTTAGCGCTCTGCCTCAGGCAGGATTATACCTACGCCATGCTGATCGGCGCGAACTGCCCGCAGGATGAGGAACTCTACCGCGCGCTGGAGCGGCAGGGATTTTTACAAATGCCCGATCCCGTGAAAGGCGCGCCGGTGTACGCCGTGGATATGCGCACGCCCATCGCAATTGTGGAGGATATCCATGAGCGCATCAAAATGCCGCTTTCAGCGGACGAAGCCGTCGTGCGCGTGCTCAGGGAGGCGCATGAACGCTTCTCCGCCGCGATGGCGGGGCTGTATCCGGGGCGGTTGGTGCTTTCCTTCCACGCGGGGGTTTTGAACCATGCGCTTATCAGCAAGGTAATGCGCGCAAACGGCGTGGACCGAATGCCGAAAAACAGCCGTGTCCTGGGGGAATATATGTGCGTACCCTACGGCAAGACGCTGCGCGGCATGCTCATACCCAACACCGTCACAAAGAGCCTGCATGTGGAAAAAATCTACGAGCCGGATATGAAGAG
>JAFABA010000150.1 GCA_023426265.1 Bacillota bacterium
GGCGGGCGCATGCGCCCGCCTTTTTATATCACAAGTTGTTGCCAAAAGTCTGTTATACCTCCACGATCACGCCGTACTCCCGCATCCACATTTCCAGTTGGAACAGGTATGCAATGAGCTGCGGCCCCGTCATCAGCTGCCCGAACCACGGGCGGCCAAACGAGCGCCCCTGCGTGTCGATGAGCGTATGCACCGCGCCCATATCCAGAAGTTCCGCAATACGGCACCCTTTTTCATGAATCCGCTCGTCAAGGGCTTTCGTAACTGCGTTGACATACTGCGGATGAAACGTCTTGGGGTACGGGCTCTTTTTGCGCCACAGGATCTCTTCCGGCAGCAGGCCGGTCAGCGCCTTGCGCAACAGGCCCTTTTCCCTGCCTTCATAAAAGAGCATGTCGCGCGGGATATTGTAGGCGTACTCCACCAGCCGGTAATCCGCGAAGGGAACGCGGACCTCCAGGCTGTTGGCCATGCTCATACGGTCCTTGCGGGTCAACAGCGTGTTCATGAACCATTTGATATTGAGGTAAAACATGCGCTGGAACTCCCGCGTATCCGCGGAAACTTCCTCAATATGCGGAACCTTTTCCAGTGTAGCGTCGTACTGCGCCTGCACATATTCGGGCAGGCGGATTTTTTTTAAATCGGGGGATAGCAGAGCGTTGCGTTCCTTGACCGCGCCCGACCACGGGAATGTGCCCGCATAGGCGAGGTCCTTGCGCACATACCAGGGGTAACCGCCAAACACCTCATCCGCGCATTCGCCGGAAAGCGCCACGGTCGCGTATTTTCGCACCTCCTCGCAGAACAGCAGGAGGGACGAATCGATATCTGCCATGCCGGGCAGGTCGTTCGCGCGCATCGCGCCCAACAGCGCGTCCGCGAGCTTTTGGTTGTTGAGTATCACGCGGTGATGCTCGCTGCCGATGTGCGCTGACATCCGGTCCACCCAGGCATCATCGGACGTGGGCTGGAAGTCGTTGACCTGATAATAGCTCGCGTTGTCCTCATAATCGATGGAGAATGTCTTTAAGGTCCGTCCTTCTTTTTTAAATTCCGCGGATGTGATGGCGGATATGGCGCTTGAATCGAGCCCGCCCGAAAGGAACGTGCAGACCGGGACATCCGCCACCAGCTGGCGTTTGACGGCGTCCGTGAGCAGGTACCGGATATGTTCCGCCGTTTCTTCCACATTTTCTTTGTGCTCCCCGGGCTTTAATTTCCAATACTCGCGCAGCGTTGCCCCTTCCCGCGTAAAAAGCAGGTAATGGGCGGCGGGAAGCTGATTAATGTTTTTCAGTACCCCGCTGTGCTGCGCGTGCGCGGGCCCCAGACCCATGATTTCGCATATGCCGTCCGCTTCCAGTACGGGCTGTACCGCAGGGTGCACAAGCAGTGCTTTTAGCTCCGAAGCGAACAGCAGCATGCCGTCCTTTTGCGTATAATAAAGCGGCTTTACGCCGAGAGGATCGCGGCAGAGGAACAGCGTTTCCCCCTTTTCTTCCCAGATGCCGAAGCTATAAATACCGTTGAGCTTGTCAACACAGCCCGGTCCCCACGCGATATAGGCGCATAACAGCACCTCGGTATCCGAATAGGCGCAAAACGTGAAGCCCTCTTCCTTCAGCTCCGCTCTGAGTTCCTCCGTATTGTAAAGCTCCCCGTTGTATACGATGGTGAATGTGTTGCAATGAAACATCCGCTGCATAGGCTGCGCGCCCCCTTCCGGGTCCACAACCGCCAGACGCCTGTGGCCCAGCAGCGCATGGCGCGTCACATGGTGGCCGTAAGAATCCGGCCCTCGGTGGCTGAGCGCCCGGGTCATGCGTTCTATCACCGGCGCTTTATGAAACAGCTCCCTCCGGTGGTCTACAATGCCGACAATACCGCACATAGTAATCTCCCGTTCCCTTTGATTTCGAATTCCAAAAAGTATGGTTCCTTCCCATACTATGCGCGCAAGAATGCGATTGGTTAAAGCGGCAAAAACGCAAACAGGCTGTTACATGACATAACAGCCCGCTTTGTATGGGTATTCTGTATTCAATCGGTTGCATGCGGCTGCAAATGCCGTTCGATGGCGTCTGCGCGTTCTGTTCTTCCAAGTATTCGGTATGCCCGCGCCTCGTGCGTAAGCGTGATGACCGGAATGGTCATTCCCTCTTGCTGAATAAGCTTGGTGACAGGTGCAATCTCAAAAACGGGCTCCCATGTCCCGTCGGGCAGCTTTTTCTGAATATCTCCCATGATCTCCACATCTACGCCGCAAATGTTCAGCCGCCCGAAATGCGATTTGATGTTATGCGCCTGCGAATACGCAACGGGCTTTACGACATACCGGGCGAGCCGCCGCGCGAGTTCATACGCATCCTCCCCATTTGTCATAACATCGATATCATACGCGATGAGGTTCATGCCCTGCAAAGCAAAGGAAGTACTGCCCGTTAACGCCCATACGATTGCCGGTTCGGTTTCTGCGGCCTGTATGATAACTTTCAAAGCCTGCGTATGATGTTCCGTTATCATAGCATTCTACTTTTCACC
>JAFABA010000205.1 GCA_023426265.1 Bacillota bacterium
ACCCGGACGACGCCCTTCTTTTGCGCCGCGTTTTTGAATACGGCGAACGAGCTTTTGGAGGTAATATCCGTTACGTCAATAATCGGAAGTTCAAAGCGGATATCCGGTTTGTCGCTGCCGTAGGTATCCATGGCCTCGTGCCACGTCATGCGCGGGAAGGGTTCCGTGAGATCGACGCCCTTGATGGTAAGCATGATGTGCTTAAAGAGCCGCTCCAGATGCTGCAAAATTTCTTCCTGCCCCACGAAGGAAAGCTCCATGTCGAGCTGGGTGAATTCCGGCTGGCGGTCCGCCCGCAAATCCTCATCCCGGAAGCAGCGCGCCACCTGGTAATACCGGTCGAGCCCGCCCACCATCAAAAGCTGCTTGAATATCTGCGGGCTTTGCGGCAGCGCGTAGAACGAGCCGGGGTGCACGCGGCTGGGCACCAGGTAATCCCGCGCGCCCTCGGGCGTGCTTTTGGTGAGGATGGGCGTTTCCACATCCACAAAGCCGTCCGCGTCCAGATAGTCCCGTGCGGCCTTGACCACCCGGTGCCGAAAGCGCAGCGCCTCCTGCATCTGCGCGCGGCGGATGTCCAGAAACCGGTATTCCATTCTGAGGTCCTCGCGCACCTTGGCGGTTTCCTCCAGCGAAAACGGCAGCGGATCGGCTTCAGAAAGAAGCGTCACCCGGTCCGCCGCAAGCTCGATGGTGCCGGTAGCAAGCTTATCGTTATAGGTTTCCTCGTCCCGGATGCGCAAGACGCCTTCCACCATCAGCACGGATTCGAGCTTGACATTCTCCGCGATGGCGAACTCCCCCCTGGTAAGCGTGTTCAGGTTGCACACCACCTGCAGCGTGCCCTTGCAATCCCGTAAATCCAGGAATATGACGCCGCCCATGTCGCGCTTATGGAATACCCACCCGCTCGTTTTGATGCGTTCGCCCACCTGCGCTTCCGTCAGCGACCCGCAATGCGCCGTTCGAAACATGCTTTTCCCTCCTGACTGAAATCCGAGTATAAAAAAACAGCCTTCCATCCCGTTTGGGACGAAAGACCGTAGTCTCACGCGGTACCACCCAATGTAGCGCATAGCGCCCGCTCTGCTACGACGCGCCGATCTCCATTAGAAGAATAGGCGGATCGTTTCCGGCTGTAACGCGCCGGGCGCGTCCGAGTCTACTACGCTGAATGCGGTTCGGTCGGAGGCTCCGAGCTGTTCTTCCCCTGTACGCGCCGTACCGCTCTTCCACCAATTTAAGCAGCTCTCTGTGCCGTACCATACAGGCTACTCGTCTCTTCATCGCCAAATCTGGTTAACCGATAGTATGAACGCATTATACCGTCGGTTATGCGCTTTGTCAACGGTTTTCCTTATGATATGCCGTTATTCTGGCCATTGACAAAGTCCAGTGGACTTTGTCAATGGGTTTTCCGCATGTCAAAATGCCGCTCATTGGCGGCATTTTTTCCACCGATTTGACGCACATGTCGTCAAATCGGATTAGCCGTGGGAGATTACGAATCCCCACACCCACAAAAGGATTTGCCGATACTCTCTGCGTTATTTCCGTTTTTGCTCAAGCGAAAAATTTTTAAAACAAAAATGTTTTGCACCGGCATCACCATCCCATACAGACGCACATATATATGTAATACGGAAAGGGAAAACCGGTACCCTCTTCCTACCGGGCAAGCGGGCCGCTCACGCATCCTGCACTGCCTTACAACCTTATACAGAAGCCTCCATAGAGCCAAACGCTCAACAAAAAGCCTCACACCGCCGAAGGGGACGCCCTTGGGCGGTGTTTTGATGTCACATAAGCGGGAAACCGCTTAAAGCAATCATTGGATTGGATTTCAATGCCGGCAAGGATACCGGCTATTGTTATGCAATTTGCTTCATGGTCTGCGCCAGCGTTGAATAAAAGCTGTGGGCTCTTCGTTCCGATTCAACATGCACGATGAATCGATTGTTTGCGCTGAGTTTATCCATATCATCCTTGGCTTGCATTGCCCGCTGGAGATAATATTCTATCCAGTCCGCCAAGTCCGTTTCATTGCCATCAATTTTAAACTGCTGCCGTTGCTTCTGAACCCAGGGACATTTTTCGGGAAAGGCTTCCGCGTAAGCGTCGCTTCCTGAAATAACGCCAAAGCAGGACAGCTCCGCAAGCAGCTTGATTCTATCCTCTTTGGGTAAATTGTCCCTGTCATATTTCCCGCGCAAATACGTAAGCTGCTCCTCCGTGAGCTCCTTTTTGCCGCTAAAATAGATACCGGGATTCATGGCAAACACCACATAATCGTCACCCACTTTTGCAACGGCATATCCGTTCATTCGCCCTGCCTTGCCGCCATCCCAGCCCGGAACATCCTGAACCCGAAAATCCTCGGTTTTGAGCGCCCTCATGTTGCCCGCTTCGTCATACAGCCTGTCATATAGTTCTTTTCTCTGCGCCGCAGTTGTATCGCGGAATTGATACTCATAATGCATCGGGCGATCATTCGCTTGAATCGTGTTCATGCAACTCCTCCCCTCCTGAAAGACTGCAAAATGTAAAAAAATGGGCTCTCATTGTCGATATCGTTTTTTAAGGGAAATACTTTAGCGTCCGGCGGGTTTTTTATTTATAAGGGTGCGGCTAGGCATAAGGCGCGCACAATGGTTTCCGTTTCCGAGCGGCGGCACGCCCTGCCATGTTACCGTAAGGGGAGTTTCGTCATATCTTGGAATCAAATGTTGCGTTCTTCCGTTAAGAAGGCGGATAAACCTGCGCGCTTGCGCGTATGTGCCGAAACGGATATACTATTAGCTACGCCATAGACAGTTGCGCATAAGGAGGAGAGACTGTGGAACAAAAAAAATCGGTTTTGAGCGGCATACAGCCGTCCGGCATACTGACGCTGGGCAATTATATCGGGGCTGTGCGCAATTGGGCGAAGCTGCAGGCGGATTTTAACGCCTATTATTGCGTGGTGGATATGCACTCCATTACCGTAAGGCAGGACCCGGAGGACCTGCGCCGCCGCTCCATTGAGACCATGGCGCTTTTGATCGCCTGCGGCGTGAAGCCGGAAACCTCCACCATGTTCATTCAATCCCATGTGCCCGCGCATACGCAGCTGACCTGGGTGCTCTCCTGCAACACGTACATGGGGGAACTCTCCCGCATGACGCAGTTCAAGGACAAATCCGCCCGCCACGCAGACAACATCAACGCGGGCCTGTTCACCTATCCCGTGCTGATGGCGGCGGATATCCTCCTTTACCAGGCGGATCTCGTGCCGGTGGGCGCGGACCAGAAGCAGCATATTGAAATTACGCGGGATGTGGCGATCCGCTTCAACAACGCCTATGGAGAGACGTTCACCATTCCGGAACCCTATATCCCCGAGGTGGGCGCAAGGATCATGAGCCTGCAGGAGCCGGACAAGAAAATGTCCAAATCCGACGAAAACCCCAACGCCTATATCGCGCTGCTCGACCCGCCGGACGTGATACTCAAAAAGATGAGGCGCGCCGTGACGGACAGCGAAAATTGCATCGCATATGACGAAAACCGGCCGGGCGTTGCGAACCTTTTATCCATATACAGCACTTGCGCCGGGGAAACGATACCGGAAGCCGTATCCCGGTTTGAAGGAAAAGGCTATGGCGCATTGAAGGCCGCCGCGGCCGAAGCCGTGATCTCCATACTGGAGCCCGTGCAGAAGGAATTCTACCGCGTGCTGGGCGATAAGGACTACCTCAACAAAACTATCCGCTACGGCGCGGAAAAGGCCGGGGAAACCGCGAACAGGACTTTGCGGGACGTGTACGGCAAGGTAGGGTTCAATTCGTTCGGGGTGTAACGGTTCATCATCTTATTGTAAGAAGCAAAAACTCCATGGCGGGCGGCCATGGAGTTTTGTTTGTCAAGAAAACGTAGCAGCTCTGCAATTATTTAATCGACGGCTCCAATTCGTCAAACTCCTTTGTGCTGAAAAACTCGCCCAAAGTAATTCCCAGACCATCGCACATCATTTTAATTGTTTCTATCTTAGGATTCCGGCTTTTCCCATACAGGATATTCTTCACGGACGAGGGCGGCAAAGCCGAGAGATTTGCTAATTTATTTATGCTGATCTCGTGCTCATCGCATAGCTGCAATATTCGATTTCGTATCGCTGTGACCGTATCCGTAGGTATCACCGCCTTTACAATAAAGCATAGCGAAAAACGCTTGCAGGTATAGGCTATACATGCCACTATTAGGCTATGCGTAGCTGATTCTATAGGCTGCTTGTAAAAGAGGTGGATAAATATATGCCAGATTATTCTGCCATGCATCAAAAGTTATTTGCTGCACAGGCGGATGCAATTGACGGATTGAAAGAGATATCGGACAACCTGGTGAAGGCGCACAGACAGTTGGAAGAAATGTATATAAACGCCCCGCAACGTAACATTATGGCGTTAAGGCCTGACGATTTAACAAATAGTACGTCAAGAGATAGATCAAGAAAGCGGAAAGAAGGCCAGTAACAATACCTAACATAAAAAAGCCGGGCCTTCATGCAAAAGGCCCGGCCTCAATGTTATCTTTTCTTATTTCCCCATGCAGTTGATACAGCAATTTACCACGAAAACTGGTACACCGTCTCGCTTTTAAACGTCTCCCCCGCCTTTAACACAGGGCCTTCAAAGTGCCGGTGGTTGACGGCATCCGGGAAGTACTGCGTTTCCAGGCAGAACGCGGCATGCTGGCCGTAATGCGCGCCGCCCTTCCCCATGGCGTCCGTCATGTTGCCGGTATAGAGCTGCACGCCGGGAAGGTCGGTAAATACGCGCAGCCTGCGCCCGCTTTTCGGCTCATGCGCCACTGCGATTTCACGAAGGCCCTCCGGCCCCGCGAGCACAAAGTTGTGGTCGTACCCGCCGAACTGCTTTACTTGCGGGAAATCCGAGCCGATATCCCTCCCGATTGTTTTGGCTTTTAAAAAGTCCATGGGTGTGCCGGATATGGAGAGTATTTCCCCGGTGGGCACGCAGCCGCTGTCCCCCGGCGTATAGAAGGGGGCGTTTATGGTCAGCTCATGGGAAAGGATATCGCCGCCGTCATGCCCGGATAAATTAAAATAGCTGTGGTTGGTGAGGTTGCAGATTGTGTCCTCCTCCGCGCAAGCCATGTATTCGATATGCAGCGCGTTGTTGTCCGCCAGGCGGTACCGCACGCTTACTTGCAGGCCGCCGGGGTAGCCTTCCTCGCCGTCGGGGCTATATCGCGTGAACGCCACGCCGTCGGGCAGAATTTCGCCCAGCCAGTTGCGGCTGTTGAAGCCTACGGCACCACCGTGCAGATGGTGTTCACCGTTGTTTTTGGCAACCTGATACTGCTTGCCATTGAGCGTAAACGCCCCGTTGCGGATGCGGTTGCCGATGCGGCCGATCGTCGCGCCGAAATAGCAATTGTCCGCCTGGTAGCCCGCGAGATCGTCATAACCCAGGACGATGTCCGCCTTATTGCCGGTTTTGTCCGGCACAAGCAGCGTACGGATTGCCGCGCCGTAGGAGATGAGTTCCATCTGCACGCCGTTCGCGTTCTCCATTTTATAGGCGTATACCGGGGTGCCATCCAAGTGGGTGCCAAAAAGCCTGCGTTCGATCTGCATATTCTTGCCTCGCTTTCGCAATGTTGGTCTATTTTAGGAAAAGACGCTTCAGTATCGAGAAAAGGTGGGAAAAGGAAAGAACCGGAGTGGTATAGGAGTAAGTTTGAACCTTGGAGGAAGTTCGCGGAGCTTATACTCCGTAAGCACCGTCTATCGAACCTCTTGGGGGCTCGGGGGCAGCAGCCCCCGGAGGCTTTCAACCGCCGAAGAGCGACATGTGCGGTGGCGGCGGAAAGCCTTGCGGCGCAAGGCTTTCCTTTCAGGAACAGCCGCCCGTGCCGTAGGCACAGGTTGTTCCTGTGATTCTCGAAAAAGTGCCACGTGGCACTTTTTCGGCATATCGTTATTCCGCGCAGATGCGCTTCATGGCGCGCTCGGTGTTTTCCCGCGTGGCGAACGCCGTCATGCGGAAATAGCCTTCGCCCGCGTTGCCGAAGCCCGCGCCGGGGGTACCCACGATCTGCTTCTCTCGCAGCAGCTCGTCAAAGAACGCCCAGCTGTCCCCGCCCGGGACCTTGAGCCAGATGTAAGGGGCATTGCTGCCGCCGTATACCGTATAGCCCGCTTTAAGAAGGCTTTCGCGGATCAGGCGGGCGTTGTCCATATAGTAGCGGGCGACGTCGAGTATCTGCCTGCGGCCCTCGGGGGTGTATATGGCCTCGGCACCCCGCTGCGTCACATAGGGCACGCCGTTGAAGCGCGTGGTGTGCCTGCGGTTCCACATGGCGTTTAGGCTGACGTCGTTTCCAAGGTCGTCCTTATAATGAAGGGACTTCGGCACCACCGCGTACGCGCAGCGCGTTCCGGTAAAGCCCGCGGTCTTGGACATGGACCGGAACTCGATCGCGCATTCGCGTGCACCTTCCACCTCGAACACGCTGTGCGGCACTTCCGGGTCGCTGATGTAAACCTCGTAGGCCGAATCGTAGAGAATCAGCGCGCCGTTTGCCCGCGCGTAGTCCACAAACACCTTGATCTGCGCCCGGGTGAGCGTGGTGCCGGTGGGGTTGTTGGGGTAGCAGAGGTAGATCACGTCCACAGGCTTCTCTGGAAGCGCCGGCACAAACCCGTTTTCCTCCGTGCAGGGGAGGTAGACGATGTTTGTGTAACCGCCTTTTTGCGCGTCAAACACGCCGCCGCGCCCGGCCATGACGTTGGTATCCACATACACGGGGTAGACCGGGTCGGAAACTGCAACGACGGTATTTTCGCCAAAAAGCTCCTGAATGCTGCCCACATCGCATTTCGCGCCGTCGGAAACGAATATTTCATCCGCCGAAATCTCTATGCCGCGCACTGCGTAATCATGCTTGGCGATCGCTTCGCGCAGGAAATCGTAGCCCTGCTCCGGCCCGTATCCGCGGAACGTCTCTTTTACGCCCATTTCCGCCACCGCCTTGTGCATGGCCTCGATTACGGCGGGGACGAGCGGCTGCGTGACGTCGCCGATGCCCATGCGGATGATATACGCCTCCGGGTGTTCCTTTGCATACGCGGCTACGCGGCGGGCGATTTCGCTGAACAGGTAGCTGCCCGTGAGCTTGCTGTAATTTCCATTGGCACGAAACATATGGAACCTCGCTTTCAAACAGGGATTTGTCTTTTTGCATTATACCATAGAAGCAAAGCGGATATGGTATCATCCGCGCATGTGCGTTCGCCCGCAGGCGAAAATCGCACGTGCATAAGAATAAGCCGTATAATAGCCGCCCGCGGCTATTATACCACGGCAGGACAGTGAAGAAAAACCCACGGGAGCGGCTTTATTTTGATACAAAGGCGTCCTGCCCGAAAGGGCTATCGGAAATCATCCGGTTTCAGTCCCAGCCCCAGCCTGCAGCGCCAACCGCCGTCGTTGTTAAGCAAAAATAATTCTTGCATCCGCCGCATCCCGTTGCTACAATGCTCTTAACGTGTTCGATAACATAGAGCAAGTATGCATTGATCTTGGGGGTAACATTGGCAGTAACCGTTAAAAAAATTGCGGAGTTGGCCGGCGTTTCCATCGGAACGGTTGACCGAGCGCTCAATAACCGAAAAGGCGTCAACAAAGAGGTGGCCGAGCGTATCCGTAAAATCGCCGAATCGCTGGGCTATTCGCCCAACATCGCGGCCAAGGCGCTGGTTACGCGGCGCAAGGCGCTTAAGATCGGCGTCATCATCCACACGGTCAAGCATCCCTTCTTTGAGGAAGTCTATCGCGGCGTCACGGATGCGGCGGAGGAAATCAGGGATTACGGCGTCAGCGTAATCGTGAAATACGGCAAAGGGTTCGACGTGGAGAACCAGCTGCAACTCATTGAAGAGCTTGTCGCTGACGACATCAGCGGGCTTGCAATCGTTCCATTGCATGACGAGCGCATACGCAAGCGGATTGAAGCCCTGCAGCACGACGGGATCGAGGTCGCCCTTATGGTATCCGATGAACCGGCAGATTGCCTGGCCTCGGTCAGCTGCGATCCGTACAAAGTCGGGAAAACCGCGTGCGGCTTGGTCAATTTGATGACGCAGGGCCGCTGCAACCTGCTGTTTGCGACCGCGCCGCTCGGGATTTTGAACAATATTGAGCGTTTGCGCGGCCTGAAAGACGCGATCCGGGAAAAACACCCCGGCATCCGCCTGATGGGCGTATGTGAACTGCCCAACGATCATTTGAGAATATACGCCGAAGGGGTAAAGGCGCTTGAAGCGCAGCGCGATATCGACGTGATCATCGCGGCGGTCGGCTATTACGACGGTTTCCTGCAGGCCATCCAGGATTCCCCGCTCTGCGGCAAGGTGCGCGTGATCGCTTTGGACCAATCCCAGCCTGTCATTCGGGGTCTGCAAAGCGGGCTTGTTGCCGCAACCGTGATCCAGCACCCCTATATACAGGGAAAGCGGGTCATCGACATCATATTTCAGAAGATCGCCATGGGAAAGGCGCCGGATACAAAGAAACTTTTCATAGAAAACGACATCCGCATCTGCGAGAATATTTCTTAAAAGAAAGAGTCAGCCACAGAAAAACATTAGAGCCGCTTGAACCAGGCGGCTCTTTTTCATGCGCGCATCAATTCGCAGAAAGGATATGAAAAAGTAAAATCGCATCTTGACGGCAGTTGGAAATGGAATTATAATACGACCATACCGTTATCGATAACGGTATATCAAAGATGATATCAAGTACAGTCAACATCTTACTCCTTGCCAGATAATCCAAATTATCAATGTATTGCATTTATCCGGAAAGTGGCCCAATAAGTTCTACACGCAATCGTTCCCAATTTATTCGTTAACGTTAACGTGCGGAGGGCGCATGAAAAAGTATGGCATTATGAATCGCGACATATCCGAAGTGGTAGCCAGCATGGGGCATAACGATATGCTGATTATTTGCGGCTCGGCGTACCCCATTCCGGCGGAAGCAAGGCGGATCGATCTCGCGCTTGAACCCGGTCTTCCGGCGTTCATGGACGTGGTCCGCGTGGTACTCAAGGAACTTGAGGTAGAGCGCTTTCTCGTAGCAAACCAGACGAAAGAGCACTCCCCCAAGCGCTTTGAGGAAATCTGCAACATGCTTGAGGATAAGGAACTCATTGTTGTGGATCAGAGCGAGCTGAAAAAGACGGCCCTTCAGGCAAAGGCATATATCCGCACAGGCGAATGCACGCCGTTTTCAAATGTCATATTGGTCGGCGGCGTGATTTTTTAAGGAGGCAAAGAAAGTTGGATACCATGAGAGGCGTAGTCCCGGTAGGGAATTTCAAGGTGGAAGTGCGCGACCTGCCGGTTCCGGAACCCGGCGAAGGCCAGGTGCTCATCGACGTCAAATGCGCCGGTATTTGCGGATCGGACGTCAATACGTTCCGCATGACGTGGGAACAGATCAACGA
>JAFABA010000008.1 GCA_023426265.1 Bacillota bacterium
TTGCTCAGAGAGAACGAATATGAAGCCGCCAAAGCGCTTGTCGGGCGCGTGTTCGACGCATATGTTGCGCCGGAGTATTCGCAGGAAGGCGTGGAGACCTTTTATACATTCCTCCGTGCAATCGGAACCCCATCGCGGAAAGGCGAACCGTCCGTGCAACTGTTCGGCTATTTCATGCGCAGCGCGCTTGCGGGCGTCGTCGCCATGCGGGAATGCACGCATATTGCCCTGCTCTTTGTCGCATCGGAATATCAAAGGAAGGGCGTTGCCCGGGCGCTGCTCCAGTCCGTACGGCAGGATGCCGTGGCGGCGGAGGCGGAATATATTACCGTCAACTCCTCTCCCTACGCCGTGCCCATATATGAGCGGCTGGGGTTTGTGGCCGCGGGGCCGGAGGAGGAACGCGACGGCATCCGCTACACGCCCATGCGGTACCCGCTCAACACTGCGTACGCATTGCGTCCTTTGCGGATGGAGGATGCACAGAGCGTTGCGGAATTCGCCAATAACCCCAAAATCGCAAAGAATTTGTTAAACACATTTCCCAGCCCCTATGGGTTGGAGGATGCCAGGAGCTATATCGCCCGCTGCATGGAAGCGGGGGAGGAGAAGCAGCTTACCCGCGCCATAGAGGTAAACAATCACGCCGTCGGCAGCATCGGCATCATCTTAGGGGAGGATGTCTATGAGAAGTCCGCAAACCTCGGTTACTGGCTTGGCGAGCCTTACTGGGGCTTGGGCATTATGACGCGCGCAGTCCGGGAACTCTCTGAGCTTGCGTTTTCTCAATACGATATCGTGCGCATACAGGCCGAAGTGTTTTCGGACAACAAGCCTTCCTGCCGCGTGCTGGAGCGCGCGGGCTATACGTTTGAAGGCATAAAGCGCTGCGCCGTCTATAAAAACGGCGCTATTCAGGATCTGCACACATATGCCCTGGTACGGGAAAAGTTTCAGCCGGAGCTTGGGCATGTTCACGCATCCATCGAGCCCGCGTTTGACGCGCTGGACGACGCGAGGGCGCTGTTTGAAGAGTACGCCCATATGCTCGATATCATGATCTACTTTGAAACGTTTGATGAGGAGTTAAGCTCCCTGCCAGGCGTTTACGCGCCGCCGCAGGGGCGGCTGCTTCTGGCGCGGTGGGAAGGGGAAGCCATAGGCTGCGTCGCGCTCAAGCCTCTGACCGAAGGGCGCTGCGAACTCAAGCGCCTGTATGTAAAGCCCGCGTTCCGCGGCATGCATGTGGGGCGGCGGCTGACGGAATATGCCATACAGGAGGCAAAGGCCATCGGCTATACGCAAATGCTGCTGGATACGCTGGACATGCTTCAGGATTCCATCGCGCTGTTCCACAAGCTGGGGTTCGCGGAAACCATCTCCCTGTACGGCCCACCCAAGCCCGGGCTTGTGTATATGTCGCTGGATCTGAGCGAGTAATTTCGAAAAAGTACCAAGGCACTTTTTCGAGGATTACAGGAACAACCTGTGCCCTTACGGCGACGGCCCGCAGGCCTAGTGTCCGAGGCGTCTCCCGCCGAGGACCGGTTGTCCCTGCAAGGCCTTCTGCCGCCACCGCGCACGTCGCTCTTCGGCGGTTGGAAGCTGGGAGCTGCGGCCCCCGAGCCTCCAGCGGATGTGCTACTGCACATCCGCTTTTTGCAGCAGCTTCTCCAAAGCCTCCAAATCAAACACCGGCGCTTTGCAGGCGAAGCCCTTGCACAGATAATAGGCAGCGCCGCTTTCCGGGTATGGGTAATCCCGCGTAAAGGGCGCTGCCGCTTCGAGCGCAGGCGCGCCGGATGGGGTCTTCACCAGCACAAGCACGGAATGCTTTGCGCTACCTGCAAGGCGGGCAACCTCCGCCCAATTCCGTTCCTCCCGGCTCACGCACAGCAGCATGTTTTCCGGATATACCGCTTCCGCAATCCCAAGAAGCGCAAAGCAGTGGGCCATGGGAGCGCGTGTGGCGTGGGCGGCAAGGAAGCCAAGCTGTTTGTCGGCTTTATCCCGCCATTTGGGTTCGCCGGTGAGCCGCCACAGGCGGGAAAGCAAAAGCCCTGCTGCGGAGTTGGCGGAAGGCAGCGCGCCGTCGTACGCTTCCTTGGGGCGGCTTAAGAGCTGTTCACCTTCGCTGGAGTAGGCAAATAAACCGCCCGCGTCGTCGCCGAACAGTTTAAGCATGCGCTCCGCAAGAAAGTCCGCGCGCACAAGCAATGCCGCATTGAAGCTTGCGGCGTAGAGTTCCGTTAAAGCAAGCCCATAAAAAGCGTAATCGGCAAGCAGGCCCATGTGGTCGGCGCGGCCGTCCCGATAGCAGACAAACAAATCCCCTTCCGGCGTGGTCAGCCGTTTTTCTATGCTTTTTTGCGCGCTTTGCGCGGCCTGTAAATAAGCCTCGTCCCCCAGTATGAGATATGCGCGGGCGAAAGCGGAGATCATCAGCGCGTTCCAGGCCGTCAGTTGCTTATCGTCCGTGGCGGGAGGGATACGTCCCTCGCGCAGGGAGAATACCGTTTCCCTAAGCGCAAGCATCGCCTCGTCCGGTACGGGCGTTTCCTTGTGGTGCAGCAGGTTGGGGATGTTCCTGCCTTCAAAATTGCCGCGCTCGGCAATGCCATAAAATTCGCAGAACGCGTTCGCGTCGGCATGCAGCGTGTTTTTTACTTCCTCCGGCGTAAAGAGATAGAATTTTCCTTCCTCGCCTTCGCTGTCCGCGTCCTGGCCGCAATAGAAGCCGCCTTCCGCGTCGGTCAGCTCGCGCAGCACATAGCGCAGCGTTTCCTCCACCGCAAACCGGAGCGCGGGAAGAGTCGTCTGGCGATACCCTTCCAGGTACGCCATCGTCAGCAGCGCGTTGTCATAGAGCATTTTTTCAAAGTGCGGCACGAGCCAGCGCCGGTCCGTAGAGTAGCGCGCAAACCCGCCGCCGATATGATCAAACAGCCCGCCGCGGTACATGTGCAGCAACGTTTGTATTGCCTGTTCTTTTGGCGTTTCTTTTCCCGTTTCCCACGCATAGCGCAGCAAATACAGCAGGATATGTGGCATAGGGAATTTGGGCGCCTGCGAAAAGCCACCGTACTGTGCGTCGTAGTATTGGGAAATGGACGCCGCGGCCTTGTGCAGCGGGGCCCCTTCCGGCGCGCGCGGGGGCAGTGCCTTTTTTGCCTGATTTCTAAGGTAGCGCGCGGTTTCCTCGCCCTGCGCCTCGGCACGGTCTCGCTCGGTTTTCCACAGCTTTGCAATGGCGGGCAGCAGTTCCGCCATGCCCGCAAGCCCGCCTCGGCTAATTTTAGGCAGGTACGTTGCCGCAAAAAACGGCTTGGCTTCCGGGGTCATGAGTATGGTCAGCGGCCAGCCGCCCTGGCCGGTGTACGCCTCGCAGACCGACATGTAGATGCTGTCGATATCCGGCCGTTCCTCGCGGTCCACCTTGATAGAGATAAAATCCCTGTTCAGTAAGCCCGCAACCTCTTCGTCCTCGAAGGATTCGCGCTCCATCACGTGGCACCAATG
>JAFABA010000009.1 GCA_023426265.1 Bacillota bacterium
GTCTTGGATACACGGCCCCGCAGAGCATGTCCATCGGTTACAATATCAGATACGAACTCCCGGGGATCAGCTTGCATTCCTTCTTGATGCGGCTGGCCTCGGCGGTCAGGGAGTATACGTCGCAGAAGCGGTTTTCCGTTACCTGTACGCCCGCGATGGAGAGTGAGATCATGGGGAACTGTTCAATGAGCCCCTGCCGGTTTTTTGTAATGATATAGCCGTTCTGCGCGTCCTCCGCCTTGTAGAAGGCGCGGATGCTCATATCAAAATCTGCGATCAGCGTGCGGCAGATCTCCTCCGCGCTTTCGGGCTGCACAATGCTTACAAAATCGTCCCCGCCCACGTGGCCGGTAAACGCATCGTCCGGCATATGGGCTTTGATGTACAGCGCCAGGTGCTTGATGACGCGGTCCCCGTTTTCAAAGCCATAGACGTCGTTGTAGGCCTTGAAATTGTCGATGTCAAAATACAGCACGCAGCGGCTTTCGCGCTCGAGCAGCATGCCGGAAAGCGCCTTTTCGATGAGGATATTGCCGGGAAGTGCCGTGAGCGGGTTTAGCTGCGTGGCGTTGTTGACTTCTATTTCGATCGTTTTGTTGAGCAGGTCCTTGATTGTGACAATGCCGTAATACTTGCCTTCGAGCGTCACCGTAATAAAATCGTACACGTTTTCCTCCGGGCGGGCCATAGCCATCTTTCCCGAAAGCGTGACGGGCGTTTTATAGTCGAGGGACAAAAACTCCCGGTCCATAACCGAGGCGATGGTCTTCCTGGAATAGAGGCTGTATCCGTACACGCCGGCGACGACGGTATTCACCCGGTTGCGCGTGACGACGCCCTGTACGTACCCATCCCGCGTGACGCAGAAGCCCTGCAGCTCCGGCTTTTTCAGCAGCATGGCGTAGGCTTCCTGAATCATGACCTGTTCGTTGACGGAGGGAGCGTGGATGCACAGGTTGCCAATGAACACCTCGGCCAGATTGTAGCCGTAGAGATGGTTTTTTTTCGCGTTGATGTCGGTGATGGTTTCCACAATATCCTGGTCGAGCGGGGAAAGCGCGGCGCTGGGGCGTTTGATAAAATAACCCTGCCCGTACTGCACGCCGATGTGGATGAGCGTTTCCAGCTCAGAAAGCGTCTCGATGCCTTCTGCAATCAGATATGTGCCGGTGATCTTGGCAAACTCCTGCATGCTTTTGACGAGCGCCTGCTTGACGGTATCCTTATCGATATTACGGATGAGCTGCATGTCCAGCTTGAGATAATGCGGATGGATGTCGGAGATCAGGTTCAGGCCCGAGTAGCCCGCGCCTGCGTCGTCGATGGCGATCTGGTAGTTCTGGTCTTTGTAATAATGAATGATCTCCTTGAACTCCCCGATATCCCTTACGGCGGAGCGCTCGGTGATTTCAAATATGATGCGGTTGGGGTTGATATCGAATTCCTCAAGATACTCCCGGGTGAAGCCTTTTTGGAATTTCGCGTCCTCCATTACGCTGGGGTTGACGTTTAAGAACAGCGTGGTATCGGACTTGGCGCACTGCATGGCGGAAAGCGCCTTGGTGCGGCACAGGCGCTCGAGCTCCCAAAGCTCCTTATTGGCTTCCGCCACGGCAAAGAGCATGGCGGGGCTTTCCATATCGGTGCCCTTGGGTCCGCGGGAAAGCGCTTCATATCCCAGCACGGCGCCGTCACGGAGCGAGACGATAGGCTGGAAGACCGAGGTAATGGAGGCCTGCTCCAAAATATCCATGAGCTGCTCCTTATAGGCAAGCAGGTTAGCCTCATGCGCTGTACTCATACGTTCCTCTTGCGGATTTTGCCGCCGGATGTCTTATTAATACATTTTATATCGGCACATATTGGATAGGATAAACGCAGTTCCCGCAAGCAGGTATCAAATATATGTAAAACTTATATCCCGGGGCGGAGCGCGCTTTGGAAGGCACCAGTTACCGAATGCTCTGAGGGAAACTGAAGAGGCTATCCGGGTCATAAACCTGTTTGATGCGACGCAGGCGCTGCGCGTTGCCGCCATAATAGGCGTGCATGTAATCGGCGTTTAGAAGGCTTGGAAAATTGATAAACGCGCCTGGAGTCACGCTCTGCAGGTATAGAAAGCGCGGTTCAAGCCACGCAAGGTTATATGGCTCCGCGGTATCTTCCTCCCACCGCGTTTGAAGCTCAATAATGTAGGGCGCGTTGCGGTAAAAGAACGCCGTCTGCTCAGGCGGAACCTCCTTCACGCGGCCGCCCAAACCGGAAAGGATAATAGAAGCATCAATAGAGCCCGTGGCACGCGTGGCGATCAGGGAGAGTATATTTCGCATTTCCTCCTGATTGAGGCGGTCCGGCGCAAACCGGCCGGCGGAGCGGAATTTTTCAGGCATTGGAGAGCTGCGCTCCACCGTTCGGATCGCTTCTAGAAACGTGGTCTCATTGAGCGTGACCTCTGTGCCCGGCAGGGTGAGGAAAGGCTCCAAAGAGGCCTCCGTCTCGGCACTTGTACCGAAATAAATGCCGGTCAGGGAAAAGCCATACCCGTTCTTTTCGGAATTGAAAATACGGATCATCGGCGTAAACCGCCGGTCGTCCGAACTCTGCCAGTCCTGAAAGCGGGAAAACAGGGTGGCCGCAACGTCAAGGGAGATGCCGGTTGCGGCAACGTTCACATAGGTGACGTTAAAGAGCTGCTCGGGCAGCGAATAGGTGAGCTCCGTTACCACGCCGAAATTGCCGCCCCCGCCGCCGCGCAGCGCAAAAAACAGGTCCGGCTCGGAGACCGAACTGGTATCATGCAGTATTCCCATACTGTCCACCATTTGTGCGCTTACAAGAAGGTCGCATGTCAAGCCAAACATCCGGGCGGAAAGCCCCCAACCGCCGCCGAGCGTCACCCCGACTGCGGCAACAGAGGGGCAGGTGCCGCTGGGGAACGGGTACCCCGCTCTCCCCACCAGCTCATAAAGCCCTGCGTTTCTCGCGCCCGGGCCGATACGCACCAGGTTTTGTGCCGCATCGAGCTCGGTTTCTATCATACGGCCCGTATCGATGACAACGGCGCTGTTCCCCACGCAAAAACCTTCATAATTATGGCCGCCGGTGCGGATGCGCGCCTTGCGGCCCGTACGCCGGGTCTCCCGGACGGCATACATCACATCCTCCACGGTGCGGCAATATAGAATGGCTGCGGGGAACTTCTGGATCGAGCGGTT
>JAFABA010000050.1 GCA_023426265.1 Bacillota bacterium
GGATCAACGCATACCTGCAGTACATCATCAAGGGGCTGATCATCATACTGGCCGTGGCCATCGACGTGCGCAAGTACCTGGCCAAGAAGTAATGGAAGCGGGGAATATGGACAGTAAGCCGATCAAGCTGCCGGACGGGCAAAAGGTGTTTACCGGCGAGCCCCCGCAAAAAAGGCGCTACAAGCTGTATGACAAAATCAAAATATCCAAGAGCGGCATGGATTTGATCATATTTGTCATCATGGGGCTTCTGATTCTTGCGCTTATCGCAGGCATCGCGCTTGGAAGGGGCTAAGCGGAGGGGTACAATAAGGAAAGGGTAAATGGTTGCCCCGTACTGCGGGGCAACCATTTCTGATAAGAAAACAAATTCATCGGTTGAACAGAGCTTGCATCCTGAAGCAAGAAAGGAGCAAACAATGCAATATGTGAACCTTGACGGAATGCCGTTTCCCGTATCGCGGCTCGTATTCGGCTGCGCGTCCCCCGCAATGCGGCGCGGCGAGGACGTGGGGGAAGTATTGGACGCCGCCCTCCATGCAGGGATCAACGTCTTTGACACGGCGAGAGACTATAACGGCAGCGAAGGAGCGCTGGGGCGGTGGATCAAAAGCCGCAATGTGCGCGGGACTATCCTGCTCATCACCAAAGGTGCGCATCCGTATAACGGGGTGGACCGCGTAACGCCCAAGGATATCCTACAGGATATCGAGCAGTCCCTGGAGCGCCTGCAGACAGATCATATCGATCTTTACTTCCTGCACCGCGACGACCCCAGCGTGGAGGTCGGCCCCATTGTGGAGACTCTTCACGCCTGCCGGGAAGGGGGCAAAATCGGCCTGTACGGCGGCTCCAACTGGACCACCGCACGTATCGCCGCGGCGAACGCGTACGCTGCGGCGCACGACCTTTTTCCGTTTGCGGCAAGTAGCCCGCAGTTCGGTCTTGCCGTCATGGCGCGGGACCCCTGGGGCGGCAGCGGCGGCTGTATCAGCATTTCTCCGCCGGAACAGGAGGCGGAGCGCGCGTGGTACATGGAACAGGGCATGCCCATATTCGCGTATTCCAGCCTGGGGCACGGCATATTCTCCGGCAGGCTTAAAAGCGCCGACTGGGAACGCGCCGAAGAATTTCTCAACCCGGACGCCATGTACGGCTACCATGCGGATATCAATCACGGGCGTTTAATTCGCGCGGAAGAGCTTGCGGCACAAAAGGGCTGCACGGTGGCGGATATCGCCATCGCGTGGCTGCTGCATCAGAAGTTCATGGTATTCCCCATCATTACGGCCAGTACGCCCGCGCATGTGCAAAAAAACACGGCGGCGCTGGCGGTTGTCTTGACGGATGCGGAATGCGCGTATCTGGCGCTGGGCGCAGACGGACCAGAGAAATAAGGATCGGCAGGATACCTTGCCATGAAATAAAGCAGGCCGGCGAATTTCGCCGGCCTCGGTCCGCCACCATTCGTTTGTCATTCTGAGCCGAAGGTGAAGAAGCTGACTCTTGCTATAAACCCTCAATATGGTGCTTCAAGATCCTTCGCCTCGCTCAGGATGACAGGAAAGGGCTTTGTTGATGAGTTAAACCGGCGGGAGTTCCCGCCGGTTTTGTAATTCTACTGATTAAGTAAGTTACATCAGTTCCACGATATCATATCCGAGATATGTCTCAAACGCCTCACGGATGGCTTCCTCCACATGCGAGAGCGTCAGGCTGACATGGTGCCGGAAGCCCTCCTTGCAGATACCCTTCAAAACGGTTTGCAGGTGCGGTATTTCCGCCACACCCGCGCAGCCAAAGAACGCGTCCTCAATGGGGTCGTCCGTTATGCTGCCCTCGCCCACGTAAAATACCAGCCTGCCGTCCTCGGTCTTTGCGCTCAAATACGTCATGGGGCTAGGTCTCACCCTGCCCTGGTTGCAGCCCCAGGCCACGCCGCCCAACTCCTCTTTGCCCTTATCGAGCATCTTGTGGGAGATGGTGTAGCCCTTGCCGGTCATAAGCGAGGGCGCGACGGAGCCGCAATGGAACAGGATACACTTATCCGGGTCGTCGCCGTAGTTGTTGTTCCAGTCCATGCAGACGGGCGGGAGATCGGCCGCTGCCTGCAGCGCAAGCATAGCGATGGCGTTGCATACGTCCAGCTCGCATGCGATGGGAAGGTCTTCATCGTCATGGAACAGGCCCATTACCTGGCAGGGCGTGATGCGGAACGCATCCTGCAGCTCGTTCCAGCACCTGAGGCCGATGGCTTTGAGATCGTAATACGCTGCGATCTCCTTGAGCGCCACATACAGGCGCGCCTGGTTGTCGAGGTATTCCGCGGGGACCGCGCTGGTGTCCGCAACGTTCGCTATCTTTTCCCGCGCGGCCTTGAACGCTTCGCTTTCGGCATCCACTGCGCGCATTTGGGCGAAGAGCTGCGTCAAATCCAGCGTTTCCGTATTGATGCCGTACCGCTGCAACGCGAGTTCGTCAAAGCGTATCGTTTTAAACGCCGTGGTGCGCGCGCCGATCGCGCCCACGTTCACGCTGCGCAGCGTCTTTACAATGTTGCAGGCTTGCGCGAATGTTACAAGCTGCTTCCTGAACGCGTCGCTCTTCGGGTGGCAGACGTGCGGCTCAAACGCCGTAAACGGGATATCCGCCTGCCGGAACACATCCGCTATGGAAAGCTTGCCGCAGAACGAATCGCGTCGGTTCGCGAAATCCATTTTGCCGATCTCATCCGGGTAAGCCTGCAGCAATATCGGTACGTTTGCGTCTTTTAAGGCGTTTAAAGCGCCGTTTTCATCCCCGAAATTGGGCAGGGAGAGGATCACGCCGTCGAATTTGCCCCGGTTTTCATTGAGGAAATTGGCGTAAATCTTGCCTTCCGCCAAGGTTTCCACCGCGCCGTAGCGGGTGAGGGATGGGGCCATCTCGATTGTTTCAAAGCCCAGAGCGTAGACTGCTGCGCGCATTTCCTCCCGCGCGGAAGCGATGAGCTCCCCCGGGAAAAAACCGCGGTTGCCGAAATAGAGCGCGAATGTAAGTTTGGCCATGTCGTTGTCCTCCTGATTGGTTTGGTTGATCAATTTACGTATTGTAAATGGATTTGATCGCGGGATAAATGCGCCGGTACTGCCGCATGCGCTCCGCATAGACCGCGGCGCGTGCCTTATTTGGGTAGAACGTTTCCCTGCGGCGGGCGGCTTTCTTTGCGGCGGAGGCTAAGCCGGGGATATCGCCCAGAGCGTATGCGCAAAGGAGCGCAAGCCCCATGGTCCCTGTTTCGTTGACCTCCAATGTGTGAACGGGGCGGTCCATAATGTCCGCCTTGATCTGCATGAGCAGCTTGGATTTTGTGCTGCCGCCCACCGCGGTTACCTCGTTGACGGGGAGGCCGCAGGATTGCAGAAGCTCCGCGTTGTACTGCATTTCATAGCAGATGCCCTCCAGCACTGCCTTGTAGCAATCCCCGCGCGCGGTGGCGACGGTGAGGCCAAGGAAGGCGCCGCCCAAAGTGGAATCGATATGCGGCGTGCCGGAGCCGCCCACATGTGGCAAAAAGAACAGGCCGGTGGGATCCCTGGGGCACTCCGCCTCCATCAGCGCGTACAGGCTTTGGCCGCTTTTATTGGCATAGCACGCGCGCTCAGGCTCGAAGCAGTCCCGGTACCAGCGAATGCTGGTGCCCGAGGAGGCGTTGAACGCAAGCGTAAGGAAGCTGTCCTCAAACACGTACGGCTCGCTGCAGAAACTACAGCTTGCCATTTTCGGCGTGACGTCTCCCCCACGGATCATCAGCGAAATGCATTCGCTCGAACCCATGCCGTCCACCGAATCCCCGCGTCTTACCACCCCGCCGCCCAGCGCCGCAAGCATCTGATCGTGCCCGCCTGCGACTACGGTAACGTTGGGGCTAAGCCCCAGCTCCATGGCGATATTGGGAAGAAGTTTACCTACGCGCGTCCCCGCGCGTACCGGCGCGGAAAAGCCCTGTATGGAAAGGCCGAGCGCAGAGGCGACTTCATCCGACCAACAGCCCCGCATGACATCGAACAGCATGGTGCGCGAGGCCAGGGAATAATCGATCGCCCGCTCCCCGGTTAGCATTAAGCCGATATAATCTCCAAACAGCATGATGTGGCGGGCGGAGTGTAACAGCTCCGGCTGGTGCTTTTTGATCCACAGGAGCTTGTTTGCCGTATACATGGGGTTTGCGGCGGTACCCGTAATGGCCTGCGCGCGTTCGGGCGGCATTGCGGCAAGGATATCGTTTACCTCTTCGCTTCCGCGCACATCCGAATAATAGATGCTGTTGGAGAGCACGTTGTCCCGCCCGTCCAGAAGAATGGCGGCTTCCCCGAAGGAGGCGATGGCAAGCGCCGTAATATCGGGGCGCGCGGCGCGTTTGAGCACGGATTTTACGGCCGCCCAGACGACCCGCGCGTCGATTTCCATATAGCCGGGTTTCGGGGAAACGGGCGCGTATTCCTCGTGCGCAAACGCGAGTACCGCGCCTGTATGATCCACAACAGAGGCTTTGCACCCGGATGTTCCCACATCCAAACCGATATATGGCATATATCTCCTCCGGAATCCATAGACGTCCTTATTGAGAGCAATCATGCGGAAAATACAGAAAAAAAAGGGAAAAGCGGATAACACGCCGGTAATTTTCAATACATTTTGACACAATAATCATACTATAACTGTATAGCGAGTACAATACATAAAGTACCGAATAAGGCGATATATTTACAATATATACGCAATTACAATACAACTTTGCTTTTTGTATCTGCCATGTTGTATTTTGAATCCGCTTCCGTTATACTTGTAGAAAGATACACGGGCGGCGCTTTCGGTCTATCCGGCTCTCAAGTTTAAAGCGGGAGAAACAACTTGGCAAAAAACGGTACAAAATATATGCGCCTTGCGGCCTCCATCCGCGCCCTTCTGGAAAACGGAGAACTCCACAGGGGGGACAGGCTGTATTCCGAGCATGCGCTTTGCATGAAGTTCCACGTCAGCCGCCAGACGGTGCGCCAGGCGCTAAAAGAGCTGGAGGGGGAGGGCCTGATTGAACGCAGGCGGGGCAGCGGTACGTATATCGCGCAGGACATGCAGCCGGAGAGAAAGCCCACCATGTCCATCGGCATTATCAGTTCGTACCTGGACGATTATATTTTCCCCAGCCAGACCAAGGGCGTGGAGCGCATACTCAGCGAACACGGGTACAGCATGCATTTGGGCATCACGTACGACAAAACCTATAACGAGGCCAAGCACCTGCGCGCCATGCTGGAAAAGGATGTGGACGGCGTGCTGGTGGAGCCTGCAAAGAGCGCGCTGCCCCATGTGAACGCGGCGTATTATCAGGAATTTCTGCGCAGGGGAATCCCCATATTGCAGGTAAACGCCTATGTAAAAGGCCTTGCGCTCCCCTATGTCGCGCTGGACGATAGTAAGGGCGGCTACCTCGCGTGCATGCACCTGATTCAAATGGGGCATAAACGCATAGGAGGCATATTCAAGCACGACGATCACCAGGGGCATCTGCGGTATCAGGGTTTCATGAAGGCGCTCTCCGAGCATGATCTGTTACAGAATGAGGAGCATGTCTGTTGGTATTCCACCGAGGACAGGGAAGCGATATTTGCCATGAAGGACCCGCAATTGCTTGCACGCATATCCCCATGCACCGCGGTATTCTGCTACAACGATCAGGTGGCGCTGGCGCTGATCGAGCAGCTGCGCCAAAGCGGCAGGCAGATTCCCAGGGACGTATCCGTCATAGGCTACGACGATTCCAATCTCGCCACCGTATGCGTTCCGGCGCTTACCTCGGTTGTGCATCCGGGGCAGGCACTGGGCGAACTTGCGGCGCAGCAGCTGCTGGAAATGATTGCGGAACCGACGTTTGCCGGGGGGTATCTGTTTGAACCGCGGCTGGTGGAGCGGGAATCGGTACGGCGGCTGCCGGAAGAAAACTAGTTGGTTAGCTGCGGGATTAGCGCTCAAGCGCTTCAACCTCACTCGCAGCCTCGCAATATCTGATAAGGAGTCCAGAATGAAAAGAAACGAAAAGTACGAACTGCTCAAATCCGCAAACAACCTGTCCGCCCTGTTGGGCATGAAGGCCTATACGCTGCAGGACGGCCGCGCGAAGGGGCTTCGCGCCATCGATGTCAAGAACGGAAGGGGGCTTACATTGACCGTGCTGCCCGACCGGGGCATGGACATTCCCTTCCTTTCTTTCCGCGGCGTCAATCTTGGCTTTGTTTCCAAGGTGGGGCTTGCGGGGCCGGAATTCTATACGGAGGACGGCGATTACGGCTTTTTAAAGAATTTTACCGGCGGATTCTTAACCAACTGCGGCATTACGTACGCCGGGCCCTCCTTTGAAGAGGAAGGCCGCGCCTACGGGCTGCACGGGCCGCTTTCCCACATTCCGGCGGAATACGTCAACAAGGAGCTTACCTATGAAGGCGAGGATGCGGTGCTCCGCGTCTCCGGTTCCATGCGGCAGGCGCGCGTGTTCGGAGAAAACGTCTACCTGCACCGCAGCATGACGGTAGAGACCGAAGCGAACGTCATTCGATTTGCGGATACCATAGAGAATTGCGGGTTTGAAGAGCAGCCCGTCATGAACCTGTACCACTTCAATTTCGGTTACCCCATGCTGGACGCGGGCGCGAAGGCGTATTTCAGCACCGATACCGTAACACCGCGCACGCCATTTGCCGCGCAGGAGATCGATCAGCACCAGCTCATGATCGCGCCGGAAGTCGGCCGCGAGGAGCAGTGCTACTTCCACAGCGGCGGTGCGGGCGGCCAGTTCGCCATGCTGCACAACGAAAAGCTGGGGCTGGCGGCGGTTATCCACTATAATCCCGCGCAGTGCCCGGTGCTTTGCGAATGGAAGTGCATGCGCGCGGGCGATTACGCGCTGGGGCTCGAGCCCACAATGTCCGGCGTGCAGTCCCGCCCGGAGGCGCGGGAAAAGGGGGAGCTGCAGGTTGTTGCCCCCGGCGGGACGCTGCAGGTGGACCTGCGCGTGGAGGTATTGGACGATCCCTCGGAGATTTCGAAGTATATGGCGCTCTCAGGCATCAATTAGAATATCGCTGCCGTTACGAAGGCGGGCCTTCAGACAAAACTGAACGCCCGCTTTTTCTGCGCTCGCGCTAATCATCCTTATGTATGCTCATAAAACTGCGCCGGTTCTACAAAGCCCGCGCAGTTTGTGGCATGCTATGCTGCTTGACAATACAGCATGGAGCGAATTATTATTAGTTAGTCAATCTAAGTATTGCAGGGAGGGTCAAACGCTTGGATGAGTTTTCGGCGCATCTGAACGAACTGTTCGTGGATACGTTCCGCAACATCCTCAAGGTGGAGGAGAAGACGCTCGAAAGCAGCGTGATGAACCTTACCATCGGTGAGCTGCATCTGATTGAATCCGTGGGCAAATCAGCGGAAACCGGAAGAACCATCAGCTCCATCGCGGAGGATATGCGTATTACGCTGCCTTCTGTAACGGTGGCGATCAACAAGCTTGCGGCAAAAGGCTATGTGGAAAAGGTGCGCGGGGAAACGGACAGCCGGACCGTCTATGTCAAATTGACCAAAAGCGGCAAAAAGGCGGACGCCGCCCACCGCTATTTCCATGAAAACATGGTCAGGTCCGTTCTCAGGGAAATGAACGAGGAGGAGAAGCATGCGCTGATGAAGGGCGTCATGAAGCTCAACGCGTTCTTCAAGGGCAAGATCAATACTGCGGAGGCATAAATGAGTTTCTCAATAACAGGTACCGGCAGCGCGCACCCCAAACGCGTTGTGACAAACGACGAGCTTTCCGCCATGGTGGATACCTCGGACGAATGGATCCGCACCCGCACGGGCGTACAGGAACGGCGCGTGCTGACGGATGAAACATTAGTGGATATTGCTCTCCTTGCCGCAAAACGCGCGCTTGAAGATGCGGGCGTAACGGCGGATGAGCTTGATTTAATCCTCTGCGCCACAATCCGCAGCGATTATATCACCCCCACAATGGCCTGCACGCTGCAAAAGGAGCTGGGGGCGACATGCCCCGCGATGGACATTAACGCCGCGTGCTCCGGCTTTTTGTATGCGCTGGATGTGGCGGACGGTTATTTTGCAAGAAAGCGCGTGAAAAAGGTGCTCGTCGTGGCGGCGGAAGCCATGAGCAAAATGGCGGACTGGGAGGACCGGGCGACCTGCGTGCTGTTCGGGGACGCGGCGGGCGCCGCGGTCTTAGGGGAAGGGGAGGACCTTCTTTCCTTAAAGGTTACGGCAAGCGGCAACGACGAGCACCTTTTCATCCCCAATGTGCAGGGCAACAGCCCGTTTTCCAGTCAGCAGCGGCGCGACCCGTATGTGTATATGAACGGGCAGGAGGTATACAAGTTCGCCGTCTCCTCCATCTGCCAGGATCTTGCCGCCGTCATATCCGCGGCGGGCTTACAACAGGGGCAGATCCATCATGTGCTGCCGCATCAGGCGAACAGCCGCATCATCGAGGCGGCAAAGGGGCGGCTTAATATCCCGGCGGATCGGTACCACATGAATATCGCGCGTTTTGGCAATACCTCCGCCGCGAGCATTCCGGTGCTGATGGATGAACTAAGCCGCGCGGGAACATTCAAAAAGGGCGAATATCTGGCCTTAAGCGCATTCGGCGGGGGCTTCACAACCGGGGCCTGCGTCCTGCGCTGGTGCAAAGGGCAATAAAATTCAGGAGGCATTCTATTTATGATCTTGGAAAAAATCGTGAAAATCCTCAAGGACTACAAGGATGTCGAGGCGGAAAGCATCACGCCTGACACCACGTTTGAGGAGCTGGGTCTTGATTCCCTTGACCGCGTGGAGCTTGCCATGAGCGTGGAAGAGGAGTTTTCCATCCAGCTGGAGCTGACCGAATCCATGCGCACCGTGCAGGGGCTCGTCGACGCCATCGAAGAACAGCTCAAGGCCAAGGAGAACAACGCATGAAGACCCCGCTGTGCGGCCTTCTGGGCATAGAATACCCTATGCTGCAGGGCGGCATGGCCTGGGTGGCGGACGCTTCCCTGGCTTCCGCGGTCAGCAACGGGGGCGGCCTTGGCATTGTTTCTGCCATGAACGCGGATGCGAACTGGCTGCGCAATGAAATCCGCAACACCCGCGCCCGCACCGCAAAGCCCTTTGGCGTGAACATCATGCTGATGAGCCCGTATGTGGAAGACGTGGCAAAGGTCGTGATTGAGGAGCGCGTGCCGGTGGTAACGACGGGTGCTGGCAACCCCTCCCGGTTCATGGGCGCGTGGATCGACGCGGGCATCAAGGTCATCCCCGTGGTACCCTCTACCGCCGTAGCGAAGCTTGTTGTGCGCAGCGGCGCAAGCGCCGTGATCGCGGAAGGCGGAGAAAGCGGCGGACATGTGGGAGATCTTACCACCATGGTGCTCGTTCCCCAGGTGTGCGACGCGGTGGATGTTCCCGTCATCGCCGCGGGCGGCATTGCGGACGGAAGAGGCGTTGCCGCTGCGTTCATGCTGGGCGCGGTGGGCGTTCAGTTGGGCACCAGGTTCCTGGTGGCGAACGAGTGCACGATCCATCAAAACTACAAGGATCGCATCCTGCAGGCCAGGGATATCGATACCGCTACGGCGGGCAAGCGTCTGGGGCACCCCGTGCGCGCAATCAAAAACCAGTTCATGCGCGAGTTCATCCGCCGCGAGTACGACAGCTCCATCCTCAACGAGGAGCTGGAGAAGTATGGCGCCGGGGCTCTGCGTTTGGCGGCCCGCGAAGGCGATATGAAAAACGGCAGCGTCATGGCGGGGCAGTCAGCCGCAATGGTACACAAGGAACAGCCCGCGTGCGACATCATCCGCGAGCTGATTGACGAGGCGGAAGCGCTGTTAAAAGGAGCCTGCAAATGGGTGCGGTAGCCTTTTTGTTCGCGGGGCAGGGCGCGCAGTATCCCGGCATGGGGGAAGAGCTTTTTAAAAGCTCCAAAGCGGCCCGCGCTGTGTTCGGCGTTGCGGACAGCTTTCGCCCCGGCACAAGCGCCCAGTGCTTTACCGGCACAAAAGAGGAACTGAGCCGGACTGCGAACACGCAGCCCTGCGTATTTTCGGCGGACCTTGCGGCAGCCTGCGCGTTGCAGGAGGCGGGCATCGTCCCCCGGGCCGTATGCGGGTTTTCCCTGGGCGAGGTCGCGGCGCTGACCTATGCCGGGGCGTTCTCCCATGCGGACGGGTTCCGCCTTGTGTGTAAACGCGCGGAACTGATGCAGCGGGCGGCGGAACAGACGAGCGGCGGCATGGCGGCAGTTTTAAAGCTCACAAACGAGCAGGTGGAGGCGCTGTGCGTTTCCCACCCGGGCGTGTACCCGGTCAATTACAATTGCCCCGGACAGTTGGTGGTGGCGGGCGAACAGAACGCGCTTACCGCGTTTTGCGCGGCTGCACAGGCCGCGGGCGGAAGGTCCATGACCCTTGCGGTAAACGGTGCGTTCCATTCCCCCTATATGGCGGAAGCGGCGGAGGATTTTTTTCAGCTATTATCCAATTTTTCTTTTCAGGCACCCTCCTGCCCCGTGTACGCCAATGTTACGGCTTCACCCTACGCCCCGCCCTATGCCAACCTGTTAGCGCAGCAGGTCGCCTCGCCCGTGCGTTTTGAGCAATCCATACGGGCCATGGCGGAGACCGGGATCGATACGTTTGTGGAAGTCGGCCCCGGGAAAACGCTGACAGGCCTCGTCAAAAAAATACTGCCCGAGGCTAGAACCCATAACGTACAGGACGAAGCGGGCCTGACAGAAACCATACAGGCGCTCAAAGGAGGAAACGCATGCTAAAAGGCAAGACCGCGCTCGTCACGGGTGCATCCCGCGGCATTGGCCGCGCCATCGCGCTTGCACTTGCAAAAGGGGGCGCGGATATCGCGCTGGTATACGCGGGGAATGCCACGGCCGCAGCCGAAGCGGTGGAGGAAGTGCGTGCATTGGGTGTGAAGGCGGAAAGCTTCCAATGCGACGTGGCGGGCCACGCCGCCGTAAAGGAGCTGATCGCCTCGGCATTGTCCGCGTTCGGGTCAATCGATATTTTGGTGAACAACGCGGGCATCACGCGAGACGGACTGCTTTTGACCATGAAGGAAGCGGACTATGACGCAGTGCTCGATACCAATTTAAAGGGCGCGTACAACACCATCAAGCATATCGCGCCGCATTTGATCAAAAAGCGCAGCGGAAGAATCATCAACATTTCTTCGGTCGCGGGATTGATGGGCAACGCGGGCCAGGTCAATTATTCCGCCGCCAAGGCGGGCTTAGTGGGCCTCACGAAATCCGTCGCCAAGGAGCTGGCCGCCCGCGGCATCACCTGCAACGCCGTGGCTCCCGGCTTTATACAAACGGATATGACCGGCGCGCTTTCGGAGCAGGTGCAGCAGGCGCTGCTCGACGCCATCCCGTTAAAACGCATGGGTAAAGCGGAGGACGTCGCCAATCTTGTGGCGTTCTTGGCAAGCCCGGGCGCCGCGTACATCACCGGGGAAGTGATCCGCGTGGACGGCGGCCTGGCCATGTAGCCCATGACAACGAACTAAATTTAAGCTTCCCGCAATCTGATTGGAGGAGCAAGTATGAAAAGAGTCGTTATTACCGGTATGGGGGTCATTTCCCCCGTCGGCAACACGCTGGACACGTTTTGGGACAGCCTGTCCCAAGGCGTCTGCGGCATTGACTTTATTACAAAATTCGATACGGAACTGTTAAAGGTGAAAATCGCGGCGGAAGTCAAGGGCTTCGACGCCACGCAGTACATGGAAAAGGGCGAGGCGAGAAAGACCGACCTCTACGCTCAGTACGCCATCGCGGCGGCAGCCGAGGCCATGCGGCAAAGCGGGTTTACGGTGGAGGACCCGTTCCGCTTCGGCGTGTACGTCGGTTCTGGCATCGGCGGCATGGAAACATTCATGAATGAATGCCGGAAGCTCTTTGAGCAGGGTCCGCGCCGCGTTTCCCCGCACTTTATCCCGATGATGATCGCGAACATCGCCGCGGGCACCATCGCCATGAAATACAACGCCATGGGCCCCACTTTGCCGACAGTGACCGCCTGCGCCACGTCTTCGAATGCAATCGGCGAGGCGTTCCGCGCCATCAAGCATGGGTATGCGGATGCTATTTTGGCGGGGGGGGCGGAAGCGGCGCTGAACCCCTTGGGAGTCGCCGGGTTTACCAACTGTATGGCGCTTTCTACAAGGAACGATCCCAAAGACAGTTCCATTCCCTTTGACAAGCGCAGGGATGGCTTTGTCATGGGCGAAGGCGCGGGTATTCTGGTTCTTGAGGAGTACGAACACGCCAAAGCGCGCGGCGCGCATATCTATGCTGAGGTCGCGGGCTACGGCAACACGTGCGACGCGTACCATGTCACGGCGCCGCACCCAGAATCGCTGGCCGCGGCACAGGCGATTCGTCAAAGTCTGCAGGAGGCGGGCTTAAAGCCGGAGGATGCAAAGCATCTCTACATCAACGCGCACGGCACCAGCACGCCGCTCAACGACAAGGCGGAAACGCTGGCTATCAAACTGGTGCTGGGAGAGTACGCAAAGGACGTCATGATAAGCTCCACCAAGTCCATGACGGGGCATATGCTGGGCGCGGCTGGCGCTGTGGAGGCGATCGCCTCCGTCATGGCTCTCAATACGGGCATTGTGCCGCCCACCATCGGATACAAGGAGCCGGATGAGGCGTGCGACCTGGACGTTGTGCCCAACGTTGCGCGCAAAGCCGACCCGAAGTATGCGCTTTCGCTCTCTTTGGGCTTTGGCGGGCACAACGCCTGCATCGCGCTCAAAAAACCGGAGGAACAGCTATGAACTTAAAAAATATCAGGGAGCTGGTGAGGCTTCT
>JAFABA010000112.1 GCA_023426265.1 Bacillota bacterium
CAGGCATTACGGCGTACCTGGCGCCGGACCCTCTGGACTGCGTGGTGGAAGGCGCGCGCATCGCGGTGGAAAACATCTCTTATTACCGCAGCCGCGCGGTGTAATACATGCATACATGAATAAAAAAACAAATGTGCAGCCTCATGGGCTGTACATTTGTTTCAGGCATTCGTTGCATTGCAGGGCGCTCCGTCGCCCCGCTAACGTAAGAAAAATTAGAGAACGTATTTTAAAATTCGTCCCATCTGACGATTGGTTGTACAGCCAACGGCTGCACATCATTCCTTCTAGAATACCCGAATGTACCATTCGGGTGCATGCGCGTCAGATGGGACACCGTGCGTGCAGGCTTGCTCCGTCAAGCCTGCGCGGAAAAACTCGCAAAAGTGGTATATGCCGCTTTTGCGAAATTGATTATGGCCCTCCTGTAAACCTTTTTCCGCCCCGCTTGCGGGAACTTCGCCATATGCTATAATGAGGAAGATAATGCGCTGGATATGTATCAGCGCGCACTAAAGAGGCATTCATGCGCAGATTGCTCGAAAACAAGCCATTGCTCATCGCGATGATCGCGGTCATATTGCTGCTGCTGCTTGCCGCGCTGACATCGGGAGGCCGCACGCTCACGTTTGTGGAGAGCACGGCGGGCGCGGTGCTGCAGCCCGTGCAGTCGTTTGCTTCGCGCGCCTCGGATTCCATTATCTCTTTTATGGAAAACCTGCTCAATACCACCGACTCGGATATCGAAAACCAGCAGCTTAAGGTGTACGTCTCCCAGCTGGAGCAGTCTTTGGGCGAGATGGACTCGCTGCGCGCCGAAAACGAGCGGCTAAAACAGCTGCTTGCGTTTGCTGACGCCACGCCGGATCTCACGTATGCGACGGGTACCGTAATCGGCCGCAGCCAGGGGATCTGGTTTGATACGTTTACCATCAACGTTGGCCGCAGCCAAGGCGTGGAAAAGAACATGCCCGTCGTCAACGCCAAGGGCCTTGTCGGGCACGTCACGGATGTGGGCGCCACCTGGAGCAAGGTGGTCGCCGTAATCGATTCGAGCATGAGCGTAAGCGTCATGGTGGAGCGCACAAGGGATTCCGGCATGGTGCGCGGTATGCTCGAAGCGGGGAACGCGGCGGACAAGCTGGAGCTTTACTACCTCCCTTCGGACAGCGACCTGATCCCGGGGGATAAAATCGTTACGAGCGGCATCGGCGGCCTGTACCCCAAGGGCCTGCCGGTCGGCGAGGTGATTTCCGTGAGCCGCGCAAGCGACAGCGGCAGCAACGCAATCGTCCAGCCCTCGGTAGACTTCAGGCATCTGGAAGAGCTGATGGTGGTCATCGGTATGCCGGAAGCGGAGGAATTGCCATGAACAAGAAGCTGACCGCGTTTGTCGCGATGCTCGTCTGCATACAATTGGATTCGGTCGTGTTCGCGCGGCTCAATCTGTTCGATATCCGGCCGGACGCGATGCTTGCCGCGGCGGTGAGCTTCGGCATATTGCAGGGCTCGATGTTCGGCGCGGTGTACGGGGCAATCGGCGGGCTCATAATGGATCTCTTTTTTGGAACCAGCCTTGGGCTCTACAGCGCGCTGTATCTTACGGCGGGTTTGGCGGCCGGTTTTTTCTACAAAAAGTTTTACGCGGACAATTTGATTGTGCCCGCGGCGGCCGCCGCGGTTGCGGGCTTTGTAAAGGACCTCATACTTGCTTTTATCAAGGCCGCGGGCGGGGCGAAGTTCCCGTTTGCCGGTATCTTGCTGCGGTACATACTGCCCTGCGCCATACTGACCGGCGTGCTTTGCGCGCTGATGCACATTGTATTGAAACCTCAGCTTGCCCGCCAGGTCAAGCGCAGACAGTTTGACCGTCTGAGCCATTGACGGCTTAGCCCTAGCCCTGGGACAGGAAAGGATTTGACATGAAAAATAAGGCAAAAGCACGATTTGCAATTTTGGCGCTTGCCGTGATGGCCATGATGGTGGCGCTTATTATGCAGCTTGGGAACATTACCCTGGCGGAAGGCAAAACATACGCGGAAACCGCCGCCAATTTAAGCATGAGCACCATGTACACAACGGGCGCGCGCGGAAGGATACTGGACAGAAACGGCATCCCGCTTGCGTATGATTCCACCAGCTACAACGTGCAGTTCTACCGCGACCCGGAGCGGATATCTCCGGAGGACAGCGCGCTCTATACCGAATCGCTTCTGGAGGCCATCTCCATTATAGAAGACGGCGGCGGGACCATCATAGACACGTCCTATATCCGCATGAACGACAACGGAGAACTGGAATACGATTGGGGCGTGACTTCCGAAGACGCCAAAAAGGCGCGCTATAAAAACTTCTGCAACGTCATGGGCTTTTCCATGAAGGACGAGAACGATATGAGCACATGGAAGACAGCCGCCGACGCCTACCGTGAGCTCCGGAAATCCTGGAAAATTCCTGAGGAGCTGCCGTTTTCCGAGGCGGTCAAGGTCATGTCCATCCGCCAGGAAGTCAACATGAACAAATGGCGCGCGTATGAGCCGGTGACCATCGCTTTTAACGTGCCCATGGAAGTCGTGGCGCAGCTGGATATGCGAAAGGGCGAGCTTTTGGGCATACAGACGGTGCAGAGCACCTCGCGCGTGTACCCCTGGGGGACGACTGCGGCGCATATTTTAGGGTACCTCGGGCGGCAGGTGACCAATGAAATGACCGAGGACGGCATGCAGCGCATGGGATATACCCATGAGGATTACAGCGGCCTTAAGGATATATTCGATACAAACGACAAAAAACAGACCGTTGTGGATATGACCAAGATGGGATATTCCTACAACGATTATATCGGCGTGGCGGGTATAGAGAAGACCATGGAAAAATACCTCACCGCCAACACCAGCAAGCAGCGCGGCACCCAGACGATAGAAAAGAACAAAAGCGGTACCATCACAAGGTCTTTGGAGAAAACGCCTGCCTCTAACGGGGACGACGTCATGCTCACCATCGACCTCCCGCTGCAGACGGTGACGGAAGCCGCGTTAAAGAAGGCTATTGAGACCATCCGGCAGAAAGAGGAGCAGGCGCTCATTGATAACCGCGACGATTACCTGAAAAAGCGTTCCGATCTTTCCACCATAAAGATGGCGGAGACCGGCAGCATCGTGGTGCTGGATGTCCATACGGGCAAGGTGCTTGCCATGGCCTCATATCCGTCCTTTGACCCCAATATGATTATCGCGGGGCTCTCCGTGCAGGAATCAGAAGCGCTCTTTGGGGAAAATTCCGGCATGCCCACGCTCAACCGCGCCATCGCCTCCCGCCTGGCGCCCGGCTCCATATTTAAAATGGCGACCGGGCTTGCGGGGTTGATGGAGGGGGAAATTACCACTTCCACCCAAATTTCCGATCAAGGGCCGTACATTTTGTATGAAAACGGCGTAGCCATCACCCAGAACGCGCCGCACTGCTGGGCGACCAGTTCCAGCGAGCTTGCAAGCCACCAGAACCTGACCCTTTCCGGGGCGCTGACCAAGAGCTGCAACTACTTTTTCTTTACGGTGGCGGAGAAGCTCGGTATTGAACGGCTTGACGACTGGTCCACAAGGCTGGGCTTAGGCACATCCACCGGTATCGAGCTGCCGGGGGAACTGGCGAGCCATGTCGGCGGGCAGAGCGTACTGTATGACAACAAAGTACCCATCAGCCAGCAGAAAAGCAGCCTGCCCAACTATGTATACAACGCCCTGCAGCGCTATCTCAAGGAGATATTGGCGAGGCGCACCATGGAAGTGGATGAGGAAGCCGTGAAGGTCTGTGCCGAAAAGCTGATTGAACTCCAGACGGGCGTATCCGACACCCAGTTCGGCCCGGATATCCGCCGTATCCTCAATGAGGAGCTGGGCCTTCCCATCGGCATTACGCAGGAGCAGAACTGGGTCAACGAGATCAGTTCCATGCTTACGGAGCTGCAATGGAAGCCTACCATGACGATTCGCGCGGGCATCGGCCAGGCGTCCACGCTGACCACACCCATTGCCATCGCGCGGTATGCTGCCACATTCGGCAACGGCGGCACGGTGTACGACGTGCATATCGTGGACCGGATATTGGATGAAAGCGGCTCCGTCGTGAAGCTCTACGAGCCCACCGTATACAACAAGATTGAAGCGCCGGACGAATACTGGCAGACCATCCGCGAAGGGTTAAAGGGCGTGGTGTCTCCGGAGGATCACGGTACCGCAGCGTCAGCCTTCACCAAGGAATTCCGCGACGAGGAGACGGGCTACCTGTCCCAGATCATAGGAAAATCGGGAACGGCGCAGATTTCCGCCTCCGGCAACGTGGATATTGAAAATACGGGGTGGTTTGTCACCCTGCTCCCGCGCGACAATCCGGAAATCGTCATCGTTACGTGCCTGCCCAATGGCATGTCCGGTTCCGGGGCCGGCGGCCCTGCAGTTGAGGATATCACCCGGTTCTACCTGGACCGCAAGACCGGTTCCGCCAAGGACAACCTGGTGGGCGTCAACGGGCTGGTGCCGTAATGGGTTTATTCGCCCGTTCCGCCATTTGCCCGTCAGGGAATCAGGGATATCCGGCGCGAATATTGGCAACAATGTGCAAAATTTACGTTGACAAACCGAAAAGCGCTGTGATAAAATACGCGTTTATTGACATTGCGGCCTCACTTAAGCTATCATAAGGATAGGGACTTATGCTTTGCGAAGGGAGGCGCACGTATGTTCTGTGTTGGTGACCGGGTTTGTTACCCGATGCACGGGGTTGGGATAGTGGAAGCCATACAGGAGCAGGAAGTGCTCGGCGAAACCAAGGCATATTACATGCTGCGCTTTGTGCTCGGGAAAATGACGGCCATGGTGCCCGTGCATTCCGCAAAAAGCGTGGGGCTTCGTCCGGTCATTAATCCGGAGGAATGCGAGCGGGTGCGCGTCTACCTCATGCAGGACGTGCAGCCGGAAAGCGACAACTGGAACCAGCGATACAGAGAGAATTTGGAGAAGCTGCGCCTGGGCGAAATCTACGGCGTGGCTGATGTTGTAAAGAGCCTTATCCGCCGCGAGAGGGACCGCGGGCTTTCGGCGGGGGAACGCAAGATGTTTTTGACGGCAAAACAGGTATTGCTTGCGGAGCTCGTCGCCGCGAGCGGGAAGGAGGAAGAAGCGTTCTTGGCCGTAATGGGCGAATAGTTTTTACAAAAAATAAATAAGAGGTGAATGCTTTGGTACGAAAGACGCTGCAAATAGTAAGCGCGATCATCGGAGCTGCATTGGGATGCGGATTGGCATTTCTTCTTCTCGACGGTATCCATATTATGATCGCGGGCGAAACGACGCGGCTTTACGATGCCCTGCTCAGTTGGGCGCTGGTATTGATCTATGTGGTGGGTGCACTTATTTTCGGAATTATATTTTTTATTTTTTCACCCAAAATCATAGATTCGATCGGCAAGGCCATTCGAAACACGGAAGAGACGCTTTCAAAAATGCCCCTTTCGGATATTTTCTTTACCGTACTGGGCCTGATCGTAGGGCTTCTTTTGGCGTTGCTTTTGGGCACGCTTGTGAACCGGATTCCGGTGCCTTGGCTTGCGGCCATCATCAATGTCGGCCTTTACGTGTTCTGCGGCTACCTAGGGGTGAGCATCACGATGAGGCGCAAAAGCGAGATCGCCGAGCCGGGCTGGTTCAAATCCTCCGATAAAAAAGAACGGACAAGCATGATGGCGCGCCCGAAGATACTGGACACTTCTGTGATTATCGACGGACGCATATTCGATATTTGCCAGACTGGCGTTATGGAGGGCAGGCTCGTCGTGCCCGGTTTTGTGCTGCAGGAACTTCGGCATATCGCCGACAGCGCGGACGCTTTAAAGCGCGGGCGCGGGCGCAGAGGGCTTGATATCCTGCACCGCATGCAGAAGGAACTCAATATGACCGTGCATGTGGAGGAACGGGATTTTGAGGATATCGCCGAGGTGGACGCAAAGCTATTAAGGCTTGCGCAGGAACTAAACGGCGTTGTCATCACAAACGACTATAACCTCAATAAGGTGGCGAGCGTCCAGAGCGTGCCGGTGTTCAACATCAACGAGCTGGCGAACGCCATAAAGCCCGTTGTGCTGCCGGGAGAGGAAATGACGCTGGCAGTCGTAAAGGAAGGCAAGGAAGCCGGCCAGGGCGTAGGGTACCTGGACGACGGCACCATGATTGTGGTGGAGAACGGGCGGCGGTACATTGGGGAAACGGTGGAAACCGTGGTCACCAGCGTACTGCAGACGGCTGCGGGAAGGATGATATTTGCAAAATTAAAATGAAGAGGGGCTGCCGCGCTAAGTGCATACGCCGAATAATTTTCGGGCGCTTAGCGTGGCAGCCGGGGCTCGCGCCCCGAATGGGGCGAAATCGATCCGATGGATCGATTTTAGAACCCTGCTGCCTTTCGCATTATGCATTGAAAATGCTTAATGCGGCACCCCCGGGAAATAGAGTTTCCTCTCAAGAAAATTATATATTGACACTTGTGTGCAGCAATGATATTATTATAAACTGCACATGTATGGGATGATGTGCGCCTTTTCCCTTTTTGGCGAAAGCGGGGCAATAAGGTTTATATGATCACCCATTTGGCAATACTCCAAACGGTACATTGGCAAAAGCGCCCATGCTGCCGGGGTTTGGGGTGGGCACTTTCTTATTTGAATCATTTTGATGCGTATGCATCGGTTAGGAGTGAACGCGATGGTGCATGAGGTGAAGATGGGGAAGCGGACACGTATGAGCTTCTCCCGGATCAACGAAGTCCTGGATATGCCGGATCTGATCGAAGTGCAAAAGAATTCGTTCGAACGGTTTCTGGCAGAGGATCTTCGGGAGGTACTCAACGACATCTCGCCCATTACGGATTATTCCGAGAAACTGGTACTGGAGTTCGTTGATTATTATATAGACCGGAACAACCCAAAATATTCCGTGGAAGAGTGCAAGGAGCGGGACGTCAACTATTCGGCTCCTCTTAAAGTTATCGTGCGCCTTATTAATAAGGAAACCGGGGAGGTCAAACAGCAGGAAGTGTTCATGGGCGATTTCCCGCTGATGACCGAACAGGGCACGTTCATCATCAACGGCGCGGAGCGCGTGATCGTCAGCCAGCTTGTGCGTTCGCCTGGCGTATATTATTCCAAGGCCATCGACAATAAGGCGGGCAAGCAGCTTTTTTCCACGCAGGTCATTCCCAACCGCGGCGCGTGGCTGGAGTATGAAACGGATAGTAACGAGGTGCTGTGGGTCAAAATCGACCGCCAGCGCAAGGTGCATATTACCGCTCTGCTTCGCGCTTTGGGCTATGGCACCAACGCGCAGATCGAAGAGCTTTTGGGGCCGGATGAGCGCCTGTCGCTGACATTGCAAAAAGACGGCACTTCTTCCGTGGAAGAGGGCCTTATTGAAATCTACAAACGCCAGCGTCCGGGCGAACCTCCCACGGAGGAAAGCGCGCGCACGCTGTTGAACTCATTGTTCTTTGACAAGCGCTACGACCTTGCGCGTGTGGGCCGCTATAAATTCAATAAAAAGCTTTCGCTTGCAAGGCGTATTTCCGGCCAGACGCTCGACGAAGCCGCCATTTCCCCTATCACGGGCGAGATCGTGGTGGAAGCGGGCCAGGTCGTTACCCGCGCAAAAGCGAAGGAAATTGAAAACGCGGGCGTGCCCTACGTATGGCTGCGCTTTGAAAACAAGCGTGTCAAGGTACTGGGCAACCAGTTCATCAACCCGCGCAACATACTGCCGTTTGATCCCATGGAAGCGGGCCTCAACGAAAACGTCCATTTCCCCACGCTGATGCAGCTCTTGAAAGAGTGCGAAAGCATGGACGACGCGGGCAAGAAGGCGTTTTTGAAGGAGCACGTGTACGATCTCATTCCGCGCCACATCGTGCCGGATGATATTGTGGCCTCCATCAGCTACTTGATCGGCCTCAATTACGACATCGGCACCATCGACGATATCGACCACTTGGGCAACCGCCGCATCCGTTCCGTGGGCGAGCTGCTGCAAAACCAGTTGCGCGTGGGCCTCACCCGCCTGGAGCGCGTGGTGCGCGAGCGCATGAGCCTGCAGGACATGGACGTAGCCATGCCTTCTAACCTGATTAACATTCGTCCTGTGACCGCTGCCATCAAGGAGTTCTTCGGCTCCTCGCAGCTCTCTCAGTTCATGGACCAAACGAACCCGTTGGCGGAGCTGACGCATAAGCGCCGTCTTTCCGCTCTCGGCCCCGGCGGCTTGAACCGTGAGCGCGCGACGTTCGACGTGCGCGACGTGCACTATTCGCATTACGGCCGCATGTGTCCCATTGAGACGCCGGAAGGTCCGAACATCGGCTTGATCAACTCGCTTTCCACCTACGCGCGCATCAACGAGTATGGCTTTATTGAAGCCCCGTACCGCAGGGTGGACGCGAAGACTCACATCATTACCGACGAAATCGAATACCTGACCGCGGACGAGGAAGATCCGTTCATCGTCGCGCAGGCGAACGAACCCATCGACTCGGAGACCCGCTGGTTCAAAAAGAGCCGCGTCGTCGCCCGTTTGCTCGACCAGATCATCGAGGTCAAGAGCGAAGAGGTCGATTATATGGACGTTTCACCCAAGCAGCTGGTTTCGGTGGCGACAGCCATGATTCCGTTCCTTGAGAACGACGACGCGAACCGCGCGCTGATGGGTTCCAACATGCAGCGCCAGGCTGTGCCGCTTCTGGTTCCCGAGGCGCCCGTGGTGGGCACCGGTATGGAATACAAGGCCGCGCACGATTCCGGCGTCGTCATCATCTCGCAGGAGGACGGCGAAGTCGCGAGCGTTTCGGCCCGCAAGATCGTTGTGAAATCCCACAAGGACGGCTCCTTTAAGACCTACAAGCTTACGAAGTTCCAGCGCTCCAACCAGGGGACCTGCCTGAACCAGCGCCCCATCGTGGAGAAGGGCGAGCATGTGGCAAAAGGCCAGGTGCTGGCCGACGGCGCTTCCACCGACATGGGCGAGATCGCGCTTGGGCGCAACATATTGATCGGCTTCATGACATGGGAGGGCTACAACTACGAAGACGCCGTGCTCATCAGCGAAGAGCTGGTGAAGGACGACGTGTTCACCTCCATCCACATCGAGGAGCATGAGACCGAAGCCCGCGACACCAAGCTCGGGCCCGAAGAAATCACGCGCGATATCCCGAACGTCGGCGAAGACGCGCTTGCGAACCTCGACGAAAACGGCATCATCCGCCCCGGTGCGGAAGTAAGGAGCGGCGATATCCTCGTTGGTAAAGTCACGCCCAAGGGCGAAACGGAACTGACCGCGGAGGAACGCCTGCTGCGCGCCATATTCGGCGAAAAGGCGCGCGAGGTGCGCGATACGTCTTTACGCGTACCGCACGGCGAGGACGGCATCATTGTGGACGTCAAGGTGTTCACCCGCGAAAACAAGGATGAGCTTTCCCCCGGCGTCAACGAGCTGGTGCGCGTCTACATCGCGCAGAAGCGCAAAATCTCCGTCGGCGATAAAATGGCGGGCCGCCATGGGAACAAGGGCGTTATTTCCCGCATTCTGCCGCAGGAGGATATGCCCTTCCTGCCCGACGGCACCCCGCTGCAGATCGTATTGAACCCGCTCGGCGTGCCTTCCCGTATGAACATCGGGCAAGTGCTTGAGCTGCATTTGGGCCTTGCCGCGAGGAAACTGGGCTGGCACATCGCCACCCCGGTATTCGACGGCGCGACGGAGGAGGATATCAAATTCCACCTCAGGCAGGCCGGATTTAACGAAGACGGCAAGACGGAATTGTTCGACGGGCGCAGCGGCGAACCCTTTGAGAACCGCATATCCGTCGGCTACATGTACTACCTCAAGCTTGCGCATCTGGTGGACGACAAGATTCACGCGCGTTCCACCGGCCCGTACTCGCTGGTAACGCAGCAGCCTCTGGGCGGCAAGGCGCAGTTCGGCGGCCAGCGTTTCGGCGAAATGGAAGTCTGGGCGCTTGAAGCGTACGGCGCGGCGAACACGCTGCAGGAGATCCTCACCGTCAAGTCCGACGATGTCGTGGGCCGCGTCAAGACCTACGAAGCCATCGTCAAGGGCGAAAACGTGCCGCAGCCGGGCGTGCCCGAATCCTTCAAGGTGCTCATCAAGGAATTGCAGTCGCTTGCCCTTGATATCAAGGTCCTCTCCGATACCCGCGAGGTCATTGAGATCGGCGAATCGGTGGACGAGGAAGAACCCTCCGTCATCGACGTCAACATCGCGGGCACCGAGGACGCGCCGCCCATACTCAGGCCGAGCGCGGGCGATTTCTCCGAGTTTGACGACTTTGAGGAGTTCGACGAGGAATCAGAGGATGAAGATTTGGATGACGAGCTGTTGCTGGGCGACGAATCCAGCGACGATCTCGATGAGTGAGTGCGGGAAGGGAGAGACACGAATTGTTTGAACTAACGAATTTCGATGCGATACAGATAGGCCTCGCATCTCCGGATAAGATCAGAGAGTGGTCCCACGGCGAGGTCAAGAAACCGGAAACCATCAACTACCGCACGCTCAAACCCGAAAAGGACGGACTGTTCTGCGAACGCATATTCGGGCCCACCAAGGATTGGGAATGCCATTGCGGGCGCTACAAGCGGGTGCGTTATAAGGGCGTTATCTGCGACAAATGCGGCGTGGAAGTCACAAGAGCCAAGGTCAGGCGCGAGCGCATGGGCCATATCGAGCTTGCGGCGCCTGTCTCCCACATCTGGTACTTCAAGGGCATCCCCTGCCGCATGAAGATGCTGCTGGATATGTCCCCGCGGGCGTTGGAGAAGATTCTCTATTTCGCGAACTTTGTGGTCGTCGATCCGGGTACGACACCGCTCGTACACAAGAGCCTTTTAACGGATAAGGAATACCGCGAAGCCCAGCAGAAGTACGGCCCCAAGGCATTCAAGGCCGGCATGGGCGCGGAAGCCATCAAGGAATTATTGAAGCAGATTAAGCTTCCGGAGCTCAATCAGCAGCTCAGGGACGAAATCCGGGACGCTTCCGGCCAGAAGCGCGCCAACGCCATCAAACGCCTTGAGGTGGTGGAAGCGTTCTTAAAATCCGGCAACAAACCGGAATGGATCATACTCGACGTCGTGCCGGTCATCCCGCCCGAACTGCGCCCCATGGTGCAGCTCGACGGCGGCCGCTTTGCGACCTCCGACCTCAACGATTTATACCGCCGCGTCATCAACCGCAACAACCGCCTGAAGAGGCTGTTGGAGTTAAAGGCGCCGGATATCATTGTGCGCAACGAAAAGCGCATGCTCCAGGAAGCGGTGGACGCGCTTATAGATAACGGCCGCCGCGGCCGCCCGGTGACGGGCCCCGGCAACCGGCCGTTAAAATCCCTTTCGGATATGCTGCGCGGCAAGCAGGGCCGTTTCAGGCAGAACCTTTTGGGCAAACGCGTGGACTATTCCGGCCGTTCCGTTATCGTGGTGGGCCCGGATCTGAAAATGTTCCAGTGCGGCCTGCCCAAGGAAATGGCGCTTGAGCTCTTCAAGCCCTTCGTGATGAAGAAGCTTGTGGAAGAGGGCCACGCCCACAACATCAAGTCCGCCAAGCGCATGGTGGAGCGCGTGCGCCCCGAGGTCTGGGGCGTATTGGAAAGCGTCATCAAGGACCATCCGGTGCTTTTGAACCGCGCGCCGACGCTGCACCGCCTGGGCATTCAGGCGTTTGAGCCGGTGCTGGTGGAAGGCCGCGCATTGAAGCTGCATCCGCTCGTCTGCACTGCGTACAACGCGGACTTCGACGGCGACCAGATGGCCGTGCACGTTCCGCTTTCCGTGGAAGCGCAGGCGGAAGCGCGCTTCCTGATGCTCGCTTCCAACAACATATTAAAACCCCAGGACGGCAAGCCGGTCGTTTCCCCCACGCAGGACATGGTTATCGGCTGCTATTACCTGACTTTGGACCGCCCGGGCTCAAAGGGCGAAGGCAAGGCGTTCCACAGCGAAAGCGAAGCCTTCATGGCCTACCAGACGGGCGTCGTCTCGCTGCAGGCCCGCGTAAAGGTGCGTGTGGAGCGTACCATAAACGGGGAAAAGCGCCGCAAGGTGATCGAAACCACCGTCGGCCGCCTGCTCTTCAACAACGCCATCCCGCAGGACCTTGGCTATGTGGACCGTACCAACGAAGAGAACATCTTCCAGTTGGAGATTGACCGCCTGGTGCTTAAGAAGGACCTTGGCAAGATCGTGGACAGCTGCTACAGAAAGCACGGCCCCACCATCACCTCCGAGGTGCTCGACAACATCAAGAAGCTGGGCTTCCAGTATTCCACGCGCGGCGGCATCACCGTCGGCTTCCAGGACATCACCGTCCCCAAGGAAAAGCCGGAACTGCTGCAGCAGGCGGAAAAGGAAGTGGACAATATCGACGGGCTCTTCCGCAGCGGTCTGTTCTCGGACGCGGAGCGCAAGCAGCGTGTCATCAAGGTATGGGAAAAGACGACAAACGACGTCACCGACGCGCTGATGAAGTCGCTTGACCCGTACAACCCGATTTACATGATGGCAAACTCCGGCGCGCGCGGCAGCACCGCGCAGATCCGCCAGCTGGCCGGTATGCGCGGCCTCATGGCGGACCCGTCCGGCCAGATCATCGAGGTGCCCATCCGCGCGAACTTCCGCGAGGGCCTCACGGTGCTTGAGTTCTTTGTTTCCTCGCACGGCGCGCGCAAGGGCTTGGCGGATACCGCGCTTCGAACCGCGGACTCCGGTTACCTCACCCGCCGCCTTGTGGACGTTTCCCAGGACGTGATCGTGCGCGAGGAGGATTGCTTCGCCGTGCGCGGCGAGGCTGTCAAAGGCATGCGTTTCACCACGATCCATGAAGGAAACAAGGTGATAGAGCCTCTTGGGGACCGTCTCCTTGGCCGTTATGCGGCAGAAAATATTGTACACCCGGAGACCGGAGAGATACTCATAAAAGCAAACTCTTTGCTTGATGTGGAAGAGTGCAAGCTGATTAACAAGCTTGGCTTGGAATCCGTCACCTGCCGCACGGTGTTTACCTGCCGCAGCGAGCACGGCATTTGTGCCAAATGCTATGGTTCCAACCTTGCAACCGGCAATGAGGTCAACATCGGCGAAGCGGTGGGCATCATCGCGGCGCAGGCTATCGGCGAACCGGGCACGCAGCTGACGATGCGTACGTTCCATACCGGCGGCGTCGCGGGAGACGATATCACGCAGGGTCTTCCCCGCGTGGAGGAACTCTTCGAGGCGAGAAAGCCCAAGGGCTTGGCTGTGATTTCCGAAATCAACGGCGTCGTCAAATTGAGCGACAGCAAGAAAAAGCGCGAAGCCATCATCTCCAACGAGGACGGCGAAAGCGAAACCTACCTCATCCCGTTCGGCTCCAAGCTCAAGGTGCGCGACGGAGACGTGGTGGAGGCGGGCGACGAACTGACCGAAGGCTCCATCAACCCGCACGACATCCTGAAAATCAAGGGCGTCAAGGGCGTGCAGGCCTATATGCTCAAGGAAGTCCAGAGCGTGTACCGCCTGCAGGGCGTGGAGATCTCCGATAAGCATATCGAGATCATCATCCGCCAGATGCTCCGAAAGGTCCAGATTGAGGACGCGGGCGATACGGAAATGCTGCCCGGCGAGCTCATCGACATATTCCGCTTCGAGCGCGAGAACGAGGCCGTCATCATGAACGGCGGCCAGCCGGCAATCGCAAAGCGCAAGCTTTTGGGTATCACCAAGGCGAGCTTGGCGACCGACTCGTTCCTGTCCGCCGCCTCCTTCCAGGAGACGACGCGCGTGCTTACCGAGGCCGCCATAAAGGGCAAGATCGATCCGCTTGTCGGCCTGAAGGAAAACGTCATCATCGGCAAGCTGATTCCCGCGGGCATCGGGCTCAAGCGGTATAAGAACGTTGAGGTAAGCGAAAACACCTCCAACGTATAAGGGAGAGCGCCATGAAACGTGTGATCACCAACGAAAAGTGCAGGCTCTACCATACCCCGCACTGCGATCTTCTCAATATGCCCTCCTGCGAGGTTTGCATCATGAACGGCAAGGACGAGGAGAGCGAGCAGGTCGCCCATGATTTGGACGTACTGTCCTCCCTGCTGCCCGAAGGCGGCATACACCCGCTCTTTGACACCGACGAATGCAGGCTTTGCAAAAAGCCGCATCCCAATAAGCGCGCCTACTACGGGCTGATGGACCTGGGGCATGTGGAACCCAAGCGCACCAAGCGCTCCATCATCGGCCTCAAGATCAAATCGGCGGTCGGCTCCCTTTTGCCGGTGCAAATCTCTGTATGTAACGCCTGCCGCAAGCGCATCCTAACGTTGGAGTATCTGCCCATACTGCTGCCGCTGTTTGTGGGCATACTCACGCTGATCGCGCTGATGCTGCCCGGCGTATCCGACGCGTTGGAGCGCATCGCGATGCTGGTGCCGTTTGCGCTGTTTCTCGTATTGGTGGTTGTCTCGGCCATCGTGGGCCGGGTGCTTTCCAATGTGCTTGAAAAACGCTACGCGAAGCAGACGGAACTGGACCCGTTCAACCTGCCCATTCTCCGGCAGATGAAGGAGACCGGCTGGTTCCCCATCAACGTCAACGGCAAGCGCCTCCGGCTGGTATTTGTAAAGAAGCGCATGCATATGGGTGTGGGTACCGGAACGCCCGAGGATGCGATCTGCCCCGTGGAGCAATAGCCCCCGCTGCGCGTAACTGTGCGGTTGCCTAAAAAAGGTTTTGACAACACCCCGACTGGATGATAAAATACGCATGGTGCGCCTTTACGGGACGTTTGTTCTCCCAAAGCACCATGCGTATCTTACTTTCCCTTGATTTTTCGGGGGAAAACGGGATGCGCGGGTCAGGCGAAAGGGGCGTATGGAATGGCGGACCGTTTGCAGAACGCCGTGGTCGGCACCAAGCAGGTGCTCAAGGCTTTGGAAGCGGGCACGCTCGGGCGCGTGTACATCGCGCTGGATACGGAGCCGTACCTGCAGAACAGGCTGCGCGCTGCATGCGAGGCACACGGTATGGCCGTGGAAACGGTGAATACCATGCGGGAGCTTGGCGTGCTGTGCGGCATTGAAGTCGGCGCTGCATGCGCGGGAGTTCGCGTGATACAGCCGCCGCAATAATATGAAGGCTATAGTCGAAGCCGGCGCTGCATGCGCGGGAGTGTGCAAGTAGCCTTAAACACCGGTTAACAGCCGGATGCGCTTCAAAAGCGCCGCAATCATTCGTTGATCTCTCCCTCAAGGGGTTGCAGGGAGTTTTCTTGACACATAGATACCGCGGCAGGGAGCCGCAGCGCGTTGCACTGCCAGAGAGCCTATTGGCCAATGCTGAAGGCCGGGCGCTGGCCCCGAACGAAAAAGCGACTGGATAATATTAGGAGGAAATAGAATGCCTACGATCAACCAATTGATCCGCAAGGGCAGGGAGCAGGTGGAGTACAAGTCCAACTCCCCCATACTCAAGAAGCGTCCCCAGCGCAGGGGCGTTTGCACCGCCGTGCGTACCATGACCCCGAAAAAGCCGAACTCCGCTCTGCGTAAGATCGCCCGTATCCGTCTGACGGACGGCCTCGAGGGTACCGCTTACATCCCCGGCATCGGCCACAACCTGCAGGAGCACTCCGTTGTGCTCATCCGCGGCGGCCGCGTAAAGGATCTGCCGGGCGTCAGGTATCACATCATCCGCGGCGCGCTCGATACTGCCGGCGTTGCAAAGCGCATGCAGTCCCGCTCCTTGTACGGCGCAAAGCGCCCGAAGAAGTAAGGAGGAATATAGACTATGCCAAGACGTGGTTTTATACCCAAGCGCGAAGTGCTTGCGGATCCCATTTATAACAGCGTCGTCGTGACCAAGCTTATCAACCAGGTCATGCTCGACGGCAAGCGCGGCACCGCGCAGAAGGCCTGCTACGGCGCGTTCGATATCGTGCGTGAAAAGACTGGCCGGGAGCCCCTTGAAGTGTTTACACAGGCCATGGGCAATATCATGCCCGTGCTGGAAGTCAAGGCCCGCCGCGTGGGCGGCGCCACCTACCAGGTCCCCATCGAGATTCGCCCGGAGCGCCGTCAGACGCTGGGACTTCGCTGGCTCGTGGCCTACTCCCGCAACCGCGGTGAGCGTACGATGATGCAGCGCCTTGCGGGCGAGATCATGGATGCCGCCAACCAGACCGGCAACGCCTTCAAGAAGAAGGAAGACACCCACAAGATGGCCGAAGCCAACAAGGCGTTCGCAAACTATCGCTGGTAAGCCGAAGGTTCGCGGATACGGCCTTGCCGTATCCGCGGTTTGTTTTCATGTGAAAGAACTACCCTTTTGATCCATTGGAGGAAAGATTTTTTGTTTATGGTTACTACTCATTGTCCCTTTAACGGAAAGGAACGTGCCCATGCCTAGACAGACATCCCTGGAAATGACCAGAAACATAGGCATTATGGCGCATATCGACGCCGGAAAGACCACGACCACCGAACGTATCCTTTTTTACACGGGCAAGATCCACAAGGTGGGCGAGGTGCATGAAGGCGCCGCTACGATGGATTTCATGGTGCAGGAGCAGGAACGCGGCATCACCATCGCTTCCGCAGCAACCACCGCCTACTGGCGGGAGCACCGCATCAACATCATCGACACGCCGGGCCATGTGGACTTTACCGTTGAAGTGGAGCGTTCTTTGCGCGTGCTCGACGGCGCTGTGGCAGTATTCTGCGCCAAGGGCGGCGTGGAGCCGCAAAGCGAAACCGTTTGGCGCCAGGCGACCAAGTATGGCGTCCCCCGTATCGCCTACGTCAACAAAATGGACATCACCGGCGCGGACTTTTTTAATGTCGTAAAAATGATGCGGGAACGCCTGGGTGCGAACGCCGTGCCCATACAGATTCCCATCGGCGCGGAAGCGGACTTCCGCGGCATCATCGACCTCATCAAAATGAAGGCCGAGGTCTATTACGACGACATGGGCGTGGATATCCGCGAAGAAGAGATTCCCAAGGATATGCTGGGCCTTTGCGAGGAATACCGCGCAAAACTTGTGGAAGCCGTTGCGGAACAGGACGAAGCGCTGCTGGAAAAATACTTAAGCGGCGAAGACTTCACCGCGGACGAAATCCGTACCTGCTTACGAAAAGCCGCCATCGCGAACACCGTCGTGCCCGTATGCTGCGGCACATCCTACCGCAACAAGGGCGTACAGCTGCTGCTGGACGCGATTGTGGACTACCTGCCCTCTCCGCTTGATATCCCGCCCGCGCAGGGCAAGGAAGTGGACGGGGAAGGTATCGTCACAACCGAGCTTTCGGATACCGCACCGGTCGCCGCGCTTGCATTCAAGATCGTCACCGACCCGTATGTCGGCAAGCTGACGTTTTTCCGCATGTACAGCGGCACGCTCAAGAGCGGAACGTATGTCTATAATGCCTCTAAGGGCAAACGCGAACGCGTGGGCCGCATCCTGCTGATGCACGCCAGCGCCCGCACCGAGGTGGAAGAGGTGTACGCAGGCGATATCGCCGCAATCGGCGGGTTCAAGGATACCTCTACGGGCGACACGCTCTGCGACGAACAGAAGCCGCTGCTGCTCGAGTCCATGGAATTCCCGGACCCCGTTATCCGTGTGGCCATCGAGCCCAAGACCAAGGCCGGGCAGGATAAGATGACGCTTGCGCTTGTGAAGCTTGCGGAGGAAGACCCTACGTTCAAGACCTATACGGATCAGGAAACGGGGCAGACCATCATCGCGGGCATGGGCGAGCTGCATCTGGAAATCATCGTGGACCGGTTGATCCGCGAGTTCCGCGTGGAGGCCACCGTGGGCAAACCCCAGGTCGCCTACCGCGAAACCATCACCAAGGGCGTCAAGGCCGAGGGCCGCTATGTGCGCCAGACCGGCGGCCATGGCCAGTACGGCCACTGCGTTGTGGAGTTTTCGCCGCAGGAGCCCGGCGCCGGGTATGCGTTTGAAAACCTTACGGTCGGCGGCGTAATTCCCAAGGAATACATCCCGGCCATCGACCAGGGCATACAGGAGGCCGCCCGCAGCGGGCCCCTTGGCGGGTTCGAGCTGGTGGACTTCAAGGCGACGCTGCTTGACGGCAGCTACCACGAGGTGGATAGTAGCGAGCTTGCTTACAAGATCGCGGGCTCTCTCGCGCTGAAGGAAGCGACATCTAAGGCCGCGCCCGTGCTGCTTGAGCCCATGATGAAGGTGGAGGTCATCGTGCCCGAGGACTACATGGGCGACGTCATAGGCAACATCAACGCGCGTCGTGGCCGCATCGAAGGCATGGAAGCGCGCGGCAACGGCCAGGCGATCCACGGCATGTGCCCGCTGTCCGAAATGTTCGGCTATGCGACGGATCTGAGAAGCCGCACGCAGGGCCGCGGCACGTTCACCATGCAGTTTGACCACTATGAGGAAGTGCCCACCAACGTCGCCGCCAAGGTGACAGGGAAAGGGCGCTAACCCCAAAAGGCATTGAAAGCGCACCGGAAGTGCGTATAACAGAAATAACCAGTATTTAGGAGGAATGACTACCATGGCAAAGGCAAAATTCGAGCGTACGAAACCGCACGTAAACATCGGCACCATCGGCCACGTTGACCACGGCAAGACGACCCTGACGGCGGCCATCACGATGGCGCTTGCGCAGTCCGGCAACGCGG
>JAFABA010000201.1 GCA_023426265.1 Bacillota bacterium
CCTTCCTGACGTTTGGTATATACATCGGCTCTTTTTTATGGTACTTTAGCGCCATTTATAAAAATTTCTTGGAATTTTCCCACTTGATCAGAAGCTGAGACAGTATTCACCAAAAAACTATTGAATCTGCAACTTATGACGTATACAATACATATGTAGAATTGTGTTTTATTGTGGGATTATATACAGCATCTTGTGTTTTTGGGGGGGCTTTTTTTGTCGTGCGCAGGGAAAGCAGCAAAAAAATACGATAGTATAGGTGAATGCAATTGGGTGATTTTTTTAAAAACACCTTCGGCAAGATAGCCGAATATTTTAAAAATCTTGAAAAAGGTCAAAAAACGAGATTTTTTGTTTTTGCCTTTTTAGCGGTAGCCATCGTGGTTGCCGCAAGCGTGCTGCTCAACCAGAAATCCTATACGGTGCTTTACAGCGGTATGGAAGCCCAGGACGCAGGCGAAGTACTCTCTTTGCTGAAAGAAATGGATGTGGACGCCAAGCCACAGGGCACCGATACCATATTGGTGGAGAGCAACCAGGCGGACAGCGTGCGTATGCAGCTTGCCGCGGATGGATATCCCAAAAGCGGCCTGAATTTTGATATTTTCTCCAACGCGTCGGGTCTGGGCATGACCGACATGGAAAAGCGCGTCTATTACCAGTTCCAACTGCAGGAAAACCTGGGACAAGTCATCAAAAAGATGGAGAAAATAGACGACGCGGTAGTCAGCCTTTCGCTCGCGCAGGAAAGCGCCTATGTATTGTCTGAAGATGAAAAACCGGCCTCCGCTTCCGTGCTGTTGAAGATAAAGGAAGGCGCCGAATTGGAACCCTCCGAGGCGCGCACGATCGCGGAGCTTGTATCCAAAAGCGTTTCCGGCCTGAGCCTGGATGACGTCAGAATCGTAGATTCCAATATGAAGCTTTATAGCTTAGACGAAGTTGAAGAGGAACCGGTTCAGACCGCACAGCAGACCTACGAAATGATCGGTACGCAGCTTGCGCTGCAAAATACCGTGCAGGACAGAATTCAGCAACAGGTCATCAATCTTTTAACCCCCGTTTTTGGAGAAGGACGGGTGTTTGCGGAAGTCAGCGTCAAGCTTAACTTTGATAAGCAAAAATCGGAAAGTGTGGAATTTGCGCCCCCGCTTGAAAACGGAACCGAGGGTCTTGCCGTCAGCATGCAGGAACTGGCCGAAAGCATTAAGGGCGACGCGGCCGCCACCGGCGTACCAGGTATGGACTCGAGCGGCGGAACTTCCACCACAACCATCTATCCGGAATTGGAAACGGACGAGGATTCGATTTACAGCAAGGTCAGCCGTGAAACCAACCTGGAACTGAACGAAACGAGAACGCAGATCGATAACGCGCAGGGTCAGGTGCTCGACCTTTCCGTAGGCGTGGTCATCAACGGCACCGATATGGAGGAAGATTATTCGGAGAACGTGCAAAGCCTCGTGGCCAATGCCATCGGCGTGGAAACAGCCAAGGTATCCGTGGAAATGATCCCCTTCTTCCAGCTTGAAACAGACGAAGGGCCCGGCATTGAGGAAGCGTTCAATTCCCAAAAGGAAATGATGAGCCAGGCAGTAAGCGCCTCCACCATGAGAACGCTTATTACCGCGGGCACAGTCGTACTTGTATTCCTGATTGGGCTTCTGGCCGTCGCAACGCTGCGCAAGAAGCCTGCGCCTGTCATGTATGCGGTAAACGAAGAGCCGGGCTCCATGATGGACCTCCAGGCGGGCGAAGAGGATATCCTGCCCACCATCGAGGAACCGGAACCTGTAGAGGTGCCCGAGATACCGGAAATAGAGAACACCACGCTTTCCTCGCTGGAGAAATACATCGAAAAGAGCCCGGACGCCGTGGTACAGCTTTTACGCAATTGGCTCAGCGACGATACGAAGTAGCATCCGCATGATGCGCTTTTATCATCGCCCCTGCCATCTTAACTGAGATTGAAAAACGGAGGATGCTTATGGCAGCCCAAGGTCTCTCATCCAAAGAAAAAGCTGCAATCTTAATGATCTCTTTGGGCAAGAACCATGCAGCGAAATTATACCCGTTCTTTTCCGAGGAGGAAGTGGAGCAGCTTACGCTGGCCATTACCAGCGTGCGGCGTATCGACCCGGAACTCAAAGACGCCGTCGTCAACGAATTTTACGAGATTTGCATGGCGCAAAAATTCATATCCGAAGGCGGTATCGACTACGCCAAAGAGCTTCTGGACCAGGCGTTTGGCGAGGCGAAGGCAAACGAACTGATTTCCCGGTTATCCTCGGCATTACGCGTACGCCCTTTTGACTTTGTGCGGCGCGCGGACAGCTCGCAGATATACAACTTCCTGCAGGACGAGCATCCGCAGACGATCGCACTGATACTTTCCTACCTGGAACCCAAACAGGCGGCGCCCGTGCTTGCTTCCCTTCCTTCTGAAAAGCAGGCAAACGTCATCATAAGGATAGCGAACATGGGCGCGACCTCCCACGAATATGTGAAGGATACCGAGCGTGTGCTCGAACACCGGCTTTCCTCGATGATGCTGGGCAACCAGACGGTGGCAGGCGGTATCGACAGCCTGGTCAGTATCATCAACAGCGTGGACCGCGGCACGGAAAAGCGCCTGCTGATCGCGCTGGAACAAACGGACCCGGAACTTGCGGAGGAAATCAAGAACCGTATGTTTGTGTTCGAGGATATTACAAAGCTCACCGACCAGGCCATACAGCGCATCCTTCGCGAGGTGGACAACCGCGATCTTGCCGTCGCGCTCAAAACCGCGGGCAAGGAAGTCACCAAGGCGATATTCGACAATACCTCCAAGCGCCTGCAGGATATGATCAAGGAGGATATCGAATACATGGGTCCCGTGCGTGTGCGTGACGTGGAAGAGGCGCAGCAGAGGATCGTCAATACCATACGCAAGCTGGACGACGCCGGCGAGATATTCATTTCCCGCAGCAAGGAGGATGAGATGATTGTTTAAAATCGACAAATCATCGGTGGAATTCCTCGACGCCAACCGCTTCCTGACTATTCTTCCCCCTCATGAACAAACGGAAGATGCTGCGCGGCAATTGGCCGCGCAGCATCCTGACGCTTCGGACAATGCTTCCCCAAAAAGTCCCAGACATTCCGAAGCGGCGAAGCAGGACTTAAAAGAAGCCCCCAAAAAAGAAGCTTCCCGAAAAGAATCTTCCCAAAAGGAAGCTGCCGTTCATGCCGAAGACACTTCCCCCGAAGAGGTGCAGAAGACGACGCCCGAGCATGTGCTTGAGCTTGCAAAAGATGAGGCCGACCGCATCCGGAAGGATGCGGAAACGGCTGCCGCCAAATTGCTCGAAGACGCAAAATATGAATCGTTCTGCATTATAAACGAGGCCAGTACGCAAGCCGAGCAGATCCGCATAGAAGCGTGGCAAAAGGGCTACAGCGAAGGCATGGAGCTCCTTAACCAGCAAGCGGAAACGCAAAAGTCCGAGTTTGAAGGGTTCATGCGAAGTATCCTTTTGCAGACAGATCAATTTACGCAAGCAGTAAACGCAGCATTTGAAGAAAACGTGCTGCGGCTTTCTTTTGCGATTGCCAAAAAAATTATTAATATCCAATTAAAAAATGACGATAGTATATTTGAGCAATTGGTTAAGCGCACGGTTCAGCTCCATAATGAGGAGAGCAGGTTCTTCCTTCGCGTGAGCCCGTCCGCATACGAGCGGTATTTTCAAAACGGTTCGGATTGGCTGCGCGCTTCCATGGAATGTGCTCCCTTCAAGGTAGTTGCGGACGCAACGCTCCCTGAATACGGCATCCTGCTCGAAACCGAGGAAGGCTTGTTCAAAACAGGGCCGGACGTCCAGCTTGGCATTCTGAAAGAGGCGCTTGGCGTCAAGGGTTCAGCCGATGAAGCCGTTCTTTGACATCAACAAATATGAAAATCTGATTGAACGGACCGACACCTTCGAACGCGTGGGTAAAGTCACGCAGGTGGTCGGCCTGGCGGTGGAATGCGTGGGCTTATGTGCCCATATGAACGATATCTGCCGCATTTATACAGGGCTCGGAAAAGAAGATTACATACTGGCCGACGTTGTGGGCTTTAAAGAAAACAAAGTGCTTTTGATGCCGCTTGGCGAACTGACCGGCATCGGCCCCAGCAACCGGGTGGTTTGCACGGGCGATACGCTGCGCGTACCCGTGGGCGAACAGTATCTTGGACGGGTGCTTGATCCGTTTGGCCACCCGATGGACGGGCTTGGCGACGTCAGGCCGGACAAGTATTACAGCATTGAAAACGCGCCGCCCAACCCGCTTTCCCGCACACCCATTCAGGAAGTGCTGCCGCTTGGCGTCAAAGCGATCGATGCAATGCTCACAATAGGCCGTGGCCAGAGGGTGGGCATATTCGCAGGAAGCGGCGTTGGAAAAAGCACGCTGCTGGGTATGATCGCCCGCAACGCGAAATCCGACGTGAATGTGATCGTATTGATCGGTGAACGCGGAAGGGAAGTCCGTTCATTCCTGGAGAACGATCTGGGAGAAGAAGGCCTGAAGCGCTCCGTCGTAGTCGTTGCTACTTCCGACCAGCCCGCTCTTGTGCGTTTGAAATCCGCAAGCGTTGGGACAAGCATCGCGGAGTATTTCCGGGATCAGGGCAAAAACGTGCTTTTGATGATGGACTCCCTCACCCGTTTTGCGATGGCGCAGAGGGAGATCGGCATGGCAATCGGCGAGCCACCCGTATCACGCGGGTATACGCCTTCCGTATTTGCCATAATGCCCAAGCTGCTCGAACGCTCCGGAACATCGTTTAAAGGTTCCATCACAGGCCTTTACACGGTCCTTGTGGAAGGGGACGACATGAACGAGCCCATCGCCGACACGGTACGCGGCATACTCGACGGGCACATCGTGCTTTCGCGCCACCTTGCAAACAGCAACCATTACCCCGCCATAGACGTGCTTGCAAGCATCAGCCGTCTGATGCCGGAGATCACATCCCGGGAGCACTACGACCAGGCAGGGTTCGTGCGCAACATGCTCTATACCTACCAGAAAGCGCAGGACCTCATCGCCATAGGCGCATACAAGCGTGGATCGGACCCGAATATTGACCGCGCAATCGAGCTGCTGCCTCTTATCCACGCGTTGCTCCAGCAGCGCGTAGCAGAACGGTTCGGCTTTGAACAAACGCAGGAACTGCTGTTCGGGATCGGAAACAAGCGGGGTAACGCATGAAGAAATTCGCGTTTACGCTGCAAGGTGTCAATGACATCGCGCTTGCGACGGAAAAACAGCTTAAAATCGAGATGCAGCGCATTATGGAGCGCTTGCGGCGGGTAATCCTGGAAATTGAGAATACCCAATCCGAGCTGAGCGCGCTCAAAGCCCGTTGTCTGCAGCTGATGCGCCTGGGGGATATGGATTCCCAAACCCTTGTGCAATACGAGCATTATTTTGAAAAACTCGAAGCCGCCCTCCAGGTGTTGAAACAGACGAAAATGCAGATCGAGCGGGAAAAGGAAAAATGCCTGCAGGCCCAGATCGAAAACCGCAAAGAGCTCAAAACGCTTGAGAAGCTCAGGGAAAAGCAGTACGAGGAGTACTTAAGCGAACTTCGGCGCGAGGAAGAAAAAGCAATAGGCGACCTTGTCGCTTTCCGCTCAACAATCCAGTAAGCGAGGAACCAGTATGGCCGAGAATACCAAGACAGCAGGCGCGCAAGCCTCTTCCGCAAATGCCGCGGCTCCCACGAAACCTGCCGCAAGCCAAGCGCAAAAAATACAGGCGGGCGTGCAAAAAGTCCCTGCCGCAAAAGGCGGTGTCTCCCCTGTTCCCAGGGTGAAACGACCGAAAAAGAAAGTCTCCGGCGCTTTGGTCGTAGGTCTGGTTTTTCTCCTGCTGATCGCTGCCACATTGGGTCTACTATATTTCGACCTTTACGGTGTAAAGGATTTTGCGGTGAGCGCGTTCCAACTGGAGAACCCCACCAAAAACCAGTTGAACGCCGTTAAACAGGAAGCGCAGGCGTTGGCGGATCAGGAAAAATCGCTGGCCGAACGGGAAGCCGCGTTAACTGAGGAGCGGCTAAAAGCAAACCAGGAGCAAAAGGAACTCGATAAAGCGCTCAGCGCCCGCGAAAAAGCGATTTCAGACAAGGAAAAAGATCTTGCGGCGCTGCAGACCAGTATTGAAGAGAAACAGGCGGAGCTGAATGAGCTTGAGGCGAAGCTTGAAATCAAACGCATCGATATTACCACCGCCGTCGAGATGTTTGCAGGCATGGCCCCTGGCAAAGCGGCAGACGCCCTTGAGGGCATAAAAGACCCGGCCGATATCGCCCTGCTGCTCCTGTATATGGACAGCGAGAAATCGGCGAAGATACTCAATGAAATGAGAACAAAGCTTGCGACCAGCGTGATGATGGAGATCGCGGCGCTTAAGGAAGCGAACTCACTTCCCCCCGCCCCCTCCCCCACGCCGTCGCCCAAAAAATAATATTATTTTAGGAGGTGAATGATACACGTGAACCCAGTTCACAACGTAGCAGCAGATTTACCCATCGTTACCCCAACCGGGCGTACCACGTCAAAACCCGTTTCCGTCAGCTTCCAGGACATCCGGGAGAGCATTTTAAAAAGCCAAATCGCGAAAAGTGCTCCGGCGAAACCGAAAGCGCAGGACAGCGAGACCGCGGCGGAACAGGGCATGACCGTAACGGCGGCCGCTTCCCAGGTAAGGACGGATACAGCGGCAGATGCTAAAACGAACCAGGAACCTTTACAGGCAGCCGATGCGCTGCAGCAACAAATCAGCAAATGCTGTGATTTTACGGAGTTAACCGGAAAGATTGCAGACATTCTCGAAGGATTCGGATTGCTGAAAAGTAGCGGAACCACAATGGAGCTTACGCAGGAAGGCAGAGCCCTGTTAGAGGGCATGATAACCAACATCCTGAACGCGCAAAATTCCACGGAGCCCGTTGTGCTTACCGTTGCCGGTAATGAAGCAGGGATGCTCAATACGGCGATACCAGACGACGCGCAGCAAACGCTGCAATTGCTGATCAATGAGTATGCTTGCTCCTTGGAGAATGCCAACAATATCGCCGGCGCCAACAGTACGGGCGTGAGCATGGAGTATATCCAAAGCGCCGGTACGGAACTTGCCGTCCAGGCAAACGCTGCGATCAGTACGAGCATTTCCAACATTGACACAAACAAACTAAACAATGACGCCGAAAATGCCGAAAGTAATAGCAGCGGCATCATTTCCGCTGCCGGCAGCGGTGAGCAGGCGGAACTTGCCCCCGACAGCAGCCTTCTTTCTAAAGCCGTGGACGCGGATGCTGAAACGGGCGAAGGAAAGGCCAAGCTGCCTCCGGAAAGCGAAGAAGGACCGGCAAGCGCAGCGAAGTCGCCGGAACAGAAAGACCCTCTGGCGCAGCTGATGCAGGCGCTGGCGGCTCTTAAAAAAGGCGGCGAGCAAGCCGCGGTTCAGCCGCAGAAGAATGCAGTCTCTTCGGACTTTGACCCCGCCCATGCGGTTACTGCGCCGTTTTCCATGCGGCAGCCGGAACTTGTGCAAAATGCGAAAGCGGATCTCCCCTCCCCTGTTGTGACGCAGACGGACATGGCCGAGAACATTTCCAATATCGTTGAGAGAATGTCGTTCCGGTCCGACGAAAGCGTGCAGGAATTCTCCGTTTCCCTCAAGCCGGAGCATTTGGGCGAACTGGTGATTAAGCTCACAAAAGGGCCGGAAGGCCTGCTTGCCCAAATCAAAGCCGCCGACGCCTCCACCAGGGGCCTCATTCAGAACGAAGTGACGGCGCTCACCGAACAGCTCAAGGGAAAGGGTATTGAATTAAAGCAGATCGAAGTCCTCTACGAAGCCCCCGCCTTTACGGCGGATCCGCGCCAGAACGAAGGGCGCCGGGAGGCAACGGGAAACCCTTACAAGACACGACATTACCGAACCCCGGGTATAGAGGAAACTTACGGGACGAACGACCCTATCGCGACCTCCGCCCTGCTGTCTTTTGACAGCTCGGTGGAATACCAGGCCTGAAAGGAGAACGCAATGCCTACTACTACACCGGCCGTTGAATCGATGACAAGAACGCTCGAATCCATGCAGGCTGCGGAGCGCAACGCAAAGTCCGCTCTGGACAAGGATGCGTTTATGAAGCTTTTGATTGAGCAGATGGCGAACCAGGATCCGTTGAGCCCCACCACCGACTCGGATTTTATTGCGCAGCTGGCGCAGTTCTCCATGCTCGAACAAATCGAATCGCTGAACGATACCATGACCCAGGGCCAGGCTTATAGCATGGTCGGTAAAAACGTAACCATAGGCATGTTTGACTCGGAAGGCAAGCCGACTTTTCTAAGCGGAATTGTCGAGAGCGTATTGCGCAGCGGCGGCATCGATTATGTGGTGGTCGACGGTACGATGTATCCCCTCGCCACCGTGGTAAGCGTAAACCATGTCGAGCAGCCGTCCGCCGCCGACTCGCTTTCGGGCAACACAGGCCTGTTGGGCAAGACTGTTTCCAACGGCGACGATATCAGCGGCACTGTGAAGAAACTCTTCACCCGCGACGGCGTATCATACGCGATTGTGACCGACACAGACGGCGAGGACCATGAACTTCCCGTGAGCGATATCACGGAAATTACAAACGACTGACACAACTACATTTGATAATGGAGGATAACGACTATGATGCGCTCCCTTTACTCCGGTATCACCGGCCTTCGCAACCACCAGACCAGGATGGACGTCATCGGCAATAACATCTCCAACGTCAACACCCCGGGCTATAAGGCAAGCCGGGTGATTTTTCAGGATATTTTCAGCCAGACATTAAGCCCGGCCTCCGGCAACTCCACCGCCACCGGCGGCACCAACCCCAAGCAGGTCGGCCTGGGCTCCACTCTGGCCAGCATCGATGTGCTGCATACCCCCTCCGCCAGTCAGTATACCGGCGTGCCCCTCGACCTTTCCATTGACGGCAGCGGTTTCTTCGTGATCCGGAACAACGGACAGGAGTTCTATACGCGCGCAGGCAACTTCGGGACGGATAATTCCGACTATCTGGTTAACGGAAACGGCGCATATGTGCTCGGGTATGTGGGAGCGACAGCACCCGCCTCCCCTGCCCCGGCTCCCACCCAGATTAAAATTGCAGATTATTACTATGACGTGGCCGTCGACGATAAGGGCGTCATCACCGGTATTGACGGACGGGAAACCATACCGGACCCGGATGATCCGGATGGTGATCCCATACCAAACGATAAGTATAAGGAAAAGGTAACGATCGGCTACGTCGCGATCGCCACTTTCAACAATGAAAACGCTTTGGAAAAGGTCGGCCAGAGCGCTTACCGCGCTAGCACGAACTCCGGCACCGCCACATACAACACCCCCGGGAAAGGCGTTGCGGGTAAATTGACCCCCGGCACGCTTGAGATGTCCAACGTGGACCTCGCGAGCGAGTTTACGGACATGATCGTCACACAGAGGGGTTTCCAGGCGAATTCCCGTATCATCACCACCTCCGATACCATGCTTGAGGAGCTTGTAAACCTGAAGCGTTAAGGAGTTCCCCTGCGCCTGATCTGAAATACCTGTTATTTTAGGGGCGCCCCTCATAAGAGCCGGCGCCTCTGAAACGAAGAATGGGAGTATGTATGATACGATTGAGCCGTTTAAACAACGAATCTTTTTTTGTAAACTGTGACCTGATCGAGTTCGTGGAGCAGACGCCGGATACCATCGTCTCCATGATGTCCGGGCGCAAGCTTGTCGTAACGGAGACGCCCGAGCATATCCGCGACCTGATCATCGCATATAAGCAGCAAATCATGCTGCCCGCAAAAGAAAA